>JAKLKF010000086.1 GCA_023150805.1 Myxococcota bacterium | reverse complement strand
GCGACCCCCACCCCGCCGCCGGCCCTCCCCTCGCCCGCCGCCGCGCCCTCGCCCGCCCCCCGGCCGGCGCCCGCCCCGGCCCGCCCGCCCCGGGAGCGCACGCTCCTCGACGACGTGCTCAAGGGCCTGCTCATCGGCGGCCTGGTCGGCGGCCTGCTCCTGGCCCTGCTCGTCGGCGCCCTGCTCCTCACCCGCTCGTGACCGCTCGCCCTCCCTGGCATCGCCTGCTCCTGCTGGCCGGCCTGCTGGTGGTGGCCCTCGGGGCCGCCGGCCTGGTGGCCTGGCGGGTCGTCTCGCGCGCCGCCGCCCCACCCGCGCTCCCGCCCGTCGCCTCCACCGAGCTGGTCCTGCCGCCGCCGACCCCGCCGGCCGTCACCCTGCGCCACCGCATCGGGCCCGGGGACACGCTGGGCCAGGTGCTCTCCGGCTATGGCATCGACGCCCACGCCCTGCGCGAGGCGGCCCTGGCGCACCACGACCTGGCGCGGCTGCGGGAGGGCCGCGACCTGATGCTGGTCTACCCCCCCGACGCCGGCGAGGTGGCCGAGCTGCGCTACGAGCTGAGCGAGGACGAGCAGCTCGTCGCGGTCCGCGAGGGCGCGGGCTGGCAGGCCCACGTCGAGCAGGCGGTGTACCAGGCCCGCATGGTCCGGCGCGACTTCACGGTGCAGGCGACCCTGTGGGACGCCGCCGTGGACGCCGGCCTGCGCCCGGCCGACATCCTCGCGCTGGCCCACATCTTCGAGAGCGACGTCGACTTCAACACCGAGGTCCAGCAGGGCGCACGGGTCGAGCTGGTCGTCGAGGAGAAGACCCGGGCCGACGGCTTCCAGAAGCTGGGCGCGCCGCTGGCCGCGCGCTTCCACAACGCCGGCAAGGAGTGGGTCGCGACGCGCTGGCAGCCCCCGGGCGCCCGGGAGCCCGACTACTACGACGACGAGGGCTTCAACCGCCGCGGGGCCTTCTTGCGCAGCCCGCTGGAGTTCTCGCGGGTGACCAGCGGCTTCTCCAAGGGCCGCTTCCACCCGATCCTCAAGACGAAGCGGGCCCACCTGGGCACCGACTTCGGGGCGCCGACGGGCACGCCGGTGCGCTCGGTGGCCCGCGGCACGGTGCTGAAGGCCGGCCGCAACGGGGGCCACGGCAACTATGTCGAGGTGCAGCACGAGGGCCCCTACCGGACCAGCTACTCGCACCTGTCCCGGATCCTGGTCCGCAAGGGCGAGGTCGTCGGCCAGGGGCAGGTCGTGGGGCAGGTCGGCAGCACCGGGCTGTCGACGGGCCCGCACCTGCACTTCCAGCTCTGGGTGAACGGGCGCCACGCCGACGCGATGACGGCGGACCTGCCCCGCAACGAGCGGCTGGGCGAGGACGCCCTGCCCGCCTTCCACGCCTGGCGCGCGCAGGTGCGACAGGTGCTGGACGGCCTGGCGCCCCCGGCCAGCCTGGAGGGCCAGGCACCAGAGTCGCCCGGTTAGGCTGGGACATGCACCCTCGGCACGGCGCCGCGCTCCTCCTCCTGCTGGCCGGGCCCGCGGGGGCCGCGCCCTCCTGGCAGGCCCTGTGGGTGGAGCTGCCCGACGCCGCCGCCCACGCGCATGCGCGCGCCCTGGGGATGGGCTTCGCCGAGGGCCAGCAGGGCGCCTGGTGGCGCATGGACGGGCCGCCGGGCGTGACAGGGGCGCTGGACGCCCACGGCCTGCGGTGGCGGCCGGCCGCGCTGGCGCGAGCCTCCGACGAAGACGCCTACCACGACGCCGCCGAGGTGCTGGCGCTGCTCCAGGCGCTGGCCGAGGCCGATCCCGAGCGCGTCGAGGTGGTGGACCTGGGCCGCTCGTCGGAGGGCCGCACGCTGCGCGCCGTCCGGATCGGCGTGGCCGAGGCGCCGCGCGCCGCCTGGCGCCTGGTGGGCACGCACCACGGCGACGAGTGGGCCAGCTCCGAGGTGGCGCTGCACGCGGCGGTCGAGCTGGCGCGGGCCGCGGGGGACCCGCGCGCCGACCCGGCCCTGCACGCGCTGCTGCAGACCGACCAGGTCTGGGTCCTCCCGCAGCTCAACCCCGACGGCTTCGAGGCCGCGCAGCGCTACAGCGCGACCACCGTCGACCTGAACCGCAACTACGACTTCGCGTGGACCGAGGAGGAGTGGCTGCCCGGCGATGCCCCCTTCAGCGAGCCCGAGACGCGCGCGCTGCGGGCCCTGCAGACCTGGGTGCCCTTCGCCGCCGGCCTGAGCTTCCACGCCGGCGCCGCGAACGTCGGCTGGGTGTGGAACCACCGCGTGGACCCCAGCCCGGACGACGACCTGCTCCAGGCCCTGGCCGACCGCTACGCCGACGCCTGCACCACCCCGGACTTCTGGCGGACCAACGGCGCGGCCTGGTACCAGACCTGGGGCGACGTGAACGACTGGGCCTACGGCCGCCAGGGCACGCTCGACTTCACGGTCGAGGTCAGCGTCGAGAAGATCCCCGCCGGGTCCGACCTGCCGGCCCTGCGCGCCCAGCACTGGCCGGCCGTCCGGGCCTTCCTGCTCGGCGCGGAGCCTGCCTGGGGCCAGGTGCGGGACGCGCGCAGCGGCCTGGGCCTGCCCGCCACCGTCGCCATCGTCGAGGGCGGCGGGTCGGCGCTGACCGGCCCGGACGGGCGCTTCGCCCGCCACCTGGCGGGGCCGGTCACCCTGGAGGTCTCGGCGCCCGGCCACCAGACGCGGCAGGTCGAAGCGGAACCCGGGGCCGCGCTCGTGGTCGAGCTGGAGCGGGCCGACCTGGTCCAGGTCCGGCCCGAGCCACTCCACCTGCCCGCAGACCAGGTCGTGACCTTCCACCTCGACGTCGACAGCCGATCCCTGCTGCTGTCTCGGCCCGGGCACGAGCCGGTGCGGGCCATGCCGGCGGGGACCGGATGGGTGCTGGACACGACGGGCATGGCGCCCGGTCCCTGGGACCTGGAGCTCGAGGACGGCGTCGCGCCGCGCTCCCTCTTCGTCGAGGAGCGCGACGAGGCCTTGCGGATCGACGCCATCGAGCTGCGCCCGGGGGAGCTGGTCCTGTGGGGCGAGGGTTTCGCCGCCGGCACCCGGGCCTGGGCCCTGCTCGGCCCGGAGCGGGCGCCCCAGCCGCTCGCGCTGCGATCCTGGGACGGCGGGTCCCTGGTCCTGGAGGCCGCCCGGGCCGAAGGCCCGGTCGACGTCGTGGTCCTGTCGGCGGGGCGACAGGTCGTCCTGCCCGACGTAGGCGCGCACGACGGCGCCGACGCCGATACGGGGGCCACGGACACCGGGGCCGACAGCGGCGACAGCTCGGCCACGCCGCCCGTCCAGGCCCGCGCCTGCGCCTGCACCGGCGGCGCCTCCCCGCCCCCCCTCGCCTCCGCCCCCCTGTTCCTCTCCCTCCTCCTCCTCCGACGCCGGAGCCGCACGTGACCCCGCTGATCGCCCTCCTCCTCCTCGGCGGTTGCAGCCGCGAGGAGTTCCACGGTGGCCAGACCCTCACGCAGACCATCGCCCAGGCCTACGCCGACTGCAACGAGTCGGAGATCCGCTTCCTGGCGGGCAAGCAGGGCATGCAGACCGCCTTCGGCAACTGCGGAAGCAACAACTTCGCCCACATGAGCTGGTCCCCCAACGGCCGGTGGCTGTACTTCCAGCTCACGCACGGCGGCCACCTGATGGACGGCGAGGACAAGACCATCCTGACGGTGCCCACCGAGACGCCCGTCGCCAACGCCGCATGGCTGCGCGACGACCTGCTGGCGATCCCGCTGGGGCCGGCGAAGGACGCCACCAGCGACAAGGGGCGGATCGCCCTCTACAACCGCACGGCCAGCACGCTGGACGAGGTCGCGCTGGACCTGACCACGCCGCGGGACCTGCAGCCCGGCCCGACCGAGGGCAGCCTGCTGCTGACGGGGCTGGACGCCGCCGGCGCGCGCAAGGTCGTGGTGCTGGACACGGCCACCGGCGCCACCAGCCCGGCCTTCGCCTGGCTGGACACGGTGGACGCCGCCGCCGGCAGCCTGGTCCTCAGCCCGGCGGCGGGCCTGGTCGGCGTGGCGGGCCCCGACGGCGGCACGCTGTACAAGGTCGACGGGACCGAGATCCGCCGCTTCCCCGGGGCGAAACGGGTCGTCCCGCACCACGAGGGGCGCTACGTCGCCATCGAGCGGGACGGGGACCCGGTCAGCCCCTTCGACATGCGCTCCTGGGACGAGCTGTCCGAGGAGGCGCGGCAGCGCGAGCTGGCCCGCCAGGAGAAGTGGCTGGAGAACCAGCCCGACTGGGTGGTCAAGGAGATCGTGCCGCCGGAGGTGCAGGTCTTCGACCTGCAGACGAACGCGCTCTACCAGGTCACCAGCTTCTGGGGCGACCGCTTCCAGTGGTACGCGCCGCGGAACTACTACGCCAGCTTCGTGATGTTCGGCATCGAGGGCAAGCAGCTCAACCGGAACGTCGCCCTGGTCGACCTGCGCGAGAAGCTGCGGATGCTGGAGAACGGCCAGACCCCGCTGGGCGTCGAGGTGCTCGACGCCGGCACCGTGGTCATGGCCCCAGTCTCGCCGCCCACCGCCCCCGACGCGCCCACGGACCCGGCCGCGGCGGCGCCCACGACCGAGGCGGCGCCCGACTGAGGGCCCCTACCCGGCGGCCGAGGCGGGCACCCGCACCTCCGGCAGCGCCCGATCCGGGACCAGGCGGGCGGCGATGGCGCGCACCAGGCGGATCAGCCCATCCCGGCCCCCGCAGGCGGGGACCGCGTCCTCGGCGTCCTGGACGGTGCGGGCCAGCGCCTGGAGCGCGCCCCCCACGCCCAGCTCGACCACGGCGTTGGGGCGGCCCAGCCGCAGGTCCTGGCCGACCGGCTTGCCCGCCTCCTCGCCGCGCCCCAGCACGTCCTGCAGATCGTCGGCGAGCTGGTAGGCCGCGCCCAGGTGGTCGCCCACGGCGCGCCAGGCCGCGGGGGCGTGGCCGGCCGCCAGGGCCCCCAGCTCCACGCTGGCGCGGAACAGGGCGCCGGTCTTGGCGCGGTGGTAGGCCGCGCGGTCCACCCGCGGCTCGCACTCCCAGGCCTGCCCGCCGATGATGCCCGAGGGCATGCCCACCCCGGCGGCCAGCGCGCGGGTCATGGCGATGGCCCGGTCGGCGTGCCCCCCCGCGGACTCGGCCAGGAAGTCGAAGGCGTGCACGATCAGCGCGTCACCCGCCAGCAGGGCCACCTGCGGACCGAAGACGGCATGCACGGTGGGGCGCCCGCGCCGCTGCAGGGCGTCGTCGAAGATCGGCAGGTCGTCGTGCACGAGGCTGGCGCAGTGGATCAGCTCCACCGCAGCGGCGGCCGCGTCGCTGAGCCCCGGGGCGTCGTCGCCGCAGGCGCGGGCGGTCGACAGGGTGAGCAGCGGGCGCACCCGCCCGCCGCCGGGGAACACCGCGTGGCGCACCGCCGAGGCCAGGTGGGGCGGGGAGCCGGCCAGCCGCTGGGCGGAGAGGGCCCGGGCCAGGGAGGCGTCGATGCGGTCGTGAAGCGTGGGGCTCATGGGCGCTCCTGGGTCCGATTGGGACAAAGCGTACCTACCGGATGCACAAGGTTTGTCAATCCCGGATCGGAGATTATGCTGTCCTTGTGCAAACCATCATCGACCCGCTCCCGACCGCCCGGTCCGCCGAGACCTCTCGCCCCCGCGTCGTGGTGGTGGGCGGCGGCCTGGGTGGCCTCGCGGCCGCCGTGGACCTGGCGGGCGCGGGGCTGGCCGTCACCCTGGTGGAGCGCCACCCCTGGCTGGGCGGCAAGGCGCGCGCCGTCACCGTGCCCGACGGCCGGGGTGGCGTGGTGAGCGTGGACGCCGGGCCCACCGTGCTCACCCTGCGCGGCGTGCTCGACAGCCTGTTCCGCGACGCCGGCGCCACGCTGGACGAGCGCCTGGCCCTGCGCCCGGCCCAGGTGCTGGCCCGCCACGCCTGGACCGACGGCGCCCGGCTCGACCTGCACGCCGATCCCGCGCGGACCCGCGCGGAGATCGTCGAGGTCTTCGGCGAGGCCGAGGCGCGCGGCTTCGACCGCCACCTCGCCGCCTGCCGGGCCATCTACGAGGAGGTGCGGGACGACTTCATCTTCGCGCCCCGCCCGACCCTGCTCGGGCTGGCCCGGACCCATGGCCTGGGGGACCTGGGGCGCGTGGCGCGGATCGACGTGCACCGCACGGTCTGGAGGGCGGTCGGCGCCCACTTCCAGGACCCCCGCCTGCGCCAGCTCTTCGCCCGCTACGCGACCTACACCGGCGGCTCGCCCTTCCAGACGCCAGCGACCCTGAACCTGGTGAGCCACGTCGAGCAGCTCGGCGTCTGGACGGTGGCCGGGGGCATGGCCGCCCTGGTCGGCGCGCTGGCGGACCTGGCCGGGCAGCGCGGCGTGGAGCTGCGCACCTCGAGCCCGGCGCGGGCCCTGCGGGTCGAGGGCGGCCGGGTGCGCGGCGTCGAGCTGGAGGCCGGCGAGCTGCTGCCCGCCGACGCGGTGGTCGCGAACATGGACGCGGGCGCCATCGGCAAGGGCCTCCTGGGGCCCCAGGCGCAGGCGGCCGTGGGGCCGGTGCCGGTCGCCCGCCGCTCCCTCTCGGCGCTCACCTTCGCGATGACGGCCACCACCGCCGGCTTCCCCCTCGCCTACCACAACGTCTTCTTCGGCGACGACTACCAGGGGGAGTTCCAGCAGATCCGCCAGGGACGCCTGCCCCTGGACCCCACCGTCTACGCCTGCGCCCAGGACCGGGTCGAGGGGACCCACCCTCCCGCCGCCGCCGAGCGCCTCTTCCTGATCGTCAACGCCCCCGCCCGGGGCGATCAGGCCCCCCTGCCCGACGTCGAGGTCGACCGATGCACCCACGCGACGATGGCGCGGCTCTCCCGCTGCGGCCTGCAGCTCTCGAGCGGAGCGGGTCGCGCAGCCGCCTGCCGGGCCTGTACCTGGCGGGGGGCAGCGCCCACCCGGGGGCGGGCGTGCCGATGGTGACGATCAGCGGCCGGCTGGCGGCGCAGGCGGTGGCGCAGGACCTGGGCCTTCCGTGGGTGCCGGAGCTGGCCGGCCCTTCGACGTCCCCGTCCCGCCGGGGGGCTACGCCTGGTGGTACGTCGACGTCGTCTCCGACGACGGCCGGCATGGCCTGACCGCGATCTTCTTCGTCGGCACCGTGTTCTCGCCCGCCTGGCGTCGGGCGCGCCTCTCGGGCCGGGACGATCCCTTCGCCCACTGCGCGGTCAACGCCTGCGTCTACGGACCCGGCGGCCGCTGGGCCTTCACCGAGCGCGCGGCCGACCCGGCGACCCGCGCGCCGGACGCGTGGGCGCTGGGGCCGAGCCGGATCGCCTGGCGGGACGGAGCCCTGGAGCTGACGCTGGACGAGGTCTGCGTGCCCCTTCCGCGGCGGGTCCGTGGGCGGGTGCGCCTGTGGCCCGAGCTGGGCGCGCCCGCCCCGCTGGACCTGGACTCCGAGGGCCGCCACCACTGGTGGCCCGCGGCCGCGCGCGCCCGCGCCGAGGTCGAGCTGGACGAGCCCGCGCTGCGCTTCCAGGGCCAGGGCTACCACGACCAGAACTGGGGGGACGAGGCGCTGGAGGACGGCTTCGCCCGCTGGACCTGGAGCCGCGGCTGGACGCGGGACGGCGTGCTGATGCAGTACGACACCGTGCCCCGCCGGGGCCCACCGGTGCAGCGGACCCTGGCCCTGGGGCCCCAGGGGGCGGCGCCGGCGCCCGCGCTGCCGCACCCGGTCGACCTCCCCGGCACCCTCTTCGGCGTGCCCCGCGCCACCCGCAGCGCCGTGGCGGGCGGCGCCCACCTGGTGCGGACCCTGGAGGACACGCCCTTCTACAACCGCAGCCTGGTGCGCCTGGACGCGGGCCCGGCCCAGCCGGATGCGCCCCTGCTGGCCGTGCACGAGGCCGTGGACCTCGACCGCTTCACCCGGCCCTGGGTGCAGTTCCTCCTGCCCTTCCGCATCCGGCGGGACCCGGCGTGAGCGGCCTGCTGCTGCTCGGGCTCGCCTGGATCTGCACCTCGACGGCGGCGGCGGTGGTCGCCACCCTGCGCCTGCGCGCGCCGCCCCCGCCGGCCGGCCCGGCCCCGCTCCCCGGCCCCACGACGGGGCCGCCGGCGCTCCTGCTGCGCCCCTGCGCGGGAGACGAGCCAGGGCTGGCCGCGCGCCTGTCCCGCCCGCCGGCCGGCGCCTGGCCGCTGCACACCCGCTTCGTCCTGGCCAGCGCCGACGATCCCGCCCTGCCCGCCGCCACCGCCGCCGTCGCCGCGCTGCACGCCGCGGGGCAGCCGGCCGACCTGCACATCGTCCCGCCGCTGGGTCCCAACCGCAAGGCCAGCCAGCTCCACGGCGGCCTGCAGGCCCCGCTGCCCACGGGCGCCCCCACCCTGGTCGCCAGCGTGGACAGCGACGTGGACCTGGCCAGCGTCGACCTGGCCCCCCTGCTCGCCCCCCTGGTGGCGCCCGGCGGTCCGGCCGCGACCTGGGCGCCGCCGGTCGAGGTGGCCCCCCGCACCGTCGGCGACCGCGCCAGCCAGGCCGTGCTGGGCGGCTCGCTGCACGCCTTCCCGCTGCTGCGGGGGGTCGATCCCACCGGCCTGGTCGGCAAGTGCTTCGCCGTCCGGGGCGACGCCCTGGCGCAGGCAGGCGGCTTCCTGGCCCTGGTCGAGCACCTGGGCGAGGACATGGAGCTGTCGCGGCGCCTGCGAGGGGCGGGCCTGCGGGTCGCCCCCGTCGGGCTGCGGGTGCCGTCGCAGGTCGGCGGCCGGACGACCGGCGAGGTGGTGGCGCGCCTGGCCCGGTGGCTGCGGGTGATCCGCGCCCAGCGCCCGGCCCTGCTCGCCAGCTACCCGCTGGTGCTGGCGCCGCTGCCGGGCCAGCTCCTGCTGGCGGCGCTGCTGGGGTCTCCCGCCCTCGCGCTGGCCGCGATCGGCGGCCGCCTGCTCGTGGCCCTGCTCGCCCGCCGCGCCTGCGCCCTGCCCCTCGGCGGCGCCTTCCTGGACACGCTCATCGCCGACCCGCTGCTGCTGTGGGCCTGGCGCGCGGCCCTGGGCAGCCGCACCTTCCGCTGGCGGGGCGTGCCCCTTCGCATCGGCGCCGGGGGGCGGCTGGAGACCGTGCCCTGAGCGACCGCTCAGCCGCGCAGCCACCAGCCGGCCAGCCGGGCCAGCGCCGCCTCGGCCCAGGCGCCCAGCCGATCCGGGCGGCGCTGCAGCAGCGCGGGCACCGCCACCTCCCCGCCCGCGGCCAGCAGCGCGTCGATCCGGTCCAGCTCGGCCTCGACCGCCGCCTCCTGGGCCCGGCGCTGCTCCTCCCCGCGCCCCGCGCCGGGCACCGGCGCCCCGATCGACACGACCAGGTCCGGGTGCTCGCGGGGGCCGAAGACGTAGCGGACGCCCACCGGGAGCACCGCCGCCTGGGGCGCCAGGCGCGCCAGGACCGCGCTGCCCGCGACGAAGCCCAGCGGTCGCAGCCCCCCCGGCCGCTCGGCGCCCTGTGGGAAGACCCACACCAGCCGGCCCGGCGACGAGAGCTGGCGCGCGGCGTAGCGCAGGACCAGCGCGCCGTCGCGTGGGTCGTCCAGGTCCACGCCGAAGGCGCCCACCAGCCGGAAGAAGGGCAGGCGGCGCAGGTTGCGCGCGTCCATCATCGCCTGGCCGTCGGTGCCCAGCGCGTCGGACAGGACCAGGGCCACCAGCGGGTCCCACCACGCCTGGTGGTTGGCCACGACCAGCAGCGGGCGCTCCTGCGCCAGGGCGCGGGCGGGCTCCAGGCCCAGCACCCGGACCGCGCCGAAGGCCTGGCGCAGCCGCGCGCGGGCGTGCCCGGTGAACCAGCGCCGGAAGGCAGGCCAGGTGCGCGCCGGGATCATCGGCTCCCCCGGGTCAACCCGGGCCGGTCCGACCCGCGGTCGCCGCCACCAGGGCAGCCGCCTCGGGCAGGACGGGCGCGGAGGCCAGGAGGGGGGACGGCCGCCAGGGCAGCACCGCCCCCAGGCTGCGCAGGGCCAGCCAGGCCTTGCGCCCGCGCGAGGTGACGGCGCGGCCGGTCACCGAGTCGCCCCCGCGCCGCCGGATGACCGCGCCGATCTCGGCGTAGATGAGCCGCGCCGCCCGGATCGCCACCCGCACGTCCCAGGGCAGCATGGCGACGCCCGCGTCCGCGCGCGCGTAGAGCCGGTCGGCCTCGGCGAGCAGGCGCTCGACCACCCGGGCCAGCGCCGGCGAGGGGCGCGGGTCGTCGCGCAGGGCCCGCGGGTCGAGCCCCTCCTCGGCCAGCCACTCCAGGGGCAGGTAGACCCGCCCCCGGCGTGCGTCCTCACCCACGTCCCGCGCGATGTTGGTGAGCTGCATCGCCACCCCCAGGTCGCAGGCCCGGGCGTGCACCGTGGCCAGGTCCCAGCGCGGGTCCCGCGGCCGCATCAGGCAGGTCATCATCAGGCCCACCGTGCTGGCCACCCGCACGCCGTAGGCCCGCACCTCGTCGATGGTGCGGTAGTCGCGGCCGGTCGCGTCCCAGTGGAAGCCCTCCAGCAGCGCCTCGGGCACCGCGCGGGGGATCCCGTAGGCGGTCGCGACGGCGTGGAAGGCCCGATCCACCGGATCGGCCCCCGGGTCGGCGGAGTAGATCCGGTCCAGCCGCTGGCGCAGGCCGACCAGGGCCGCCGCAGCTCCGCCCGCCGCCGGGTCCGCCTCGTCGATGGCGTCGTCCGCCACCCGGCAGAAGGCGTAGACCGCGGCCGCCGGCAGCCGCATCCGCCGTGGCAGCAGCAGGCTGGCGGCGTGGAAGCTCTTGCTGCCGGCCGCCAGCAGGTCGCGGCAGAGCCGGGCCTCCTCCGGCGACAGCGCCAGCTCAGCCACCGGCGGCGACCCGGACCTGGGCGGCGTCCGGCACGACCGCGTCGAGCACCTTGGCCGAGGACAGCACGCCCGGCAGCCCCGCCCCGGGGTGGGTGCCCGCGCCGACCAGGTACAGGCCCTCCACCTCCTCGCTCTTGTTGTGCGGCCGGAAGTACGCGGACTGGGTCAGCACCGGCTCCAGCCCGAAGGCGGCGCCCTTGTAGCTCGACAGCTCCTGCTGAAAGCCCAGCGGGTCCAGGATGTGCTCGCTGACGACGTGCTTGTCCAGGTCGGGCATCACCGACTCCGACAGGAAGCGCAGGATGCGCTGCCGGTACTCTCCCCGCTGCTGCTCCCAGTCCACGCCGGCGTCCAGGTGCGGGACCGGCGAGAGCACGTAGAAGGCGTCGCAGCCCTCGGGCGCCATCGACGGGTCGGTCGCGGTCGGCCGGTGCAGGTACAGGCTGAAGTCGTCGGCGAGGACCTTCTTGTCGAAGATGTCGTCGATGAGGCCCTTGTAGCGGGGGCCGAGCAGGATCGTGTGGTGGGCGACGTCCTCGTACTTGCGGTCCGTCCCGAAGTACCAGACGAACAGGCTCATGCTGTAGCGGCTCTTCTCGATCTTGCGGTCCGTCCAGCGCTTGCGGTGCTCGGGCGCCACCAGGTGCTTGTAGGTCCAGGCCGAGTCGGCGTTGGACACGACGATGTCGGCCGCCAGGTGCTCGCCGCCCACCAGGCGCACGCCGGTCGCGCGCCCGCCCTCCACCGTGATCTGCTCCACCGCCGTCGACAGCCGGAGCTGCCCGCCCTGCTCCTCGATCAGCCGCACCAGGCCCTTGACCAGCTCGCCGGTGCCGCCCATGGGGAACCAGACCCCCCACTTGCGCTCCAGGAAGGCGATCAGGCTGTAGATCGAGGTGGTGGCGAAGGGGCTGCCGCCCACCAGCAGCGTGTGGAAGGAGAAGACCTGCCGCAGGCGCTCGTCCTGGATGTACCGGGCGATCAGGCCGTAGACCGTGCGGTAGCTCTGCAGCTTCACCATGTCCGGCGCGATCTTGAGCATGTCCATCCAGCTGCCGAAGGGCACGTAGGAGAGCTGCTCGAAGCCCTTCTCGAAGATCTTGCGGCTCATCTCGAAGAAGGCGTGGTAGCCCTCGACGTCGTCGGGGTTGAACTTGCGGATCTCCGCCTCCTGGCCCTCCTTGGAGCCCTGGTAGTCGAAGACCTGGCCGTCGTGGAAGCGCACCCGGTAGTAGGGGAAGACCGGCCGCATGTCGATGTCGTCGGACAGCTTGCGGCCGAACAGGGCCCACAGCTCCTCGAGCATGAAGGGCGCGGTCACCACGGTGGGCCCGCCGTCGAAGACGAAGCCGTCCTGCCGGTACACGTAGGCGCGCCCGCCGGGCTGGTCCCGCTTCTCCAGCACCGTCACGCGGTAGCCGCGCGCCAGCAGGCGGCAGGCCGCGGCCAGGCCGCCGAAGCCGCTGCCGATGACCACGGCGTGGGGCCGGGAGTCCTGGGTCGTCGGGTCGGAGGGGGGGGCGCTGAGGGTGTCTTCGTGCATGGGGTCTTCTCCGCGGGAGGAGGGGGGCAACCTGCCCGCCGTCCGTCTCCCGCCTGCCCCCACAACATAAGACCTCTGCAAAGGTTGTCCAATCTTTGTTCGACCTGTTATACATGAGCAACCCAAGGAGCGGTCCGCCCATGTCCGCCGAAGACGTCCCTCGCTACCGCATCCAGACCGTGTCCGAGATGACCGGCATCCCCGCACCCACGCTGCGCGCCTGGGAGCGGCGCTACGGCGTGCCCACACCCAACCGCACCGGCAAGGGCTACCGCCTGTTCAGCGCGCGCGACGTGGAGATGCTGGCGCGCATGCGCGACCTCTGCGAGTCGGGCATGTCCGCCAGCGACGCCGCGCGGCTGGTGGGCGACTTCTTCTCCCCCGCCGACGAGCCCGCGCCCACCCCCGGCGACCCCGCCGCCACCGTGAGCCGGCGCATCGTCTCGGCGGTGGAGCGCTTCGACGCCGACGGCCTGGACCGCGAGATCCGCCTGGCCCAGACCATGGGCTCGGCGGCGGTGATCTTCGAGGACATCTTCGCGCCGGCCCTGCGCGAGATCGGCGACCGCTGGCACGAAGGCACGCTCTCGGTCAGCCAGGAGCACCTCGCCAGCGAGGCCCTGGCGCGCGCCACCCGCAACCTGCTCGACCTGGTGCAGCCCACCTCCGCGCCCCGCTCGGCCGTGCTGGCCTGCTGGGAGGAGGAGCAGCACGTGATGCCGCTGTACGGCATCGCCTTCCGCCTGGCGCAGTGGGGCTACCGCTGCGTGGTGCTCGGCGCCCGCACGCCGCCGGAGGCGGTGGCCGAGGCCGTCGACCGCCTGGCGCCCGACGTGGTGGGCCTCTCGCTCACCCTGGCGCCGCCCGAGGCGATGCTGGCCGAGCAGGCCCGCGCCTACGCCACCGCCGCCGGCACCGCCCGCGTCATCGTCGGCGGCCTGGGGGCGCAGGCCTCGCAGGCCGTGCTCGAGGCCGCCGGGCTGCGGGTCTCCACCGGCGACATCGAGGCGCTGCGCCGCGAGCTGGCCACCTCGGCCGCGGGTTGAGCCCGGTGCCCCTCCTCCTGCCCCTGCTGTGGGCCGCCCCCTGGCTGTTCAGCCCGCCCGCCGCCGCCGGCCCGCCCGCCGAGGGCGGCTGGTACCTGGGGCACACCTGGGTGGGCAACCGGCGCGACCTGCCGGTGCTGGGCTCCATCGAGACCCGCACCGACACCTGGGTGCTGGCGCGGCTGCGCCCGGTCGACGGGGGCGTCGAGATCACGCAGCAGCCCTGCGCCTTCCGGATCCGCCCCACCGCCGGGGTGAAGGTGCGCATGGACGAGCAGGCCGTGCGCCGCCTGCCCGAGGCCCGCTTCCTGCTCGAGGACGAGGGGCCGGGGGACACCGCCGCCCCCGAAGGGGGCGCAAGTCACACCGCCGCCTCCGACATGCGCCTGGTGGCGCCGCCGTGGGAGACCGGGTGGGGCGAGGAGGACGTCGACGCCGACGGCCTGCCCGGGGCGACGATCCGCGTGTACGCGGCGCTGTGCGGCGGTCACCTCCAGGTCGCCAGCAACACCCGCAGCGAGGCCACCGCGACCTGGCAGGGCGACGCGCTGACCGGCACGCTGGGCGTCGAGGTGACCCAGACCATCCTGGACGCCAGCGGCGCCTGCCTGCGGGTGGTGGCCCGCGACTCGGTGGAGCGCATGCAGGGCCACTTCCGCTACGAGCCCGCGCCGCCGGGCGCCACCTGCGACGCGGTGCCCCTGGCGTCCTGGCCCCAGGCCGAGGAGCCGGCGCGCGGCCGCTGACCAGGCGCGCTCAGCGCAGGTCGAGGCAGGCCTTGACCGCGCGGGCGACCTCGGGCGGAAAGCGCACCCCCTCGGCCTCGGGCTGGCCACAGCGCTGCTGCCCGCCCACCACCACGCAGGGGCTCACCACCGAGCCGTCCGGCGGCGGCGCGCCGGCGACGCCGAAGACGCAGCCGTCGGCGCCCCGGAAGGACTCGATGCCGACCGCGAAGCTCTCCACCCGCACGTCGTAGCGCCCGGCCACGTCGCTGCGGTAGGCGGCGAGCGCCCGGGTGATCGGCGCGAGGTCCCCCAGGGCCACCACGTCGCCCTGGTGGCGCACCGACAGGCGCAGGGTGTCGGGCCGGAGCTGCAGCCGCAGGCTGCCGGCGAAGGTGGCGCTGTCGTAGCGCACGTAGACGTTGGCGGGGGCCGACACGCTGCCCGCCAGCCCCACCGACAGCCCGGTCGTCGCCTGGGCGTCGGAGAAGAAGCCCTTGTGCAGGGGGCCGATGCCCTCCCAGATCAGGACCACCTGGACGGGCTCGGCCGCCTCGACCTGCGCGCCGCCGGCCTGGACCCCGGCCTGCTCGCCCGCCGGCTGCTGCGCCAACGCCGCGCGCTCGGCCGCCGCGCGCTCCTCGGCCTGGCGGGCCGCCAGCGCCTCGGCCTGGGCCTCGGCCGTCGCCGGATCCACCCCCGCCGGCGCCGGCGCCGGGTCGGCGCAGCCCCCCGCCAGGACCAGGGCGAAGGCGGCCAGGCTCAGCGGATCAGCCCGTGGCGCTTCTTGACGTCGCGCATCGCCTCGGCCAGCGCCAGCTCGTAGTCGACCGTGCCCTCGGACAGGTTCTTGATCTTCTCCCGCGCCTCGTCCCGCAGCGCCCGCTCGTCGACGTTGTGCGAGCGCAGGATGTCGAGGATGGCCTTGTACAGGTCCTTGTCGTCGGCGAAGACCTCGTCGATCCAGCGGGAGAGCATGAAGTTCTCCACGAACTGGCGCGCCAGGAAGCGCTCGACGTCGTCCCCCGTCGGGTGGCCCATGTCGGTGGCCACCTGGCCCCGGATCTTGCCGTACTGGTCGTAGGGCACGCTGTGGCGCGCCATGTGCTCGCGCACGCTCTCGCGCAGCTCGTGATCGCGGCGGAGGTACTCCTCCATCACGGCGACCAGGTCCAGCTCGGCCTCGGGCCGGCCCTCCCCGGTGACCTCGATCATGCCTTCGGCGACCAGCCGCTCGATGACGTCGTGGGCGATGGCGGGGACCTTCATGCGGTACAGCTTCATGGCGGCGTCGTCCGGGGATCAGAGGGAGAAGGCCGCTGCCAGTCCCACCCGAACCGCGTCGAGGCCATAGGCCGTACGGATGGCGCCCAGTTCCGGGCGGGACTTCTGGAGCGCGACCTGATCGAGGAACGACAGGCTGTAGCCCGCCTCGAGCTCCATGGCGACCGGAGAGGTGGGCATCAGGCGCAGGCCGCCGAAGAGATCCACCATCGGCGCGAGCTGCCGCGTGTAGGGGTCGACGTGGCTGCCGCTGGTGACGTCGCCCTGGGCAGGGTCCAGCAGCACAGCGGCGTCCCCGTGGAAGCTGTGGAAGCCCGTGACCAGCGCGCCGCCGACCTGGGCCCCCAGGTAGGGGCGGGCCCCCTTGCCCCGGCCCAGGTCCACCTGCGGCCCGGCCAGCAGCGCCGTGCTCTGCACCAGGGTCCAGTGATCGTCGCTGTAGTAGCGGACGGCGCCGTCGTACTGGCTCCACTCCACCCGGTCGCGTCCCCGCGCCAGGCCGGCGTGCAGGCTGGCCCGCAGCCAGGCGCCCTCGCCCAGCCCGATGCGCAGCGGCACCCGCAGGCCGCCCCCCACGCCCGCCGCGGAGTCGCTGAGCGGCTCGACGGCGTCGGCGGGGTCGTAGGTGGCGTCGGCGCCCACGGCCAGCGCCAGCTCGGCGGCGCGGGCCTGGCCCGGCCCCAGGGCCACCGCCAGCGCGAGCGGCAGGATCGCGGACACTTCAGATCCCCACGAGCTGCACGGCCTGCATCGGGCCGGTGATCGTGCAGTTGTTCTTCTCGAACTCGTCGTCGTCGACCGTCACCTCGAAGTCGCCGTCCACCAGGTAGCGCTCGCCGTCGAAGTCGGGGTCCAGCTCGAACTGCCCCTCGTTCTTCACCTCCAGCTCGGCCTCCTGGAAGGTGATGACCCCCTCGAACTGGTAGCGCCCCAGGGAGTCGATGGACCCGCTGAAGACGTAGTCGTCGCCGAAGTCGAAGGTCAGGCTGCCGCCCGTCCCCTCGACGATGAGCGGCCCGGTCGCCCAGTCGTTGATCCACGAGGCCTCGCCCTCGCAGCCCGTCGTGCCGCCGATGGTGACCTGGTAGTTGCCGGCGACCTCGGGGGCCTCGGCCACGGGCAGGCCCGAGCCGGTGTCGTCCTTGTCCCCGCAGGCCAGGGTCGAGGACAGGGCCAGCAGGTGCAGGCCGAGGGTCATGCGGGTCAGGGTGTGGTTCATGCGGTTCCCGTGAGCATGGCGGTGTAGGCCCGCTCGAGGAGGGTGGGATCGAGGGCGACCGGGCGGCCCTCGGTGGGCAGGGGGCTCCACAGGTCCAGCCGGGGCACGAAGCCCTCGGCCACCTTGGCCTGGACGAAGGCGCGGTAGGCGGCGTCGCCGTCGCCGCCGGTCTCGAAGGAGTGCGCGTCGCGGATCTGGTGCCCGTCGCGCAGGCCGAAGGTGAAGCAGCCGGCCTCGTCGGAGACCACGACGTAGCCGTCGAAGAGCCCGGCGAGCTGGCGCGCGACCACCGTGCTGGGCGCCCGGCGGGGCGGGGGCTCGGGCGAGGCCACCACCGCCGTCCCCACGACCGGGACGCCGGCCACGCCGACCGGGGCGCCCGAGGTGGTGGAGCCCGCCGAGGTGGGGCCCAGCGACGGCTCGCCGGACACCGCGGGAGCACGCGGCGGCACCACGGTCCGGCCGGGCGGGTCGGACCGCGCTCCGCCGTCCGACGTGCCGACCTCGACGCCGGAGTGGGAGGCCGTGCGCGCCGTCGAGTCCGCGCCGTCGTCCTCGTCGCCCCACTCCTCGTCCTCGATGGCGACCTCGGCGTGCTTCACTGCCAGGTAGGCGGTGTCGAGCGCCTCGTGGCCCTCCTCCCCCCGGTCGCGCGGCTCCCCCTCCTGCGGCGGGTCGGCGTAGCCGTCCTCCCCACCCCCCTCGGGCCAGGCGAAGACGTCCAGGTCGGCCAGGTCCAGGCGGGAGGGAGGTGCCCCGTGCTGGATCGGCGGCGCAGGCGCGAACAGGGACCCCGGGCGCGCGTGCGCCACCGGGTCCACGCGGCTCACCGAGTCCAGGCTCGGCGCCCGCTCCCTGGGCGCGGCCGGGCGGCCCAGCTCCTCCTCGAAGCCGTAGTCGTCGTCCACCTCCAGCGAGTAGGACTGCGGATCGGTCGCGACCTCCGTCGGCGCCAGCAGGTCGGCGGCGTTGATCTCCTGGCTGTACTCCGGCAGCGAGAAGCCCGTGGCGTCCCAGGCCGGGACCACCTGCGCCTCCTCCTCCGCGCGGGACCCCGCGGGCGCCTGGGCGAAGATGTCGGTCAGCTCGTCGGCCGGGCTGGGGCGCCGGCGAGCGGCGGCGCGGGGTCCGGCCTCGGTGAGCTGGGTGCGCTCGTCCCCCGTCGGCTCGTCGTGGCTGTCGATGCCCTCGGCGATCAGGGCCTCGACCGCGAGCGGATCGGAGCGCCCCGACGGGCCGCCCCGCCGCCCCCCCGCGGCGTGCGTGCGCCGCGGCAGCTCGTAGACGCCCTCGACCGAGGTCTCCTCGGCGCTGACCGTCGCCTCCTCCCCCGCCAGGTCCAGCAACGCCTCCACCTGGGGCGCCTCCATCGGGACCAGGCCGGCGGTGCTGCGCCCGACCAGGACCATGCGCCGGCCGCGGGACTCCCACCAGCCGCGCACCGGCAGGCTGCCCAGCGGCGGGCCCATCCCGGCGGCGCGATCGACCACCGGCCGGCCCTCGGCCGCCGCCTCGGCCAGCAGGGCCTGCACCGTGGCCTCGTCGCAGTGCACCCCTCCCCCCGGGCCCCGCGCGATGCCGCGCAGCTCCTCCAGGCCCGGCGGGCGGGTGCTGGCGAGCTGGATCGCCCGGCCGACCACCGCCCCGTCCAGCTCGACCTGCCGCCCGTCGGTGCCGCCCCACAGCTCCCCCAGCGCCACGCCGGCCGCCACCTGGACGCTGGCGTCGATCTCCACGGTGGGGGCCAGGCTGCCGGCGGCGAGCAGGCGCGGCCCCGACAGCGTGCGCGTGCCCCGCTCGGCGAAGGCCGTGGCCGACAGGCCGTCGGCGAAGGCGCTGATCGCGTAGCTGCCGAGGCGGACGTGCAGCGCCCCGGCGGCGTCGGCCGCGAGCTGGCCGAAGGCCGCCTCGACCGGGGCGACCGGGCTGCCCTGGGCCGCGACGGCCTCCATGCGCGCCTGCAGCGCGTCCAGGCGCAGGGCGACGACGAAGGCGCGGCGCGGCGCCCCGCCCCGGGGGACCAGGAACCGGGTGGCCGGCGAGTCCGGCAGCATCCCGCCGGGGCCCAGCCAGCCCCCGTTGCTGGACGGCGTCAGCAGGGCGAGGTGATCGATCACGGCCAGCGAGACGTCCCACCGCCGCAGGGCCCGGGCCAGGGCGCCCGCGGGGCCGGCGGCGCCGGGGTCGGGGTCGAGCAGGACCTGGCGCACCGTCGCCGGCGAGAGCGACTGGCCCGTGGCCGCCGCGACCAGCGCCAGGTGCCGCTCCTCGCGCTCGCCGCGGCCCAGGGCCAGCAGGAGGCCGTCCTCCAGCAGCGCGCGGGGGAGGTCCGCCCCCGGCGGCAGCGGCGCCAGGGTGACCACCGCCTCGCTGACCCCGTCGAGCGTCAGGCGCAGGCGCTCGGCCGCGCGCCGCAGGGCCTGGCCCGCGCGGGTCGGGTCCGCCGCGGCGAGCTGCTCGCGCAGGGAGCGCACGTTGCTGGCCACCCCGGCGGGCAGGCCGCCCAGCACCGCCCGTCCCCCCCGCACCGTCGCCAGCGCCAGCGCACAGGCGACCAGGCCCGGCACGGCCCCCGCGCGCAGCGAGCCCCGCCCACCCTCCAGCACCAGGCGGGCCAGCAGGGGCACCAGCGCCGCCTCGGTCGGCGAGCTGACCGGGCGGCCGTCCAGCTCGGCGCGCACCAGCGCCAGGGTGTGCGTCGCCACCGGCTCCAGCAGGGCCGCGGTGCAGGGCGCCAGGAAGGCCGGGCCGTCGGCCGCCTCCTCCATCCAGGTCAGGGGCGGGAGCCCCGCGGCGACCGCCGGCAGCGCCGCCACCACGTCGCCGGGGCCCTTCGCCCAGGCGCAGGAGTCGGCGAGCAGGGCGAGGGGCGAGGAGGGGATCATGCGAGGGGCAGGAAGTGGCGTCCGGGGGCGGGGGCGCAGTGTACTACCGGGTCTGCGCACCCGCGGCCGGCAACAGCAGGCCCAGCGCGGCGAGCAACCGGCGGCGCGCGTCCGCGTCGAGCTCCGGCGGCGTTGCCACGAAGAGCAACGGCACCTGCCGGGTGTCCACGTCCACCGCCGGCCCGGTGCGCAGGGCCCCCGCGCGCGCGACCGCGGTGGTGCGCACCCGCAGCGGCACCTCGTCGTGGCCCGGCAGGCGCGCCGGGGCGAGCGCCGCCGCGACGCAGGCCTGCACCGCTGGCGGCGCGCCGTCCAGGGTCGGCTCCAGCACCCGCCCCTCGCCGCTCAGCGCCAGCTCCAGCGGCCAGGCCCCGTCCGCCAGCCCCGCGCCGCAGGGCGCCAGCAGCGGGTCGAGGGTGGCGACCCGCTCGGCCACCTGGGCCGGCGTGGGGTAGCGCACCACCGGCCGCGCGTCGGCGAGGGGGCCGGAGGGGTCGGCCTGCGGCCCGGCCATGTCCACCACCGTCGACGGCGCCCCGGGGGGGGAGGGTTCGGCGCCTGCGGCGGTGGGGGGCAGGCGGCGGAGCGAGGCGCGCAGCTCCTGCGCCTGGAGCATCCGCATCGGGCCGGCCACGGCCGCGGGGTACTCGACCTCCAGCTCGCGCTGCATCGCGAGCTGGTGGGCCTGCAGGCGCAGCGCCACCGGCAGGCGCGGGGCGTCGTCGATCAGCGCCTCGCCGCTGCCCTGCCCCCGGGCCATCACCCCGACCGGCGGGCTGGCCGCCCCGTCGCGGCCCCGCGCCTGCAGCGGCCCCTCCCAGCCCATTCGCCAGGCCTGCGTCTCGGGGTCCCGCCCCCGGTTCTCCCAGGTCGCGCCCAGCACGTGCCGCCAGGCCCGGTCCGAGGCCGCCGACCAGGGCCAGCGCAGGTCCCGCGGGCCCGTCTCCCCCGCGTCCAGCGCCGGCGGCAGGGGCGAGAGCAGCGGCGGCAGCAGGTCGACCACCCCACCCAGGCGGTCCGGGCCCGCCAGGTGCAGGCCGCCGTCCACCGACAGCACCTCGCCGTCGGGGAAGGCACGCAGCTCGAAGGTGCGGCCCGCCACCTCCCAGCCGGGCAGCGGCGCGCCGGCCCGCAGGTCGCCCTCGGGCTGCCCCTCGGCGGCCTCCAGCGGGTGGACCTCGGCCTGGGTGACCCGCACCAGCAGGCCCAGCGAGCCGTCGCGGAAGCGCCGCGCCAGCCGCAGCTCCAGCTCCAGGTCGTAGCGGGCGCCGAAGCGCGAGAGGGGCGCGAGGGCGGCCTCCTGCTCGGCCGACGACGCCTCAGGGCCGGCGGCCTCCTCCCCCGTCCCCGGCGCGGGCGCGACGCGGGCCGGCGAGGCGACCCCCGGCGCGACCACCAGGGGCGCGGCCCGCAGCTCGTCGGCGCCAAGCTGGCGCCAGGTCGTCGTCGCCTCCAGCTCCAGCTCCAGGCGGTAGCGGACGGGGCGGGCCAGCGCCTCGGCCTGGACCCGGCGGCCGGCGCAGCCGGTGCCCTGGGACAGCACGAGGAGGAGCGCGACCGGGGCCAGGCGGGGGCGGAAGATGGCGGGGATCATGACCCGCGGCGCTAACCCATCCGGGCCGGCCCCCACCTCGGCTGCGCGGCCCGCCGCGGCCGGCTACCCTCTGCCTCCCCCTGGAGCCGCCCTGGTCCGCGCCCGCCTCGTCGCCGCCTCCCTCGCCCTGCTGCCGCTGCTCGCGCCGGCAGCCGGCCGCGCCGCCGCGCCCTCCCCGCCGCCGGCCGCGGAGCCGGACCCGCTGGCCGGCGGGACCGCCGGCGACTGGAGGGAGCTGTACCTGCGGGCCCGGGCCCTGTCCGAGGCCGCCGGCGACCCGATCCTGCTGATGCCGGTGGGCGAGGTCGCCCGCGCCGCGACCCGCAAGGCCGCCGGCCTGATGGCCCCCGGCCAGGCCCACCTTCGGCCCCTGCCCACCGTCGGCGAGCGGCAGGCCGAGGTCGCGCTGGCCCTGGGCAGCGAGGGGCAGCGCTGCGGCGCCGTCGTCGAGGCCCAGGGCGCCACCCTGGGCTTCCTGCCCGTCGGCGACTGCCGGCCCGCCGCGCGACCGGACCCCGCGGGGCCCTCCGGCCCACCGCTGCTGTCGATCGGCACCCGCCGCGGCGACCCCTCCTGGCTGGTGCGCGACGAGGGCGGGCAGGTCGTGGACGCCTGGCGCTACGCCGCCCTCACCCACGACGAGGACCTGCGCGAGCGCCTGCTCGTCGAGCGGGGCCGCCACCGGGTCGGCCGCGCCCTGCTCACCGCCGCCGGGGTGGGCCTGGTCGCCGGCGCCGTCGTGCCCCTGGCCGCCAGCGCGGTCGCCGCGCCCGAGGTCGCCGAGGACCGGCGCTTCACCGCGCTGTTCCTGGGCGTGACGGGCGCGACCCTGGTCGTCGGCGCCCGCCTGGATCGCCTGGGGCTGGAGGCGCGGCAGGGCCAGGTCGGCCGCTACCTGCGCGCCGACGACGCCGCCGACGTCGTGGCCGACCACAACGCGCGCGTCCTGCGCCGCCGGGCGCCCCCCCCTCCCCCGCAGGCGCCGCCCCCGCAGGAGCCGCCCCCGCAGGAGCCGCCCCCGCAGGAGCCGCCCCCGCAGGATCCGCCCCCCGCGCCGGCCTCGGAGCCGGGCCCGTGACCCCCGCCCCCCTGCTCCTGCTCGCCCTGCTGCCCGCGGCCCGCGCCACCGGCGCCGCCATGGACACCGAGTTGGTCCGGCCCACGCTGTCCGCCGGCACCCTGCCCGGCGTGGACGGGCCGTGGATCGAGGCGCCTGGCACCCTGCGCATGGGCGTCGTCACCCAGTACGAGCGCGACCCGCTGGTCCTCTACGAGCGCGGCGACGAGGCGGGCACCGTCGTCACCCACCGGCAGGCGCTGCACCTGGGGCTGGCCCTGGACCTGGGGCGCGGCGCCGCCGCCCGCGTCGTGCTGCCCGCCGCCCTGCAGTGGGGCAGCGAGGTCCCGTCCCTGGCCGGCGACGGGGCCCTGCTCGGCGACCTGCGCGCCGGCTTCCGCCTGGTCCCGCCCCTGGACGGCCCCGCCCGCGCCGGCCTGCGCGCCGACGTGATCCTGCCCACCGGCGCGCGGGAGGCCTGGGTCGGCGAGGGCACGCCGCGGGCCGACCTGGGCCTGGTCGCCGGCCTGCGCGGCGCCGGGCTGGACGCGGCCGTGGACCTGGGCCTGCAGGTGCGCGCCCCCCGCCAGACCGAGGTCGACCTGGACCTGGGCCAGGAGCTGCACGGCGGCCTGGGCCTGCGCGCGCAGGTCTGGCCCGAGCGGGTCGCCCTGACCGGCGGCGTGGTGGCGCGGGCCGGCCTGACGCCCGGGGCCCCCACCGGCGGCGCCTTCCCCGCCGAGCTGCTGACCGGGGTGCAGCTCTGGCCCGGCCGCGACCTGCAGCTCGACCTGGACCTGGGGAAGGGGCTCAGCGCCGGCTACGGCACCACCGAGCTGCGCGCGGTCGCCGGCCTGACCTGGATCCGCCGCCCGCCGCCGCCACCGCCCCCCGCCCTGCCCGTCGTGACCGTCGAGGAGCTGCCCGACCTGCCCGCCGCCCCCGCCGTCACGCCGCCCGAGCCCGGCCCCACCTGGAAGGAGGGCGAGCTGGCCCGCGTCGAGCAGGAGCGCATCGTCATCCGGCAGCCGATCCAGTTCGCCTACAACACCGACCGGATCCTGCCGGACTCCCTGCCCACCCTGGCCTTCGTCGCCCGGGTCCTGGCCCAGGAGCCCAGCGTCGGCCACCTGGTGATCGAGGGCCACGCCAGCGACGAGGGCAGCCACGACTACAACTACCGCCTGTCCATCGACCGGGCCCGGGCGGTCTGGGAGGCGCTGGTGGCCGAGGGCGTGCACCCCGACCGGATCAGCTTCCGCGGCATGGGCGAGGTGGTGCCGGTCGGCAGCGGCGCCGACGAGGCCGCCCTGGCCGCCAACCGCCGGGTCGAGCTCCGCATCGCGTGGCGCCGCGCCCCGGGCGACGACGCCCTGCCCCCGGGGGGCGCGGGCCTGCTGCCCTGGAACGGCCAGCCGGTGCAGATCCAGGCGCCGCCGCCCGACCCGCTGCCCGCCCCCCCTCCGCCCCCTGCCGAGGACGAGGAGCTGGTCGTGCCCGCCCTCGACCCCCGCCTGGGACAGCCGGAGGGCGCGCCGTGACCCGCCTGCCCTGCCTGCTGGTCCTGCTCGGCCTGGGGCTGCCCCCGGCCCCTGCGCGTGCCGCGCCCCCCGCGACCGGGGCCTGCGCCGGGGACGGCCAGGCCGACATGAACTGCAACGGCCTGCCCGCCGGGGACGAGAGCCCCGTCGACCTCTCCGATCCCACCTGCCAGTCCACCACCGACGCCGACGGCGTGCCCTGGCCCACCGCCGACGCCTACTACGACTACGGCAGCTACGGCTGCGACCTGCCCGTCAGCGAGCTGGACGGCGACGGCGACGGCCTGTCCTCCGGCGCCCTGTCCTGGCCCGAGGGGGACCCCGACCCCGACGTCAGCGCCAGCCTGGACTGTGACAACTGCCCCGAGGACCACAACCCCGACCAGCTCGACCAGGACTGCGACGACGTCGGCGACGACTGCGACAACTGCCTGACGGACTACAACCCCGGCCAGGAGAACGGAGACGGGGACAGCCCGGGAGACGCCTGCGACAACTGTCCGTCCACCACCAACCCCGACCAGAGCGACCAGGACGAGGACGAGGTCGGCGACCTGTGCGACAACTGCCCGACCGACCCGAACGAGGACCAGGGGGACGTCGACCTGGACGGCGTGGGTGACGCCTGTGACGCCTGCCCCGTCACCTCGGACCCGGCCCAGGAGGACGTGGACGGCGACGGCCTGGGAGACGCCTGTGACACCTGCCCCGAGGTGGTGAACCCCGAGCAGGTCGACGCCGACGGCGACGGCGTGGGCGACGAGTGTGACAACTGCCTGCTCACCTTCAACCGCGACCAGCTCGACAGCGACGGCGACGGCCTGGGGGATGCCTGCGACGGCTGCCCCGACCTGGCCGACACGCTGGACGTGGACAGTGACGACGACGGCCACGGCGACCTGTGCGACAACTGCCCGGCCACCGTCAACCCCGACCAGGCCGACGCCGACGGCGACGGCTCGGGCGACGTCTGCGACCAGTGCCCCGGCGTGGGCGGCGGCTGGGACCGGGTCGACCACGACGGCGACGGCCTGGGCGACGCCTGCGACAACTGCCCCGAGCACGACAACCCCGGCCAGGAGGACGCCGACGGCGACGGCCAGGGCGACCTCTGCGACCCCGACCCGGTCCTGCGCGGCGCCGGCAGCCGCTGCCAGGCCGCCCCGGTCGGCGCCGGGCTGCTGCTGGCCATGGTGCTCGGCCTGGCCCGCCGCCGGCGGGTCCCCTCCCCCTGCTCCCCGGAGCCCCCATGCTGATCCCGCTCCTCGCCCTCCTCGCCCCCGCCCAGGGGTCCGACGCGCCGCTGGAGCCCGGACAGATCCTGGTCGGCCAGTGGCCCGGGGCCGACTTCGGCGCCGCCATCCTCTCGGCGGGCGACGTGGACCTGAACACCAAGCCCGACCTGCTGGTCGGCGCGCCCCAGGACTCCTCCGAGGGCACCCTGCGGGGCCGAGCCGTGCTCTACCTCGCGGCCCGGGACAACAGCGGCTACGACCAGGTCGCCTGGACGGTCAGCGGGGAGATCGACCGCGGACAGTACGGCGCGTCGCTGGCCGGCGGGCAGGACCTGGACGGAGACGGCTTCTCCGACGTCGCCGTGGGCTGCGGCGGCTCCTGCTGGGTGGTGGACCTGTACCTGGGCACCAAGGCCGGCCCGGGCCTGGAGCCCGACTGGAGCGTGGACGGTGGCGGCGGCAGCTTCGGCCACGCCATGGCCATGCTGGGCGACGCCGACGGCGACGGCTACGCCGATCTGGCCGTGGGCGACCGGCTGGGCGGCGAGGACGGCACCGTGCACATCTACCCGGGGGGCGCCGACGGCCCCGGGGCGGCGCAGCAGCTCGTGGGCGACCCCGACCACGCCATCGGCGGCACCGTCGCCGCGGCCGGGGACCTGGACGGCGACGGGCTGGCCGACCTGGCCACCGGCAGCGGGGTCGAGGATCCCCTGGCGCCCTCCGTCTCCGTCTTCCTGGGGGCCGCGGGCGGGCTGGACGGCACCCCCGCCGCCTGGCTCTCCCGCCCCGCCGACGCGCTGGGCATGGGCGTCTCGCTGGGCGGGGGCGGCGACGTCGACGGGGACGGCCGGGACGACCTGGTGGTGGGCGCCGACGGCATCGGCGACGATCCCGCCGTCGGCTACGGCCACGTGCTCGGCTGGAGCGGCGCCACCGGCGGCCTGCCCGCCTGGCAGCGCACCGACAGCGTGCCCGACACCCTGCTGGGGCGGGCGGTCGCCATCGCCGGGGACGTGGACGGAGACGGCTACGCCGACGTGCTGGCCGGCCGGCCGGGCTGGCAGGAGGACCAGGAGCTGGAGGGGGGGGCGGTGCTCTACGTCGGCGGCCCCACGGGCCCCGGCGCCTGGCCCGCCTGGAAGGCCGGCGGCGACCAGGCCGCCCAGGACCACGGCGGCGCGTGGATCGCCTTCGGACAGGCCGTCGCCGCCGTCGGCGACGTGGACGGAGACGACCGGGCCGACGTCGCCGTCAGCGCCATCAACACCGGCGCCTCCACCTACGAGGCACGCCTGGGCGAGGTGCGACTGTTCATGGGCACGGCCTGGACCCCGCCGGCGCCGCAGGACACCGGCGGCGACAGCGGCGACCCCGCCGACACCGGGGCCGGTGGGGGCGAAGAGACCGGCTGCGGCTGCGCCTCGGCCCTGCCCTCCCCCGCCGCCGCCCTGCTCCTGCCGCTGGCCCTGCTCCTGCCATGGCGCCGCCGCTGATCCTCGGCCTGCCCCTGCTCGCCGCGCTGCTCTCCGGCCCGGCGCGGGCCCAGGTCTACGTCGTGCCCCGGCGACCTGGACAGTCGATCGTGCGCTACCAGGCGCACGACTGGCAGCAGCTCGACCTGCTGGTCGACGCCGAGCTGGGCTGTGGACCGACCGGGGAGGGCGAGCCCGCCAAGGCCGGCGGCGTGCGCCTGCTCTTCTACGAGGCCGAGCGGGCCTCGGCCGAGATCGCCGCCGCCCGCATCCAGCAGACCTACCGCGAGCTGTGCGACGCCTTCGACCTGGTCCCCCCGCACCGCTTCCCCTACGTGCTGTACAGCTCCTACCAGGAGTTCCTGCGCACCAACCTGTTCCCCCTGCAGGAGGGCGTGCTCGGGGTGACCAGCCCCGCCGGGCTCGAGGTCACCCTGCCCTACTTCGGGGATCACGGCCGCTTCCAGGAGGTCAGCCGCCACGAGCTGGCCCACCAGTTCACCATCCAGAAGGTGCAGGTCGCCGCCCGCGACCAGCAGACCTGGGGCGACCCGCTGGGCGGCTTCCCCCTGTGGTTCATCGAGGGCCTGGCCGAGTTCCACGCCCACGGGCGGGTCCTGGACGAAGAGACCCGGGTCGTCCTGACCGACCTGGTGGTCAACCCCGACCCCTACCGGGGCTACGCCCTGCCCGCCTTCTTCGACGACGCACCCTACGACGTGCTGCTCACCTACGAGCTGGGCTACGCCAAGGTCGCCTTCCTGGAGGCCGAGTACGGGGCCGGCACCACCCAGCGGCTGCTCTCCGAGTCCTGGCGGATGGTCGGCGGCGGGGGCCGCAAGGCCCTGCACTTCAGCGAGCTGGTCGCGCGCATCACCGGGGACGAGGCGGTGGTCGTCGGCGCCCGCTTCGACGCCTGGCTCAAGCGCCAGCTCCTGCCCACCTGGCTCGACGGCGGCCTCGACCCCGGACAGACCCGCCCCTTCGTCCACCTGGACGGCGTGCTCGACAGCCTGGACAGCAGCCCCGACGGCCGGGTCCTGGCCTACCGGGCGGGCGAGCGGCGCACCGGGCGCTACCGGCTGATCCTGGTCGACCCCGCCGATCCCGGGCGGCGCAAGCGCTTCGCGCGGGACGGGCGGCCCGGCAGCGAGTCCCTGCACCCCGTCGACCCGCGCAGCTTCGACGTCGGCGCCGACCAGCTCGCCTGGGTCGCCGAGCGCCGCGGCCGGGACACGATCCGGGTCCGGTCGTGGACGCGGGAGGAGCGCCCGCCCCGCCGCGCCGAGCGCGACGCCGCCCAGGCCGAGGGGAAGCCGGCGAAGCCGCGGGTGAAGCTCAAGCTCGGCCCCACCCGGCGCTACCACCTGGACGGCGTGGGGTCCGAGGGCCAGGACCTGCTCGCCGCCTGGACCCCGGCGCTGTCGCCCGACGGCCGGCACCTGGCCTTCGTCGGCCTGGGCGCGGACGGCCAGCGCGACCTGTGGCGCCTGTCCCTGGACGACGGCGGGCTGACCCGGCTGACCGACGATCCCTACGCCGAGCGCGAGCTGTCCTGGGGCCCCACCCCCGGCGGCGGCAGCGTCGTGCTGTTCACCGGCGACAAGAGCCCCGACGGCACCGTCGATCTGTTCACGCTCGACCCGGCGGACCCCTCCACCGTGGCCCGCCTGGACCCCGGCCCCGACCCCGCCGAGGATCCCGCCGTCCTGCCCGACGGCACGCGACTGTTCACCACCATCGGGGGCGAGCACCGCGACGTGTGGGCCTGGGGTCCCCAGGGCGCCGAGCGGCGCACCGACACCACCACCGCCCTGTCCGACCCCTCCCCCGGCCCCGGCGGCGACTGGTGGGTGCTGCTGCGCGACAGCGGCCGCTGGTGGCCGGTGCGGATCCCCGCCGCCGCGCGCCGCCCGCCCCAGGTCGCGCCCGCCCCGCCCGCCCCGCCGGCCGGCCCCTGGCCGATGCCCCGCGCCGACCTGTCCGCCGCCACCGACTACCGGGCCGCCCAGGCCCGCAACTGGGGCCTGGAGAACATCTTCGCCCTGGTCGGCGCCGGCGGCGGCGTCGTCTACGGCCAGGTCCACGCCTCGGCCACCGACCAGCTCCGCGACCACGCCGTCGTGCTCCAGGGCGCCATCTACGGCCGGCTCGACCTGGCCGACGCCAGCCTGCTCTACATCGACCAGTCCCGGCGGCTCACCTGGGGGGCCGGCCCCTTCTCCGCCCTGCGCCTGCACATCGACGACACCTTCCAGAGCGAGGGCCTGACCTTCCAGGGCGGCCAGCGCTACCACGGCGGCCTGGTCACCGCGCGCTGGCCCTTCGACCGCTTCCTGCACCTGCAGGTCGAGCAGGCGCTGGGCAGCGTCGACAGCTTCGTCTTCGACTCCACCGCCGAGCTGTTGTCCGACGGCGAGGAGAACGGCACCGGCCGCGACCTGCTGCCCGAGTGGCAGGCCCTGTACGACGCCGCCCGCCTGCAGGGCGAGACCACCGTCCGCCTGGGCTACGACACCATCGGCTACCACGCCGCCACCGGCCCCATCAGCGGCTGGTCCGCCCTGCTCGAGTCCACCACCGGCTGGCAGCCCGCCCACGGCGAGCTGTTCAGCGGCCTGCGCCTGGACCTGGAGGGCTACCTGCCCCTGCACCGCGACAGCGGCGTCAACCTGGCCCTGCGCGGCGCCGGCGGCAGCTCCTGGGGCGGCCACTACGCCCGCTCCTGGTACCTGTACAGTCCCTACACCCTGCGCGGCGTCCGCTACGGCGACCCCGACGTCCTGCTCGGCCGTCACATGACCTTCGGCACCGCCGAGCTGCAGGTCCCGCTCGACTGGCTCGTCCAGGTCGCCTTCCTCGACACCGTCGAGGGCATCGTCGGCCTGGACGCCGGCGCCGCCGCCGACCAGCTCGACGGCCTTTGGGACCAGCGCGTCGTCGACGTCGCGCTCGGCACCAACCTGGTCTTGGGGCCGTTGGTGTTCCGGCTGCACTTCGCCCGGGCGATCGACGTCGGGGCGACGATGCCGGAGGTGGACAAGCCCTGGGTCACCAACTTCTCGCTCGGGTGGATGGGGGAGTAGGGCGGCGGGGGGGCGGGGGCCAGATCGCCGCACCGGTCCCTTGCGGCGATCGCGCTGGGGTAGGCTCTCGGCGAGCTGTCGTCACACCTCAGCTCTCGTCATTCTGACTTCGGAGGGAACCATGCTGCTCTATTCGCTCTTCGTGAATGCTGCCCTGGCGGGGGACGGCTCCGTGTCCGACCAGGTGGCAGCGCTCAACGCGCTGGGCCACCGGCCCGTGCTCATCGCCGCCGCGGGCAACGAGGCGACGCGCCACGCCAACGCGGCGCTGGCCAAGGACCCCGGCCTGGACGCCCAGGTCGTCACCATCCCCTTCGCCGGCGACCCCGACCAGGAGGTGAAGAGTGCCCTCTCGAAAGCCGGCCTGGCCTGCGGTCTGCGGGTCGCGGGCGATGGCGGCAAGGGATGGACGCTGACCACGCACGGCGAGTGTGGGGCCTCCGCCGCTCCCCCTGCCGTCGCGTCCGCTTCGCCCACTGCGGCTGCGCCCACCACGGCTGCGGCCCCCGCACCGGCGCCCGCCCCGGTCCCCACCGTCAGCGCGCCCGCCCCCACCTTCTCCACCCAGGACCTGTGGCGCATCGCGGAGATCCAGGCGGCCAGCCCCGCGCCGGGCACCTCGCTGGCGCTGAGCGCCACGCTCGGCTTCGGATCGGGACACTTCTACGCGGGGAGGCCCATCGAGGGCGGGGTGTTCGCCGGCACGCAGCTTCTCGGGGTGCTCATGGGCTCCGGGGCCTACCTGTTGTCCGATGGGGGAGACGGGGCGGTGGCGGTCCTTGGGATCGGCGGCACGACCCTGCTCGTCTCCCGCATCGTGGACATGGCGATGGCCCCCGGCTCCGCGCGGAAGACATCGGTCGCGATGATGAAGGCCCGTCGCAAGCCTTGATGATCGAGCTCGACCACGCCTGGTTCGCCCCCGCCGACCCGCCCGGCGCCGTCGCCGCCTTGCAGGCCGCCGGCCTGGTCCTGGGCGCCCGGGGTGAGCACCCGGGCCAGGGCACCGCCAACGCCGTCTTCTTCTTCGACAACGCCAACCTCGAGCTGTTGTGGTGCACCGACCCGGCCCTGCTCGACACGCCGCGCAACCGCCCCACCGGCCTGTCGCAGCGGCTGTCCGGGGGCCGGGCCTGCCCCTTCGGCCTGTCCTTCCGCCGCGCCGCCGTCGCCCCCGCGGCGCCCCTGCCGCTGCCCACCTGGGACTGGCCCGCCGCCTTCCTGCCGCCCGGCGCCGTGCCCATTCCCATCGCCACCCCGCCCGGCAGCCTGGCCGAGCCCATCGTCTTCGCCTCGCTGGTCACCCGCCGGCCCGACCTGCGCCCCGTCGCGCGGCAGGCCGAGCTGCGCGAGATCTCCGCGCTGCGGTTGACCCTGATCGGCGGGGAGAGGTCCGACGTGCCGGCCCGGGTCGAGGCGCTCGGTCTGGCGACGTTTGGAGAGGGGGAGCGGTGGCGGATGGAGGTGGTGGTGGACGGCGGGCGCCGGGGTGGCGGCGTGGAGGTGGAGGGGCTGGTCCTGAGGTGGTGATGGGGCTAGCGGTGTTCGGTTGGTACCATGCCAGCGTCGGGACCGCCTGGTCCGGGGCCGGGTCCCGGGGACCTAGCGGTGCTAGATCGCCGGAGGGGACCTCCCGGCGCCTCCATCCAACTCCGCCCCCCGTTCCTCCCACCGCGCAGCGGGGGGAGGTGCCCCCGCAGGGGGCGGAGGGGGGCCTCCCGTCGTCTCCAGCGAGCCCCGCCTCCCGTTCCTCCCACCGCGGCGCCTAGCAGCCTGTAGCCCATAGCGTCCACCCGTCGCGCCACGGGGCCGGGGCGCGCCTCGCCCGCGGGGTTGGCGAG
>JAKLKF010000085.1 GCA_023150805.1 Myxococcota bacterium | reverse complement strand
GCATAATGGGGCCCCATCGCGGAGGGTCTCATGGATACCCCGCTGCGAACGGATCGACTCACGACCGTGTTCATCGTTCTCGTGTCGATCGCCGCGGCGGACCGCGCCCTCGCCCCGGTGGCGCGGACCGGCTCGCTGCGGGCACCTCCCGTCACCGCGCCGCAGGCCGTCGCGGCTCCCGCTTCGCCCGCGCCGCTGGCTCCCCGTCGCCTGGCGGCCGTCAGCGCGGCCGACGGGACCTTCGTGCAGCGGGCCCGCGCCGTCGAGTCCGCGGACGACGGTGCCACGGTCGCCGCACCGGGAACCGCCGCTCGCCGCCGGGTCGGTGCCACCTCGCCGGTGGCCGAGCGGCCTGGCGCCCAGCCGGTGGCGCCCGCGCTGGACAGCTCGCCGGCCCAGTGGGCGGCGCGCCGGATGGACCGGGCACAGGATCCGACGTCCACCGGTCGGCGCCCCAGCCTGTTGCCGCCGGTGGTGACCGCGCTGGCCGTCCCGAGGACCGCGCCCGCGGCGGAGGCCACCGCCGCTGCGCCCGCGGGGGCCCCAGCCCGGGGGCGGCGGGCCTCCGCGCCCACCCTGGTCGCCGCAGCACGGTCCGACCGCTCCCCCGCGGTCGCCCGGGCCGTGCGCCGCACGGTGGAGGGCGCCGCCGCGTCTCCCGCGGTCGCGGGCGAGGCCGCGCCCTCTCGCACGATCACCACCCGCGCCCGGCCCAACCCCGCGGCCTACGCCGCGCGCTACGGGCTGTCCGCGCCATCCCAGGTGTGGATCGAGGTGCAGGACCTGCCCGCCCCGGTCCCGGCCGGGGAGGTGCGCCCCCCTGCCCGCCGCTCGCCGACCGGGGCGTCGCCGCTCGACCGGCTCGACCTGCGCGCGCTGGCGCTCGGGGAGCTGGCGGCGGCCGTGCCGGTCCCGACCTCCGCCGCGTCCACGGGCGCGGTCTCGCCGCGCGCAGGTCGGTCCGGCGCGGCCGGTCGCAACCTGGCCACTGCGGCGCCCGGCGTGGTGGTGCGCCCTGGCACGTCGGCGGCCAGTCCCGGCTCGGCCGCCCCAGCGGAGGTCGCGCCGAACCCTCGCGCGCCCCGCGGCGCCGCCCCCGCCGCCTGGGCCCGGTCCCGCGCCGACCGCCCCGCCGTGGGTCCGGCGCTGCGCAGCCCGCCCCCTCGGGAGCGCGGTGGCTTCGACCTGCTCGGGACGTACCGCGCCCCGCTCGCCGCCGAGCGTCGGCGGACGGCCGGGGCAGCCCCCTCCGGTCCGGCCTCCACCGCCGCGCCGGAGCAGGCCCTGCTGCGCCCCGACCGCGCGCCGGCCGCCCCGCCCACCGCCTCGCCCTACGCGATGCCCGGCGCGGCTCCGGCCCCGCACGGCCGCCGCGTCCGCCCCGACCTGGGGGTCACGCTGGGCGCCGTGGACCAGGGCGTCGCCGACCGCGCCCTGCCTACCTGGGCCTTCCGCGCCACCGGCGAGCCGATGATCCGCGCCGAGGGCCAGTTCATCGACGCCCTGGCTCGCGCCAGCGAGCCCGAGGAGATCCTCCGCGTCATCTACCAGCGCGCCGCTCGCGGCAACCTGACCGCCGCCTCCACCGGCCTGCCCGCGCCGGTGATCCAGGTCATCGAGCAGATCCGCGCGGTCGCGGGCCAGGTGGACCTGGCCGCCGCCGCCGCTGCCTCCGCGGCCGGGGTGCGGGGCGGCCCCGCCAGCGACGCCGAGGTGCTGCGCCGCTCGGGCGTACGTCGCGAGCCTCCGCGCTCCACGGCGCGCGTGGCCTCGGGCATGACCTCGCTGCGCGGCCGCGGCAGCGCCAGCCGCCGGGATGGCGTGGGCGCCGACGGGATCTCCAAGCTCAGCAAGAAGCTCCAGGAGCTGATCCTGCTGGCCGAGCGGCAGCGCCAGGCCGCCCGCCAGCAGGTGCGGATGGCCGAGGACAGCGCAGCGGCGCGGGCCGAGGGCCACGCCTCGCCGGGCTCCGGTGAGGGTGGCAACGACAAGAAGATCGACATCGAGGCGCTCGGGCGCGAGGTCCTCGAGGTGGTCAGCCAGGAACTCGAGATGCGCAAGGCGCGCAGCCAGGAGGGCTCCGATGAGTACGGGTGGTGGTAGCGTGGAGAAGGCCTGGTTCTTCAACGAAGACACGGGCGACTGGTTCGACGTCCAGTACAACCCCAAGGAGTTCAAGTTCGACAAGCCCGTGCAGTGGCAGATGCACGACGAGCAGGGCGTCGAGAGCACCTTGGAGTTCCAGAAGGCGCAGCCGGCCACCATGCAGGTGGAGCTGTACTTCGACACGACCCACGACGGCTCGGACGTCCGCTCGGCCTGGGTGAACAAGCTGCTCAAGCTGACCAACCCCGAGGTCACCCCGACCGACGGCGAGGCGGCCGAGCTGGGCAAGCAGCGCCCGCCCCGCGTCTCCTTCATCTGGGGCGAGTTCGAGCTCATCGGCGTCATCGAGGCCGTCAACGTCACCTACATGATGTTCGGCAGCGACGGGACGCCCCTGCGCGCCCGCGTCTCGGTCAAGTTGAAGGAGTGGACGCCGACCAACGACTACGCCGGCGGCGGCGGCAGCGGCGGCTACGGCTCCTCCCCGGTCAAGCTGGTCCAGCTCCAGGCCGGACAGACCATCACCGCCGTGGCGCTGGCCAACGGCACCACGGCCCAGGCCATCGCCGATGCCAACGGCATCGACGACCCCATCGACGGTGCGCAGGCCGGCGACATGCTCGTCATCCCCGGCGGGCGCTGAGCGGAGGACCCCATGTCTGACCTGGTGCGCTCGGCCACCTCCTACAAGGTGACCGTCGGTGGGCGCGAGTTCAAGCAGACCGAAGAGGACGGCATGGCGCTGCTCTCGGTCGAGGACCACGTCGACCTGGTGCAGATGATGTCGCTGCGCATGGGCGGCGGCGAGGGACGACCCACCTGGGACGTCAAGATCGGCGACGCGGTCGAGGTGAAGATGGGCGAGGGGACCGAGCCGCTCTTCGTCGGCGAGGTCACGGCCCTGGAGCCCAGCTACCAGGTCGACGGCGTCAGCTCGATGACCATCCGGGCGCTCGACAACATGCACCGCCTGGGGCGCGGCCGGAAGACCCGCTACTGGGAGGACATGAAGGACTCCGACGTCGTCAGCGAGGTCGGGGCCGAGTCGGGGCTCTCGGTCGAGGCCGATCCCACCAGCGAGGTCCTGCCCTACATCCTGCAGCGCAACGAGAGCAACATCGCCTTCCTCAAGCGCCTGGCCGCCCGCAACAACTACATCCTGCGGGTCGACCCCTCGGGCAAGAAGCTCATCTTCAAGAAGGAGACCTTCTCGGGCTCGTCGACCAAGGTGAAGATGGGCGAGAACCTGCGTTCGCTGCGCATGTCCTACAACACGGTCGACCAGGTGCAGAAGGTCGTCGTGCGCGGCTGGGACCCCTCCAAGAAGCAGGAGATCGTGGGCGAGGCGACCACGGGCGACATCACCGCGATCGGCGGGGGCACCAAGGGCGCCGACAAGGCGTCTTGCTTCGGCGACTCGACGGCCTACGTCACCGACGTCCCGGTCACCAGCCAGTCGATGGCCAAGGAGGTCGCCAAGGCCGAGCTCGAGCGCCTCTCGCGGGGCTTCCTGCGCGGCAGCGCCACCATCCAGGGCAACGACAAGGTGCGCGCCGGCAGCGTGGTCGAGTTCGAGGGCCTGCCGCAGGGCCAGAACGGCAAGGTCTTCATCCTGGCTTCGCGGCACGTGATCTCGGGCCGGACGGGCTACACGACCGAGTTCACCTTCTGCAGCAACACCGAAGGCTCCTGAGGCCGGCGCCCGATCGGCGGCGCATGTCGTAGGATGCCGCCGGTCATGCGTGGCCGAGGTCGGTCGCGCGCACCCCAGGGAGCGCCATGGCGGTCCGCAAGGAGTTCCTCGGCCGGGGATGGGCCTTCCCGTTCCACTTCGACCCCGCGACCGGCATGGTCGCGCTCTCGGAGTACGAGGAGAACATCCGGCAGAACATCACCATCATCCTGGGCACGCGCCCGGGAGAGCGGCAGATGCTGCCCGAGTACGGCTGCAAGATCCACGACCTGCTCTTCGCGCCGAACACGCGCGCCACCGCCCACATGGTGGCCCGCCACGTCAAGGACGCCCTCGCCCGCTTCGAGCGGCGCATCGAGGTCCAGGACGTGCACGCCCGGGTCGATCCCTCCGGGGCCGTGCGGGTCGAGGTGGTGTACAAGATCATCTCGACCGGGGCGGTGGACAGCGCGGTCCACGTCATCTCGAACACCCAACCACGGTGAGTGGCTGAATGCCCATCAAGCCGCCGAACCTGGACGACCGGCGCTACGCCGACATCGTCGCCGAGGCTCGCGCCCTCATCCCGCAGTACTGCCCGGAGTGGACCAACCTCTCGGACGCCGATCCCGGGATGACGCTGGTCCAGCTCTTCGCGTGGATGACCGAGCTGACGATCTACCGGCTCAACAAGGTGCCGGACAAGACCTACGTCCACTTCCTCAACTTCATCGGCGAGGAGCGGCGGCCCGCCCTCCCGGCCACCGGCCCGCTGACCTTCTCGGTGCGCAGCGGCCGCCCGGTCGAGCTGGCCCCCTTCACCCGGTGCGCCACCCGCCAGCGCGAGGACCGTCCCGCGCTGGAGTTCCTGACCGTCGACGGCCTGACCATCCACGACAGCCAGGTCACGCGGGTCATGGCCGTCAAGGGAGGCAAGGACCCGGCGGTGCGGGAGCTGCCCTTCGGCCAGCAGGGCGGCCACGCCTCGGCGCTCACCTTCGGCAGCGGCCGCGGCGCGCAGTTCTTCGAGCTCGACCCCGCCGACTACGGGCCCGAGGCCTACACCCCCTACCAGTACCTCTACATCGCCCACGACGACTTCCGCCTGATGGACGTCGAGGCCGACGGCGAGCGCATCCCGGGCCGCCTGCGGATCCGCCGCACCTCGGGCGACGACCTGTCCCTGGTGCCCTTCTTCCGCTGGGAGTACCCGACCGCCCGCGGCTGGCAGCCCATCGAGCTGGTCGACGACTCCGGGGCCGACCTGGGCCTGCCCGAGCAGGACCTGCTCACCGCCCTGCCGGGCATCGTGTCCATCGACCGCCTGGGCCACGCCGACCAGTCCTTCGAGCTGCCCGAGCCGGTGGCCCGCAGCCCGTGGTGGATCCGCGGCCGCCTGGACTACGAGCGCTGGCTGGCCGCCCGCATGGAGGACGACCTCGAGGTCACCTGGAAGGACGACCGCGGCGGCGAGGACCGCGCCATCCACAACTGGAAGGTCCGCGCCATCGGCCGCACGCTGGAGTTCTTCCTCCAGGACCTGCCGCCCCTGCGCGGCGGCTGGACCATCCGCCTGGCCCTGGTCGACCGCGGCGTGCCCGCCGGCCGCAACAGCTACCTGCCGCGCTACCGCTGGACCTACCGCCGCGGCGAGACCTGGGAGGAGATCCCGCGCGAGCGGGTGCGGACCGAGGGCACGATGATGATCATCACGGGCCCGCTCACCGACATGGCCAGCGACGGCTTCAACCTGCGGGCCGAGCGGGTCGAGGTCGCCTTCGTCCGCGGCCTGGCCCCCGACCTGGAGCTCGACCTCAACTGGATCCGCCCGGTCGAGGTCGACATGTACCAGGGCGACGATCCGCGCCGTGTCAGCCGGATGCTGCCCGGCGAGGCGCCCTGGTCGCCCTTCCAGATCGCCCCCGTCATCGCGCCGACCATCGGCCGCCGCATGTACATCGGCTCGGACCTCTTCGAGAACCGCCGCCAGGCGCCGGTCCTGGTCGAGCTCGAGGTCGGCTTCGAGATGAACGGCGAGCTGATCGAGGAGCCCGAGGACAAGTACAGCCTGCAGCTCACCTACAAGGCCGAGGACAACTGGCGCGTCGTCTGGTCCGAGGACAAGCTCTTCGCCGGCTTCCGGTTCAGCGATCTCGATCCCGACGGCGCCAAGCGCAAGGCCCGCCGCAAGATCCGGATCGTGCTCGACCCGAAGACCCAGCTCAAGGGCCTGGAGCGCCACAAGGTCGGCGACACCGAGACCACCTGGCTGCGGCTGGAGCTGGTCAAGTCCAACCTGACCGGAACGGACAAGGACAAGAAAGAGCACCCCATCGTCCCCAAGTTCTACGGGGTCACCCTGGGCGTGGACAAGACGCTCGGCAGCAACACCTACGAGCAGCCCATGCCCGGTCCGCGCATGGCCCAGCTCGACTTCCGCGAGGAGAACCGCCGCCTGACCCGGGTCACCACCCGCGCCGCCGGCCGCCTCAACGAGTTCTTCCCCTTCTTCCCCTTCGTCGAGATCGCCGAGGAGAACCAGGCCCTCTACCTGCAGCTCGACAAGCCCCTGCCCGTCGGCTCCCGCCACGCCATCCAGTTCCGCTGCCGGGGCGAGACCTTCCTGCCCGACGGCGTCAACGTGCAGTGGGAGCTGCTGGAGAAGCGCGAGCACGGCCGCTTCGGCTGGCGCCGCCTGACCACCATCCAGCGCGAGGAGGACGGCCTGGAGGAGGCGCCCGCCTTCGACCTGGCCCGCTCGGGCACCCTGGAGTTCTCGCTGCCCGAGCCCATCGAGCTGTCCGAGCACGGCGCCTGGCTGCGCGGCCGCTTCGCCCTGCCCGCCGAGATGAGCATCCACCAGCTCCCGCCCCTGCCGCCCATCACGCACGTGCTGATGAACACGGTGGACGCGATCAACCTGCACACCCAGCGCACCGAGCGCTTCAGCGGGCACGGCGTGCCCGGCCAGCAGGTCCAGCTCCTGCGCAAGCCGGTCTTCCTGCACACCGACGAGAAGGAGCGCCGCCTCTTCCCCCGCCCCGAGGCCTTCGACGACATCCGCGTCTTCGTCCAGGCCGAGGACGGCCAGACCGAGGAGTGGCTTCCTGCCCGCGACGGCAGCCTGCTGTCGGCGGGCAAGGACGACCGCGTCTTCGTCGTCGACCCCGTCGACGGCACCTTGACCTTCGGCAACGGCATCCGTGGCCGGATGCTGCCCGTCGGCAGCAACAACGTGCTGGTGGACACCTACCGCATCGTGCCCGGCGCCCGCGGCAACCTGGGCCCCGGCGAGGTCGTCGTCTGCGAGGCCTACGGCGACGCGCTGGACGTGGTCAACCTGCTGCCCACCGTCGGCGGCCGCGACGCCGAGGCCATCGACGAGATCATCCGCCGCGCGCCCAGCATCCTGACCAGCCGCGACCGGGCCGTCACCCGCCGCGACTTCGAGATCATCGCCCGCGAGGCCTCGGGAGAGGTGGCCCGCGCCGCCTGCTCCAGCAGCATGGACGAGGACGGGCGGGTCGAGGTCGTCATCCTGCCCCGCCGCCGCGAGGACGAGCGGGTGCCCGACCCCTTCCTGGCCGCGGGCCTGCGCGACCACGTCAGCCGCTACCTCAAGCGCCGCTGCCTCATCAACGTCGACCCGGTCGTGCGCCTGGCCGACTTCCTGCCCATCGACGTCAGCGTCACCGTGCGCCTGCGCCCCAACGCCAACATCATCTCGGTGCGCGAGCAGGCCGAGGCCTGGGTCCACGCCTTCCTCGACCCCTACGACGGCGGCCTGGACGGCGAGGGCTGGCCCTTCGGCGGCACGCTCTACGCCCAGGACTTCGCCCGCATGGTGAGCGAGATCCCCGAGGTCCGGCACGTCATCGACGTGCAGCTCTACGACATGTCCGGCGCCGACCTGCGCCGCGCCGTGCCCGGCTGGGAGGAGGGCGTGGGCGAGAGCCAGCTCGTGCTCGGCGGCCATGACCTCTTCGTCGTCCGGCGCGTGCGCATCACCACCGAGGACGGCCTGCGATGACCCGCTTCCCGCTGGCGCCCGCGCGCCCGGGAGGTGGCGCCCTGACGCGGCCGGGCGCCGCCCGCCAGCCCACCGAGCGCGACGACTACCGCTACGTGGAGGAGGTCGTGCGCATCGGCTTCCCCGTGCGGGACGGCCGCGCCTTCGTCGCCCGCCACCTGGGCAACCCCGTCCTCTACAAGCTGGTCGAGGCCCGCCGCGGCGAGCAGGCCGGCCTGGTGCGCGAGGCCGAGATCCTGTCGGCGACCGGCGGCCCCACCGTGCGCGTGCGCGCCGTGCGCACCCTGCCCGACGGCACCCCCGCCACCTACTTCGCCCCCGACGACCTGGTCGAGACCCGCGCCGTGGTCCAGGTCGACGGCGACGCGGCCCTGCCGCCCCTGCAGCCCAAGGACCGCATCGTCCTGCACGTGCCGGTGCGCAGCTACCTGCGCTTCCTGCCCGGGCTGTACCAGGGCGGCGTGCCCACCCAGCGCCGCGACGTCGCCCAGGCCGACGAGCGCTCGATCCGCCGCTGGGGCGCCCGGGAGGAGGTCCGGACCCAGGCGGTGCAGCAGCACGACGCCGACCAGTTCCGCCGCTTCCTGTTCATCTTCCAGCACCTGATGACGACGGTCACCGAGCGCATCGACGGCCTGGCCTCGCTGACCGACCCGACCGCCGCCGACCCGCGCTTCCTGCCGTGGATCGCCTCCTGGGTCCACTTCGAGCTGGACGAGTCCCTGCCCCTGCACCAGCAGCGCGAGCTGGTCCGCCGCAGCATCCGCCTGCACCGCACCCGCGGCACGGCCGAGGGCATCGCCGAGATGATCCGCGTGCTGACCTCGGCCAGCGTCCGGGTCCAGGAGCGCAAGAAGCCGCCGCCCTGCGTGCTGGGGGCCATGACCCTGGCCGGCGGCCGCACGGTCGAGGAGCGCTACCTGCGGGGCGAGCCGACCGCGCACTACCTGATGCGCGAGGACCGTCGCAAGACCACCTTCTTCGTGCTCCAGCTCGAAGACCGCCGCTCCTTCGAGCGCCGCTTCGGCGAGCGCGCCCCCGCCATGCTCCGCCGCATCAGCCAGATCGTGACCAGCGAGATGCCGGCCCACGTCATCTTCACCATCCAGTTCGACGAATCGGTGGCCTGACATGAAGCTCGACGAGAACCTGCTGCGCCTGGCCCCCTTCGAGGGGCTCACGCTGACCTCCGCCGACCTGCTCGACGAGCAGCGCTACCACCGCAGCGGCCTGCACCGCCACAGCCTGTACCTGCACGGCCACGGCATCGTGCAGGGCCTGCAGGTCGAGCTGGAGCAGCGCAAGAGCGGCTACGTCGCCCTGATCCAGGCGGGCTTCGGCATCACCCGCACCGGGCAGCAGGTGCTGCTGGCCGAGGCCGTCGCCGTGCCGCTGGAGGTCCCCAAGAAGGACGGCGAGTACATGCTCTGGCTCTTCCACGTCGAGGCGCCCGACGAGCGGCACCTGCGGCCGGTCTTCGACACCAGCGAGACCCGCGCCGCCCGCGTGCGCGAGGCCGTCGCACCCCGCATGCACGCCATCGACGAGGACCAGGCCGACGCCGTCGCGCTCTGCCGCATCAACGTGCGCCTGGGCCGCATGGTCCAGGTGCTGCTGCCCGTGCCCCGGGCCGGCCGCCAGGAGCGCGCCGCCGAGAGCTACCTCAAGCCGCGCGTCAACGAGTTCATCCGGGTCAACAAGAAGATCCAGGTCAACCTGTTCCGCACCGCCATCCTGGGCGAGCTGGACCTGTCGGCCCTGGCCTTCCACTCGGCGCTGATCAGCAGCGAGTTCCTGCTCATCGAGGAGGGCACGACCGACCGCGTGCTCTACCGGACGGCCGGCAGCCTGATCCACTACGCCCACGACTTCTACAACCCCCTGCCCAAGACCATCGAGCGCATCGAGCGCTTCAAGGAGTTCGTGCGCCGCGTGAACGCCGAGGTCCCCGGCCCCGACCAGGGCAACGAGATCTGGCTGCGGTGGTTCGACAAGTTCGAGCGCCTGCTCCAGCCGCTGGGCAAGATCTCGGAGGAGCTGGAGGCGACGGTCGAGGCGCAGCGCTGAGCCCGGATGCCCGCCTTCCAGCCCGCACCCACGGGGCCCCAGGCCCAGCAGACCGTCACCATCCGGGTGCAGGTGGTCGACCTGCACTCCTTCACCCTGGACCTGCAGGTCCCCACCTACCTCAAGGCCCGGGATCTCACGCAGCGCGTCGCGCGGGACGCGGGCCTGATCGCGCACTGGGAGGGCGGTCGTCGCCGACTGTACTGGCTGCGCGCCCGCGGCCGCCTGCTGGGGGACGACGAGACCCTGTCCGATCTCGGCGTCATCGACGGCGAGCTGGTCTACCTGCTGCCCGAGCCTCCCGCCGGCAGCGGCGTGGTCGAGCAGACCCCCGACTACCCGCAGACGCGCGGCTACGCCGGCCGCGGCATCCTGGCCATGCTGAGCAGCCTGCTGCTGGTGGTGGTGTGGACGGTGGGCTGGGGCCTGGCGATGTCGGTCGAGCGCTCCGAGCTGACCGTGTGGGTCCCGGGCCTGGCCCTGGGCCTGCTGTGCACGGGCTTCGCCCGCCACGCCTGGTCCGGCGCGGGCAGCCAGCTCCGCGTCGTGCTGACCGCCCTGGTCCTGTTCCCCATGCTGATGGTCATGGCCAGCCTGGTCCCCTTCCTCTACGGAGCCGACCCGGCGCGCCTGTTCAGCGAGGTCATCGGCGGCCTGATCTTTGGCGTCGTCGGCGTGTTCATGGGCTGGATGGCCTGGTGGGGTGCCGTCGAGCCCCTGCCCAAGGACGGCGGCCAGCAACAGGCCGTCGTCGACCAGGCGGCCGCGGCCGTCGTGCCCTGCGCCATCTGCGGCGGGGACGTGACCGCGGATGTGCGCTGGGAGTGCCAGTACGGCTGCGGGCGCTACTTCCACGTCGGCTGCTACAAGGCCCGCACGGCTGTGTACAGAGGTGACAGCCGCAAGTGCGCCGTGTGCAGCGCGGTGGTCGGGTAGCCGCCCGCCGGCACCCGCACCGCCTTGATCTGTACATCTTGGAGGCTCCATGTCCGAGACGCCCCGCGACCTGCTCGACGACCTCTTCCAGCGGCTGCGCGCGCTCGCCGCGCACGACCGTGGCCTGCGGGTCTTCGGTGCCTCCCAGCACCGGTACCAGGTCTTCGCCCTCAGCCCGCAGGATCTGGAGGCCGCCCGGGTGCGCCATGGCGTGCAGTCCCTGCCTGCGGACTGGGCCTGGTGGGTGAGCCAGGGGCCGGGCGTGGGCGCGGGGCCCTTCTATGGCCTGCGTCACCCGGGAGACGTGGAGCCTGCCACCGATGCGCTGGCCGGCGCACTGCCGCTGAGCGACCATGGCTGCGGCTACGCGGACTGGCTGCTGACCGCGGGCCCCGACGCCGGGCGTGTGATCGTCGACCTGCGCGAAGGCGGCGGCCCGATCCAGGTGATCTACGACAGCTTCGGGGCCTGGCTGGACGCCTGGCTCTGGCGCTCCGCCGCCGAGTGGGGGATCGAGACGCTGGAGGTCGGCGTTCCCGAGGAGCTTGACGCGGGCTTCCTCTCCGCCGTCCGGGAGGCGCTGGAGCGGCTCGTCGCGGGCACGGAGGATCCTCTGCTGGGCATGTACCCCCTGCCCCTGGACAAGGCCCATGGCGCGCTGGGCAGCCTGCACCTGGCCGCAGGGGACCTGGCCGCCGCCGCGCGGGCCTTCGACGCGGCCGCGGCCACCTCGCGCGAGCCCGAAGCCTGGGCCGCGCTCGGTCGGTGCCGGCTGGCGGTGGCCCGCGGAGCGCCCGAAGAGCGGCTGGCCGCGGCGGAGGAGGGGCTGCGGGCCCCCCAGCTCTGGTGGATCACCAAGGGCCGCCTGCTCGCGCACCGCGCCGCTGCCTTGGAGGATCTGTCGCGCTGGGACGAGGCGGTGCAGGCGCGGGAGGAGGTCGCGGACCACCACCCGGCCGACGTGCAGAAGAACCTGGACCTGGTCTGGATCCGGATGCTGCGGAGGGAGACGCACCTGGCGGCTGCGCGCGTGCGCGCACTGGCCGAGCGCGGCGTGGGCTGTGACCCTGCCGCGGCGATGCCCGAGCGCCTGCAGCAGGTCGCCGGGGGGCTGCTGCGGGCCCTGCGCGATCAGCAGCTCGCAGACCGCGCCGACGCGCTGCAGGCCGCGCTGGGCGAGACCTGAGCGCCCGGACGGGGGACGGCTAGCCCCCGGGGGCGTCCTCCAGCGAGCGGGCCAGGTCCAGGAGCGCCCGCACCGTGAGCAGGTTGCGCCAGGTGCTGCGCACGCCCAGGCCGCGGTCCAGCCAGTCGGCCGTCAGGCGGCTGCGGGCCGAGCCGCCCGGGAAGGCCAGGTACACCTCGCGCCCGGCCACCCGGAAGCGGTCGGGCGGCGAGCGGTCGGGGTCGAGGGCCGCGACGCGGGCCGGGTCGGGCAGGCCGTCCAGGAAGCCGACGTAGAGGTGCTTGTCGAGGGTCCCCTCGGCGCCCCCACCGGGCGCGGCCAGGGGGTGGGGGCCGGCCACGGCCGACAGCTCGGCGACGGTGCGGCGGAGCACCGGCACCGGGAAGCCCAGGCGGGCCTGGAGCGCCGCCTGCACGCGCTCCTCCAGCCCCTCGGCGGGCGCCCGGAGCACGGCGTTGCCCGACTGGATGTAGGTGGTGACCCGCTCGCCCCCCAGGCCGACCAGCACCTCGCGCAGCAGGGCCATCGGCAGCTTGTGGTGGCCGCCGACGTTGACCCCTCGCAGCAGCAGCACCTGGACCGGGGCGGGATCGTCCACGAGCACCTCCGGCCCCGTCCTACCGCGACGCGGGGGTCAATGCGTCCCCTCGCGCGGTCGAGATAGACTACGGCTCACTCGTCCCCCCTGCGCCGGACCGGGAGTCGCCATGTCCCCACTCGCCCTGATCCCCCTGGCCCTCGTCGCCTGTGGAGACGACGACGAGGCCGCGTCGGCCGATGACCTCGACGACCTCGCCCAGGAGCTCGACGAGCTCCGCGCCGGGCTCGAGGCCCGCGACCAGCAGCTCGCCCTGCTGGAGGGGGACCTGCGAACCACCCAGGAGAGCCTGGCCGCCGCGGAGGAGGAGCTCACCCTCCTGCAGGACCGTGTCACGCTGCTGGAGACCACGCTGGCCACCGACGAGCTGGAGGCGTCCGGCCTGCTCGACGTGGCGCCCTACCTCTCGGTCGATCCGGCGACCTCCTCTCTGTTCATCACCGGCGTGAACCTCCACCTGCGGTCGGGCTCGGGCGCGACCGACGACGGTGGGACGCCGCTGGGCCTGGGCAACCTGGTGATCGGCTACGACGAGCAGACCACCGGCCACGAGCTGCGGGGCGGGTCCCACAACCTGGTGATCGGGGGCGGTCACAGCTACACGAGCACCGCCGGCCTGGTCACGGGCGCGGGAAACGCCATCTCGGCGCCCTACGCGGTGGCCCTCGGCGGGCACGACAGCGTCGCCAGCGGCGCGTACGCCCTGGTCGCCGGCGGGCAGCACGGCGAGGCGACGGGGACCCATTCCGCGGTGTTCGGTGGGGGCTACGGGCTGGCCTCCTCGGGCAGCGCGACGGTGTGTGGGGGCTACTCCAACGTGGCCAGCGCCGACTACGCCTCGGTGGCCGGGGGGCGCCAGAACTCCGCCGCCGCGAGCTACTCGACCATCGCGGGCGGCTACGACAACGACACCACGGGCTGGCACACGCTGGTCGCCGGGGGGTACCGGAACGTGGCCGGGGGAGGGACGGCGACCGTGGTGGGCGGGCAGGCGAACAGCTCCAGCGGGGACTACGAGGTGCTGATCGGGGACTGATCGGCGCCGGGGGCGCACCGCGCCGAGGCGCACCGCGGCGGGGGCGCATGCCGGCACCCCCCTCGGCGGCCTACCAGGACAGCGCCAGGCTGGCCGCCTGCCCGGCCTCCAGCGCCTGCGGCGGGGCGCGCCACAGCAGTTCGCCGCCGGGCAGGGTCACCAGGCTGCCCTCGCCCGGATCGCGCGGCGCGGTGGGCACCGGCAGCTCCAGGGTCACGGTGCAGGGCTGCGCGGCGGTGAAGCGCAGGGCGGCGGCCCGGTCCCGCCCCTCGACCTCCAGGTCGCCGACACAGGCGCCCGCGCGCAGGCCCCGGGCGGCGAGCTGCCGGTGTCCGGCCGGCAGGTGCGGCCGGAAGTGCGCGCCACCGTCCACGGGCGCGGCGCCGAGCAGGTACTCCAGCATCGCGTCCAGGTTGATGGCGCCCTCCCATGGCCGGTAGCGCGCGGCGATGTCGCCGATGCCGCCGGTCTCGTCGTAGTACACCTGCAAGGCGCTCTTGTCGTCGTACAGCAGGGCCTCGGGGAAGCTGCCCGTGGGCCCCGCGTAGGCGTGCAGGGCGTCGAAGGCCGCGGCGGCCTGGGGGTGCCCCAGCCGGGTGAAGGTCGACAGCGCGTAGCCGGGGACCATGCCCGTGCCGACCCCCTCCTCGATCTCGACCCCGTACAGCTCGGCGCCGGCGTAGCGGGCGGCCGGGGGGCTCTGCACGGTGCCGTCGCCGCGGCCGGCGAAGTCCAGCAGGGCCTGCAGATCGGTGGTGGCCAGCGGATCGTCCACGTCGAAGGCGTCCGACCAGGTCAGGGTCAGGTTGACGTCCTCGAAGGGCTGCGGCGCGACCATCCCGGCGGGCAGGTCGCCCAGCGTGCTGTGCAGGATGAACGGTGCCAGCCAGGTGCCCTCCTGCAGGAAGTGTGTGCGCAGGGCGTGGTCCGCCAGCTCCGACCGCGCGGCGAGCAGGGCGGCGTCCTCGCCCCGGCCCAGCGCGTCTGCCTCCCGGGCCATGCGCCCCGCGGCGGCCTTCATCAGCAGGCTGCTGTTGGCCGACCAGGCCACATCCTGCCAGGGCTCCTCCAGCTCCAGGCCCAGGGCCACGTTCAGGAACAGTCGGAAGGTCTCGTCGCCCGAGAAGGCCTGCCGCCCCTCCTCGTCGATGACCTGGGCCAGCACGCCGCGGCGCAGGTAGTCCCAGCGCTCCTCGACCTGGCTCCGGTCGTCCGTCCACGCCGCCTCGTCCAGCCAGGCCAGCGGCACGTAGGAGGGCCCCTCCGCCGCGGTGCGCCCGGAGAAGGCGCCCAGGGCGGCCCAGTCCGGCTCGTCGACCTGGACGGTGGGGTCCAGGCCGCTGGTGCAGGAGTTGCCGTAGTCGCCTCGCTCGGCGTGGCACTGGTGCAGGTAGGCCAGGGCCGCCCGCGCCTGGTCGTGCAGGCCGGCGCGCAGCAGGAAGCGCACGGGGCCGATCGTGTCGCGCAGCCAGACGCCCGTGTAGCGCGACATGGGGGCGATGCCCCCGGCCGCGGTCGTCTGGACCTGGACCAGCACGCGCTGGGCGTCGTACAGGTCCTCCACCCGCGGGTCGTCGGAGGACAGCTGCACGCCGGTCGCCGACCAGTCCGTCCACCAGGCCAGCGTGGGATCGGTCCAGGCCTCTGCCTGGGCTGTGTCCGGCAGGTCCTGCCCGGCCTCGGCGAAGGCGAAGCGCAGCGTGGCCGCGGCCTCTCCCTGGACGGTGCCCAGGTCCACCACCCCGTCGGTCAGCCCCAGGACGGCGAGCCGCCGCTCGCCGGCGATCTCCTCGACCAGGGCGCCGTCCTGCAGGGCCAGGTCCTGCCAGGCGTGGTGTCGCACGCGCACCGCGTGGGGGGCATCGGTCTGCACCAGCACGTGTCGCACGATGGCGGCCGGGGCCTCGGCGTCGGACAGCCGCGGCGCCAGGTCGACCGTGTACAGGGTCACGTCCCCGGCGTCGGCGCGGGTGATCACCAGGCCCGTGCCCCGGGGCCGCGTGATGCACTCGCGGGTGAAGGGCGCCTCGACACCGTCCACCTCCAGCGTGAGCCAGTGGTCGCCGAAGAAGCGCGTGCCCTTGTCATAGGTCGGCCCGGTCATCGCGTGCAGCCGGTTGAGCGGCGCCGCCAGCCCCAGCAGGGCGAAGGCCCGGCCGTTGCCCACGCCCAGCGGGCCGCGGTGCGCCGCGTCGGGGCGGTCGGGGTCCTCCTCGCACCAGGAGTACAGCGAGAGCTCCGGCAGGGCGTGCGCGGCGAAGAAGCCGTGCTCCAGGGCGGGACGGACGTCCTCGCCCGGCCAGAGGGCGGGCGCGCCGCCGGAGTCGTCGGAGGCCGGCGGGCCGGGCGCGCAGGCCAGCAGGAGGAGAGGCAGGAGCATGGGCAGCGGGGGAGGGGAGGGGAGGCATCGTCGCACGGCGGAGGGGTGGGCGGGACCGGCGGGCCGCCGGCGTGCGATGCTGCCGTCCATGTCCTCCGGCCCCTCCCCCCTGCTGTTCTCCCTCTCCGTGCTGATCGCCTGCGCCATCGTCTCGGTCGGATGGTTCGCCTGCGCCGCCCTGGTCTGGGTCTACGCCAGCCGCCGCCTGGCCCGGCTGGAGGCGGGGCAACCCCCCGCCGAGCCGCCCGACAGCGCGCTGCTGCTCTACGCCCTGTCGGTGCTGTTCTGGCCGGCCGGCTTCCTGCTCGGCGCCCACCTGATGCGCCAGGCCCGCACCGCGCGCCAGGGCCGGGTCTGCATCGGCATCGGGCTCGGCTACATCTCGGCCATCGTGCTGCTGACCTGCGGGGGCATGGCGATCCTGGGCTTCATGGCGCCGGGGCTGCTGAGGTAGCGCCCCGCAGCTCCGCCGCCCGCGCCAGGGCCGCGTCGAAGGCCCGCGGGTCGGCCCCGGCCCGCAGCTCGGCCAGGCGGGCCTTGACCAGGTTGACGGCGGCCTCCGCACCCTGCTGGCGCAGCTCCAGGGCGGCGCGGACCAGGGCCTCGACGGCGGCGGGCAGCGCGTCCGGCCCGGCGCCGGGCGCGTGGGCGGCGGCGACCTGGGTGATGGTCGCGGCGGCCAGGGCCAGGGGGTGCTGGCGCAGGCGGGCGGCGGCGGCGACCTGGTCTGCGACCTCGGCGGCGCCGACGGGATCCCCCTGCTCCAGGCGCAGGGCGGAGAGCAGGATGCCCGCGACGACCTGGGCCCAGGTGTCACGCGCTTCGCTGGCTCGGTGCCAGGCCGGGGTCAGCGCGTCCAGGGCCTGCTCGCGGTCGCCCGCCTCCAGGGCGGCCAGGCCCAGGCGCAGCCAGGCCTCCCCGCTGCCGGGCGCCTCCTGGGCCGCCTGTCGCAGCAAGGCCCGCGCGGCACCGGCGTCGCCGCCCGCGCGCGCGGCTTCGGCCCGGGTCAGCAACCCCTCCTCGGCCGGTGCCTCCCCGTCGCCGGCCCCGCCGGCCCCGGCGGCCGCGAGGCTGGCCAGCACCCAGGCCCGCAGCGCCTCCAGCCCCAGGGCCGCCTCGCGCAGCAACTTCAGCCGGGGCGCGGCGCGGGCCAGGCTGCCGGCCCGGGGGCTGCCACGCAGGGCGGCCACGGCCTCGCCGGCCTCGACCACCTCGCGGGCCAGCAGGCGCAGGGCGCGGTCGCCGTGGACCAGGGCCTGCTGCACCGGGGCGTCGGCGCGGGCCAGGCAGGCGGCCACTGCGGCGGCGGCGAACTCGACCTGGGCGCGGCCCAGCAGGTTGACCAGCTCGCTGGCGGCGTCGAGCACCGGCTGGATCGCCTCGCCGTCGACGAGCGGGTCCGGCGGCAGGCCCCGGGGATCGGGCCCGCCGGTGAAGCTGGCGAGCAGGGCGTCCAGCTCGGCCAGCGCGTCGTCCTCGGCGACCGGCGGCAGCTCGGCCTGCCCCAGGGAGGGGATGACGACGGCCGAGGGCGCGGGCAGCAGGCCGGCGATGGCGCGGCCGGGCAGGCTGTCGGGGGCGGCCTCGTGGCCAGAGGTGCCGCCGGTGGGCAGCGGCGCGCCGAGGGTGCGCGCGGCGATCTGCGGGGCGTGCAGCTTGCGCTTGCGGGCCAGCACCCGGGCGGCGGCGACGGCGCGGGGCCAGGCGTCGGTGGCCAGGGCCATGGCGACGGCCCGGTCGACGGCCGCGGCGGAGTCGCCCTCCCCCGCTTCGGCGACGGAGGCGCAGGTGGCCAGGGCGCAGAGGCGGGCGATGGCGCCCGAGGCCCCGGTCGCGTCCACCAGCAAGGCCGCGGCGCCGCCGGCCAGGCCGCGGGAGAGCGCCCGCGCGCGGGGGGAACGACCGTGGACGGCCAGGAAGCGCGCGACGGCCAGGGGCCGGCCCAGCGGGCTGCGGGGGCCGCCCCGGCCGACCAGGTCCTCGGCGTGAACGGCGGCGCGGGCCAGCTTCGCCGGGTCGAGCAGGGCCTCCTCGACGGCGTGGTGGCGCGCGTCGCCGCCCCGGGGCCCGACCGCCGGCGGAAGCTCGGGCAGGCCGCGGCGGAGCCCCTCGTCGACGGCGCGCAGGTGCAGCGGGTCGACGGCCTCGGGGTCGTCCTCGGGGGGCGGCTCCTCGTCCAGCGGGTGCTCCCCCTCGCGGATGGGCGAGGCGCGCAGCCGCGGGTTGTGCGCACCGTCTCCGCCGCCCTCTCCGTCGTCGTCGCCGCCGAAGAGCCGGCCCATGTCCCAGGGGTCGCCGCCCCCGCCGCCGCCGCCGCCGCCGCCCCCGCCGCCGTAGAGCGGGGCCTCCAGCTCCTCGCCCTGCAGCTCCTCCTCCTCCTGGACCTCGGCCGTCTCCTCGCCGACCTCCTCGGTCTGGGCGGCGCCGGCGCTGCCCTGGGACTGGGCGGGGGCCGAGCGGTTGAGCAGGTTGTTGAGCGCGGCGTTGCCGAGCTGGGGCTGGAGCTGGCCGGCCAGCTCGGGGCTGATCTCCTGCCCCTCCTCGAGCTTCTTGAGCTCCTCCTTGCCCTTCTTGTCCAGCTCGTCGCGCTGCAGGCGCTCCTGCAGCTCCTGGCGCTGGCGTTGCTCCCGGCTGGTGGACATGGCCGGCACTGTAACGCCGGGCGGCCTGGACCCGGCCGGCGCGAGGGGCTATCCAGGTGCCAGAGGTGCAAGGTGAAGCTGCGCGACCGCTGAACGAAGGCCCCCCTCGTCCCCGCGCTCCGGTCGTGCCATGAACCTGTCCACCACCACCCTGGGCTTCGCCCGCGCCCTGGGCTTCGCCTGGGCCGGGCAGCCCGCCCTGCTCCAGGATCTCGACCTGCACCTCGCCCCCGGCTGGACCGGGCTGGTCGGCGCCAACGGCAGCGGGAAGAGCACGCTGCTGCGCCTGCTGGCCGGCGAGCTGGCGCCGACCGCGGGCCACGTCCGGATGCCCGCGCCGGTGCACCTGTGCCCCCAGGACGTGGGCGACCTGGACGAGGCGGTGCGGCGCTTCTCGTGGTGCGCGCTGGGCGAGGCCGACTGGCAGTGGCAGGACCGGCTCGGGCTGGATCCGGGCGAGGTCGCGCGCTGGTCGACCTTGTCGCCGGGCGAGCGCAAGCGCTGGCAGCTCGGCGCGGCCCTGGCCTGCGGGGCGCGCACGCTCCTGCTCGACGAGCCGAGCAACCACCTCGACGCGGAGGGGCGGGCGCGGGTGGTGGCGGCCCTGGCCACCTTCCCGGGGGTGGGGGTGCTGGTCTCGCACGACCGGGGCCTGCTCGACGCCCTCTGCGTCCAGACCGTGGCGCTGGCCGACGGGCGCGCGCGCAGCTTCCCGGGCCCCTACGGCGCCGCGCGGCGGGCCTGGGCGGTCGAGGACGAGGGGCGGCGGGCCGAGGCGGAGCGCCTGGCGGCGCAGGCGCGGCGGGCGGCGCGGGCGCTGCACCAGGCGCGGCAGGAGAGCGAGGCGGCCACCCGCAGCCTGCAGGTCGGGCGGCGGATGAAGGGGCCGCGGGACTCCGACGCCCGCAGCGTGGGCGCGAAGTTCCGGGCCGAGCGGGCCCAGGCCGGCAGGGGGCGGGCGGTGACGGTCGCGCGGGGCGAGGCCGAGCGGGCGCAGGCGCGGGCCCAGGCGGCGGCGCCGCCGGCGCGGGAGCTGGGGCGCGCCCTGTTCGTGCAGGACGCCAGGGCGCCGCGGGAGATCCTGCTGGCCCGGACGGGACGGCCGGTCGAGGTCGGGGGCCGGGTGCTGCTGCCCGACCTGCACCTGGCCCTGCGGCGCGGCGAGCACGTGCACCTGTCGGGGCCCAACGGCGCGGGGAAGAGCACCCTGATGGCGGCGCTGCTGGCGGACGCGGGCCTGCCCCCGGAGCGGGTGCTGCACCTGCCGCAGGAGCTGGCGCCGGCGCGCGTGCGGGCCGACCTGGAGCGGCTGCGGGACCTGCCCGGCGAAGAGCGGGGGAGGGTGCTGCAGCTCGTCGCCGCGCTGGGCGTGCCCGCCGGCCAGCTCCTCGCCACCAGCGCCCCCTCGCCGGGCGAGGCGCGCAAGCTGGCCCTCGCGCTGGGGCTGGGGCGCCAGGTCTGGCTCGCCGCGCTCGACGAGCCCACCAACCACCTGGACCTGCCGTCCATCGAGCGCCTGCAGGCCGCGCTCGAGGCCTTCCCGGGTGCGCTGCTGCTGATCACCCACGACGAGGCGCTCGCGGCGGCCTGCACCACCTGCCGCTGGTGCCTGCCCTGAGGAGCCGCGCTTAGGCCCGGCCCTGCCGCCGCAGCAGGGCCAGCAGGATCTCGGCCTGGTAGGCCGCGTCGTAGTCGGCGCGGTGCTTCTGGCTCTTGTCCTCGGCCGGCAGGCCCAGGCGCTCGCTGAGCACCTCCTTGCCGGTGTCCAGCCAGTGCAGGTCGAGGACGCCGGCGGACAGCGCCTTGGTGCACAGCGCCTTGTAGCCGAAGGGGTTGGGCAGCTCTTCGGCGGCGTAGGTCCAGGCGACGAAGCTCCAGTCGAAGGGCGCGTTGTGGCCCACGAAGGCCGGCTCGGTGCCCGGCCGCGTCTGGGCCTTCACCCACTGCGCCAGGGCCAGGGCCGCCTCGCGACGGGGCAGGCCCTCGCGGCGCAGCCGCTCCTGGTCCAGCCCGTGGATCGCCGCCGCCTTGGCGTCGAAGCGCGGCGCCTGCGGCTGGATCTCCAGGTAGACGCTGCTGCCGATCGCCAGCCGTCCGCTCTCGTCGGGGGCGACGACCACGGCGCCCAGCGAGACCATGTCGTAGAGACCGGGAACCGGACCGTTGGCTTCGAGGTCCACGCAGAACCAGGTGACGCGCGTCTCGACAGGAGGAGTGCTCATGGGTGGCCTCGGGATCGGCGATGATGGCCGCGACGCCCGGCGGCGCGGCGGGCCGGCCCCGTAGCGACGCGTCTGCCACCCCGCAACCAGGCCCTCGCCGCCCTCCCCCCATCCCCAAGGCACCGTGCCTGCACCTCCCCGCCCCTCGCCGACCCTGCGCCCCGACGCCGACTCCGGCCTGGCCTCGGCCCTGGCCCTGCTGGCGCTGCCGCCCCTGGCCGTGGCCCTGGCGCTCCTGCTGGGCGCGGGCGTGCTGCACCAGGGGCCGCCGCTGTTCGTCTCCGCCGCGGCCGGGCTGCTGATCCTGCTGCCCGCGATGGGGGTCGCCCAGCTCTTCCGCCGCCGGGCGCTGGGCCTGGCGCTGGGCCTGCTGTTGTGGCCCACCGCGGTCGTGGTCGGCTTCCCGCTCTACTTCCCCGACCAGCGCGCCGACGCCCTGGCCTCGGGCGCGACCGTGCTGCTGATGCCCCTGGGCATGCGCGTGGACCCCGAGCAGGCCCGCACCGTCGACGCCCTACTGCCCGGTCCGCAGCCGGTGCGCCCCGTCGCCCCCCGCGCGCAGGTGCTCGAGGCCGAGCCGCTGCCGCCCTCGCTGGCCCAGGCCGCCCCCGCCGGCCCCGCCGTCGCCGAGCGCGACCAGGTCGTCCTGCCCTACGAGGGCAAGGGCCGGTCGCTGGCGGTCCAGGTCGGGCTGGAAGGCCCGCGCGACCACGCCGACGCCTGGATGCTCTTCGACACCGGCGCCACGCTCACCACGCTGGACCGCGCCAGCCTGGACGCGCTGGGTGTGCCCGTGCTGCCCGACGCCCCCGAGGTCACCGTGCGCACCGCCGGCGGCGAGCGGCAGGCGCGGCTGGCCCTGCTCGACCGGGTGTGGATCGGCGGGATGGAGGTGCAGGGCGTGACCGTCTCCGTGTGCGACGAGTGCGCCGACGCCGAGACGGTCGGCCTGCTGGGGCTCAACGTGTCGGGGTTGTTCAAGGTGACGGTGGACTCGGCCCGGGAGGAGCTGGTGCTGGAGCCCCGCGACGGCCACCTGAACAGAGCCGTGGACGTGGCCCCCTGGCTCGGCCTGCAGGCCACCGCCACGCGCTGGGAGGACGGTCGCATCGAGGTCGAGGTGCGGGGGCACAACACCTCGGCGCGGACGATCTCACAGGCGACGGTGGGCATCCACTGCGAGGACGCCTGGGTGGCCGAGCTGCGCGACCTGGCCCCCGGGCAGAAGGCCAGCACGGTGGTCGCCCTGCCGGTGGGCGTGGCCTGCACGGACTTCACGATCGCGCTGGAGCGGGCCAGCTGGTAGGCGCCGGGGAGACGGCCCCGGGCGCTGCTCGGGCCTCGAGTCCTCAGCCCTCGATCTTCTCCGGCGCCCGCCAGTTGGCGTCCAGCGCCTCGACCGCCAGCCACAGCACCAGGTAGACCAGGGCCGACTGGTCGTTGCCCAGGTCGGCCTCGCCCTCCTTCTTCTCCTCCTCGTCACGGTCGTACAGGGCCCACAGCACCTCGTCGAGGATGTGGGGCTGGGCGCGCCAGGCGATGGCCTTGGCCCGCTCGGACAGGCCCTTGTCGGCCGGCAGGAGCTGGTCGGCGACGGCCTGGATCCGGGCGGCGGCGGCGTCGATGTCGCGGGTGCTGACCTTGCCCATGCGGCCGCCGACCTGCTCGAAGATGCGCAGGGTGACGGTGAGCATGTGCAGGGCGACCTGGGCGGGCAGCGGGCCCAGGTGCTGCACGTTCTGCTCGATGTAGCGCGACAGGCGGCGCTGCTCCTTCACCAGGCGCAGGGCCGTGGGGGTGAAGGCGGCGCCCTCGTCGCTGCAGGCCTCGGCGAGGCGGTGCACCAGGTCGCGGGGGATGGCGGGGTTCTTGGTGGAGGGGGTCTCGGCCACGGTGGCTCCAGCAGCGGAAGGGGCCGGCCCCCTACTCCGCCCCCTCGGCCACGTCGACACCCCGGTCCTTCAGCCACTTGCGGAATTCGTCCTTGTCCAGCGCCTTCTCCAGCGCGGCCTCGGGCTCGACCAGGTCGCGCTCGACCAGGTCCTTGAGCGAGTCGTCCATGGGGATCATGCCCCGGCGCTTGTTGGCCGAGATCAGGCCCGGGATCTGGTGGGTCTTTCCCTCGCGGATGAGCGAGGACAGGGACGGGACGCCGAACATCACCTCGACGGCGGCGACCCGGCCGCCCTTCTTCCGCCGCAGGAGCTGCTGGGCCAGGATGCCCTTGACGACGCTGGCCAGGATGCCGCGGATGCCGTCCTGCCGCTCGGTCGGGAAGACGTTGATGATGCGGTCGATGGTCTTGGCGGCCGAGTTGGTGTGCAGGGTGCCGAAGACCAGCAGGCCCGTCTCGGCGGCGTTGAGCGCCATCTCGATGGTCTCCAGGTCGCGCATCTCGCCGACCAGGATGCAGTCGGGGTCCTCCCGCACCGCGGCCTTGAGCGCGCCGCGAAAGCCGCGGGTGTGGGGGCCGACCTCGCGCTGGCTCACCAGCGCTCTCTGGTTCTCGTGGACGAACTCGATCGGATCCTCGATGGTGACGAAGTGCATCGGCCGCACCATGTTCATCTCGTGGATGATCGCGGCCAGGGTGGTGGACTTGCCCGATCCGGTGGGGCCGGTCACCAGCACCAGCCCCCCTTCCAACCTGGACAGTCGTCGCACGCTGCCGGGCAGGCCGAGCTGGTCGAGCGTCATGATCTTGGTGGGGATGATGCGGAAGACCGCGCCCATGCCACGCTGCTGGCGGAAGAGGTTGACCCGGAACCGCGCCAGGCCGGGGACCTCGTAGGCGAAGTCCATGTCGCCCGTCTCCTGGTACCGGGCCCACAGGTGCGGGGGCGTGATGGGCTCGATGAGTCGACGGAAGTCGGTGTCGTCCAGCACCCGGTACCGGATCGGGTCCAGCCGACCGGACAGGCGGAAGATCGGCGGCCTGCCCACCGAGAGGTGCAGGTCGCTGGCGCCGCGATCGTTCATCAGCTTGAGGAAGCGGTCGATCGCGCGCAGGCCCCCGGTCGGGGCGTTCGCGAGCTCACTCATGGGTCTCCTCCGGCTTGTCGGACTGCATGCGCGAGAGGAACTGCGGCGAGCAGCGCGGCTCGAAGGCGGCGGGCTGGTCGGCGCGCAGCCAGGCCTCCTCGGCGCTGACCAGGCCGGCGTCGACCAGCTCGGACAGGGCCATGTCCCGGGTCTGCATCCCCACGCGGCGGCCGATCTGCATCTGGCTGGGGATCTGGTAGGTCTTGTTGTCCCGGATGAGGTTTCCGACGGACAGCGTGCCCTTGAGCACCTCGAAGACGGCGACCCGGCCCTTGCCGTCCTTGCGCGGGATCAGGCTCTGGCTGATGACGTACTTCAGCGACTCCGACAGGGACATCCGCACCTGGGGCTGCTCGTCGGGGGGGAAGGCCTTGACCAGGCGCTCCACCGTCTGGATGGCGCTGGTGGTGTGCATGGTGGCGATGACCAGGTGGCCGGTCTCGGCGGCCTCCAGCGACATGCGGATCGTCTCGGTGTCCCGCATCTCGCCCACCATGATCACGTCGGGATCCTCGCGCAGGGCGCCGCGCAGGGCCCGCGCGAAGGACTCGGTGTGCAGGCCCACCTCGCGCTGGTTGACCAGGGCGGTCTTCACCGGGTGGACGAACTCGATCGGGTCCTCGAGCGTGATGACGTGGGTGGGCCGGCTCTCGTTGATCAGGTTGATCAGGGCCGCCAGGGTGGTGCTCTTGCCGCTGCCGGCGGGGCCGGAGACGACGATGATGCCCTGGTGGTAGTCCAGGAGCTCGGAGAGCCGGGGGGGGATGCCCAGGTCGGCGAAGGTGGGCGGCGTGTTGGGGATGACGCGGAAGGCGGCGCACCAGCCCTTGCGCTGCAGGTAGAGGTTGGTGCGGTAGCGGCCGACCTCGGGGATGGCGTGGCAGAGGTCCAGCTCGCCCTGCTCGCGGGCGATGCGGGCCTGGCGCTCGCTGAGGATCTCGAAGAGCATCGCCTCGGTGGCCGCCGCGTCCAGCGGGGGCTGGTCGGGCAGGCGGGTCAACACGCCGTCGTGGCGGACCAGGGGCGGCTCGCCCACGGTGATGTGGAAGTCGCTGGCGCCGGCGTCGCGGGCCTGGGCCAGCAGGCGGTCGAGCAGGCGGCCCAGCCGCTCGGTGCCGGTGGGCGCGGGCCGGCCGTCGTCGCCGTGGAAGCTGACCTCCAGGCGAGAGGACAGCTCGCGGTTGACCTCGCCGGCGCGGGTGCGGACCTGGATGCTCGGGTCCCGCTCGCGCACCTGCTCCAGCAGCGGCAGCAGGCGCGGATCGGTGAAGTGGCCGAGCGCGCTGACGACCTCCAGCCGCACCTCCTCGCGCGGGTCGCGCAGCAGGCCGGCCAGGGGCTTGAGCGCGGCGGGCGAGCCGATGCGCCCGATGGCGTCGATGGCGGCCCAGCGGGTCTGGTCGTCGTCGAGCGCCTTGAGCAGGTAGGGCAGGGCGCGCTCGTCGCCCAGGCGGCCCAGCGTGTCGCAGGCGGTGATGCGCAGCCACCAGTCGGGGTCGGTCAGCAGCCGGCAGACAGGTCCGACCAGGCGGGGGTCGTCGAAGCGCTCGGCCAGCACCAGCGCGTTGGTGCGGATGGCCTCGTCGTCGTGCTGCAGGAGCTGCACGGCGGGGCGCAGCACGTCGTCGCCGAAGGTCTGCAGGGTGTCGAGGATGCGGGTGCGCAGCCAGCCGACCAGGTTGCGCGCGTAGTCGAGCACCAGCAGCAGCACCTCGGCGGGCTGGCCCGTCTCCAGCAGGATCTCGACGCACAGGCGGCGGGAGCTGTCCTCGCCCTCGGCCAGGAGCTGGAGCAGGCGGGGGCGCACCTGCTCGGGGCGCTTGCGCGCGGCGCCTCGCAGCCAGGACGCGGCGCGCTCGCGGACGGGGCCCGCGCCGTGGGCGAAGCGCTCGATCATCAGCTCGGCGACCTCGGGCCCGTCCAGCGGCTCCAGCGCCGACAGCGCGAAGGTCGCGATCTGCACGTCGTCGGCGCGGGCGGCCTGCAGCAGGGGGCGCACGTCCTTGAGCTGGCCCTGCTTGACCAGCTCCTCCAGCGCCTTGAGCCGCAGGGCCTGGGGCGCCTCGCTGCCCGCCCGCTGCAGCCAGCCCGCCCGGCCCGGCCCGGTCATCGCCAGCGCGATCTCCCAGCCCTCGCGCTGGCGTCGGACGTCCGGGTCGCCGACCAGCTCCTCCAGGACCGGGTTGAGCACCTCCGTGCCCAGGCGCGCGACCGTGCGGCTGACGAAGGCGCGCACGTGGGCGGGGCGGCTGTTGGCGTCGGCGAGCAGGCGCCTGATCGCGTTGGCGTCGGCGCTGGCCAGGAACAGGTCGGTGCCGAGCTGGCGCACGCGGGTGTCGGTCTGCTGGAAGAGAGGCAGCACCTCGACCGCCGTCAGCGAGACCTTGCGCGCGGCGTCGATGAGGAGATCCCGCTCCTCCTCGGTCTTCCAGTCGGAGCGCTCGAGGCGCTCGACCAGCGAGCGGCGGGAGCGGAACAGGGACATGGGCTCGCCTCCGAGGGACCGCGCGGAGTATGCCTGAGGGGCCGCCGCCGGAGGTCCCGCGGGCGCGCGGAGGACGAGGCGATAGGGGGGCACCGTGGCAGGGCTGGATCCGCACTACCTGCACGAGCGACGGGGGCTGGCCGCGGTGGTCAGCCCGCCGGTCGAGCACGTCTGCGCGCTGGCCTGGCACCCGCGGCGGGAGGAGCTGCTGGCCGCGACCCGGGACGGGCGGCTGGTGTCGGTCGACCCGGTGATGGGGACGCGGGTGCTGGCCACCGACCTGGTCGAGGTCGGCGCGCTGGCGATCTCGCCCGACGGCGCCCGGGTGGCGCTGCTGGGGCGCGGCGCGGCGCTGGAGCTGCGGGACCTGGCCGACGGCGCCCTCCGGGCCCAGGTGCCGCTGGCCTTGCTCGGAGAGCTGTGGGTCGGCTGGTGGAAGGGGGGCGTGGCGGTCGCCGGCCAGGGCCTGGACCGCCGGGAGGTGGTGATCCTGGACGCCGAGGGGCAGCGCCGGGCCTCGGGTGAGCTGCCGCCGGGGGCCGTGGTGGGGGTGGACGGCGCGCAGCGGCTGGTCCTGGGGCGGGTGGGGCCGGGCGGGCCCCAGGTGGCGCTGCTGGGCAAGGAGCGGCTGGAGCGCGGGGAGCCCACGGGCCACCGGCTGCGCTTCGGTCCCGGCGGGTGCCTGCTGGGCGTCGCCGAGGGCGGGGTGACGGTGTGGGCCCCCCAGGCTCCGCCGGTCACCGTGCGCGCCTTCAGCGTGTCGGCCGCGGCGGTGTCGGCGGATGGAAGCCACCTGGCCATCGGCACGCGCGAGGGGGAGGTGGGGCTGGCCCGCCTGGATGGCAGCCCCCTGACCCGCGCCCACCCCGGCCGGACCGGCGGGCACGACGAGGCCGTGCGGACCCTGGCCTTCTCCGGGCGCGGCCGATGGCTGGCCAGCGCCGGGGATCGCACCTGGCTGTGGAGCTGGTAGCCCCCGCGGGCGCCTACATGTCCTGCAGCACGTGGAGCTGGATCGTGCCGGACTCGTAGGCGTCGTAGCCGTCGACCACGATCACGACCTCCTGGCCCTCCTCCAGCAGCACGTAGACCTCGCTGGTGTCGACGTCGGCCGACCCGTCGTCGTTGCAGCCGAGCACCGGCCCCTCGCAGCCGGAGTCGTGCAGCACCAGGACGGTGTCGAAGTCGCTGCCCACGGTGGAGAAGGTGTAGCCGGTGGTGGCGGGCGCCACCCAGGTCCAGCCGTAGTCCTCGCCGTCGGTGCCGACCTGCGCGCCGTTGCAGTCGATGATCTGGTAGTCGTCGCCCTCGCTGTCCGCGGTGGCCAGGTCGAACTCGACCGAGCTGCCCAGGTCCTCGTCGATGCAGACGTCCGCGGGCGAGGCGCCGCCGTCGCCGTCCTCTCCGTCGTCGCCGCCGTTGCAGGCGGTGGCGGCCAGCAGGGCGGGCAGGACGAGCAGGGCGGGCAGGCGGATGGGGTGGGTCATCTCTCCTCCGGGGGGCCGGGAAGCGGCCCGGGCGTGGGCTCCAGGGTAGCCGCTCCGAAGAAGTCGCGCAGGCGTTCCAGCACCGCGCGGGCGGGGCCGACGGCGCGGGCGGCCGGCGGCAGCGACTGCAGGAAGACGCGGCCGTACCAGCGCTCGTGCACCCGGCGGTCCAGGATGGCGACGGCGCCGCGGTCGGCCTGGGTGCGCACCAGCCGCCCGAAGCCCTGGCGCAGCCGCAGCACCGCCTCGGGCAGGGAGAAGGCGCGGAAGGGGTCCTGGCCCTGCGCGGCCAGGCGCTCGTGGCGCGCCTGCTGGACCGGGTCGGTGGGCACGCGGAAGGGCAGCCGCGGGATGAGCACCAGGCGCAAGGCGCGGCCGGAGACGCTGACCCCCTCCCAGAAGCTGTCCGTGCCGAAGAGCACGGCGTCCTGGTGGTCGCGGAAGCGCTCGAGCAGGCGGCCGCGGGACAGCTCGCCCTGCCGCAGCAGGGGGAGGCGGTCGCCCAGCTCGGCCCGGCAGGCGGCGTGCAGGGTCTGCACCATCGCGTGCGACGTGCACAGCACGAAGGCGCCGCCGCCGCTGGCGCGGATGGCCTGCACGGTGAACCGCGCGGTCCAGGCCAGGTAGCGAGGGTCCTCGGGCGGCGGCAGGTCGCGCGGCAGGGCGAGCAGGGCCTGGCTGGCGTAGTCGAAGGGCGAGGGGAAGGTGGCGGTGCGCAGCTCGAAGGGGCCCGACTCCTGGCCCTCGCGCAGGGTGGGGTCGGACCCGTCGAGGCTCGCGGGCAGGCCCAGGCGGCCCAGCACGTGCTCGAAGCGACCGCCCACGGTCAGCGTGGCGGAGGTCAGCACCGCGGCCTCCATCGCCTCGAAGACCCGGCTGCGCAGGGTGGGGCCGACCTCGATGGGCGCCGAGGCCAGGCGTGCCGAGGCGGGTCCCCGCGGAGCGGCCTGGGGCGACAGCCACTGCACGCGCTCGGGCTGGTCGGCCCCCAGGCTGGAGGCCAGCGCCGCCTTCTCGGCCAGGCGGCGCTGGCCGCGGCGCAGGTCCAGGGCCGGCTGGGGGCGGGCGAGCAGGGCCGCCTCGGGCAGGCCGTCGAGCGCCTGGTCGATCCGGGCGAGGCGGGCGGCGGCGGCGTCCAGGCGGCGGGCCACCTCCTCCAGCGCCGGCTGGAGGGCCTGCTGCCAGCGGGGCCCCTGGCGCAGCTCGGTGGTCAGGCGCAGCACCCCGGCCTCGTCGGGGGGCGGCTCGCCCGCCTCGCCGCCCTCCGGCCCCTCCGCCGACGAGGGCGAGGGCGAGGGGGCGCGCAGCTCGTCGGCCAGGGCCCGCAGGGCCAGGTCGACCTCGTCGCGGACGGCGTCCAGCTCGGCCTGCGCGTCGTCGCAGCGGCTGGCCAGGCGGCGGGCCTGCTCGGGGCCCGCCTCGGCCTGGATCGCGGGGGCGTAGTGCTGGCGGATCCGGTCCAGGGCGCCGTGGGCCCTTCCGCCGCGGCGCGGCAGCAGCGGGGCCACCGCGCGCCGCACGGCCAGGGCGGTCAGCTCCTCGGTGAACAGGCCGGTCGCGGCGTCCTCCAGGTGGTGCGCCTCGTCGATGACCACCCGGTCGAAGCGGGGCAGGATGCCGTCGCCGCCGGTGTCGCGCTTGAGCGCCAGGTCGGCCAGCAGCAGGTGGTGGTTGACGACGACGACCTGCGCCAGGGCCGCGTCGCGGCGGGCCTCGTAGTACAGGCAGCGGGCGAAGTGGGGGCAGCGGGCCCGCAGCGTCTGGTCGTGGTCGGAGCGCACCCGCTCCCAGGCGTCCTCGGGGACGGGGAAGCCCAGGTCCCCGCGGCTGCCGCGGCGCGCGCCCTCCGCCCAGGCGGCGAGGCGGCGGATCGCCGGGGCGCTGGCGTCGGTCCCCTCGGCGTCGGCGGGGGCGCCCTCCTCGTCCAGCTCGGCCACGGCCTCGGCCAGGCGGCGGCGGCACAGGTAGTTGCCGCGGCCGGAGAGGACGGCGGTGCGCACCTGCAGGCCGGCGCGCCCCAGGAGCGGCAGGTCGCTCTCGGCGAGCTGGCCCTGCAGGGTGATCGTGTAGGTGGCGACCGCGACGCGGGCGTCGTTGGCCAGGGCCCACAGCGCCGCGGGCACCAGGTAGGCCAGCGACTTGCCGGTGCCGGTGCCGGCCTCCAGCGCGGCGACGACCGGGCGCTCCTTGTGGCCCTCGCTGAAGGCGCGCGCCACCTCCAGCGCCATCTCGAGCTGTCCGGGGCGCGCCTCGAAGCCCGGCAGCGCGCGGGGCAGGGCCCGCTCGAAGAAGTCGCGCACCTCGGCGGGATCCACCGGGCGCTGGACCCGGCGCGTGGGCTCCACCACCCACAGGGCGCGGCGCACGAGGTTGTCGGTGATGACCATGCCGACGCCGTCCTCGCCGTAGCGGCCGGCCAGGTGCAGGTCGGCCTCGCTGGCCTGCAGCAGGCCCGAGGGGTGGTTGTGGATCACCACCTCGCCCGGGCGCGGAGCGCGCAGCAGGGCCGGCACGGCGCTGGCGTTGCCGCGGCAGTGGACCTCGATCTCGGCGACCCGGCCGTCGGCGTCCAGCCGGCCCACGGCGAAGACCTCGACCCCGCCGGCGTCGGCGATGGCCGCGGCGAAGGCCTCTGCGGCCGGGGGCGTGAAGCGGGTGTCGGGAGGCGGCACGGGAGCACCCTACCGCGGGGACAGGGGAGGGCCGCGGGCTCGCCGGGATCCCTCGCGCGTGGCAGGCTGTCGACGCGCTCCTCTCAGGCGCCCTCTCGCCGAGGGCGTGCGGGACACCGATGACCCATCCGCGTGACGACCAGCCCACCGCCCTCGACGCCATCCTCGGCGAGTTCGCAGACTCCACGCCCACGGTCCAGGCCGTGCGCAGCGTCCTGGAGGTCGCGGCCTGGGGGCCGACCCTGCCCTCGGCGACGTCGCTGGCCACGCTGGCACAGCGGCCCTGGGTGCCGCAGGACCCGGCGGTGCTGGCGCGGGCCGCCGAGCTGTCGCAGCAGGACCGGGTGGCGGAGGCGCTCCGCGTGGGTCGCGCGGTGGACGAGGGCGACGACCTGGTCGACGTGCGCACGGGCATCGACACGGCCCTGGCGATCTACCGCAGCGTGCGCGACGGAGGCTCGCCGCTGGCGCCGCTGCGGGAGCGCCAGGAGCGCGACGCGGTCTTCAAGCTGCTGGGCCTGGGGGACGTGGCCTGGCGGCTGTTCGGCGGCCAGCCGATGGACCGGGTGCGGGCGCTGCTGTCCCTGGAGTCCGGGGTGGCGCTGGTCTCCTGGGTGGGGGCGGTCGAGATCGCGCTGCCCTTCCTGATGCTGAACCGGGGCCACCAGGGTGGGGTGCTGCGGCCGCTGGCCGAGAAGCACCGCGAGAGCGAGGAGGGGCGGCTGGCGGGCCTGGTCGGGCGGGCGGCGGTCGACGGCGCGGCCCACACGGCCGGGAACCTGCTGTCGGTGCTCGACGGCGTGGCCCAGGCCAACGCCAAGCGCCTGGACTTCGTGGCGAAGGTGGCCGGCGGCCTGCTGGACGCGGCCTCGGGCCCGCTGGCGGGCATGCGCAAGGCCCTGTCCTCGGGCGTGGACGTGCTGCCGGTCTACCGGATGCTGACCGCGCGTGTCGCGGCGGAGGCGTGCCTGCGCCAGGCGGTGGCCGAGCTGCACCCGGGGACGGCCCTGCCCCAGCCGCCCTACGACCTGGTCGGGCTGATGATCGCCCCG
>JAKLKF010000084.1 GCA_023150805.1 Myxococcota bacterium | reverse complement strand
CGGTCTCGTGGTAGGTCCCCTCGATGCGCCAGGCGCCGTCGGCGTCGTGGGCGACCAGGTGCTCATGGGCGACCCGCTGTCGCTCCGGAGCTTCGGGGTAGCGCAGCTCGTAGACCAGGTGGAGCTGCCGGGTGCGGGAGAACAGGTTGCGGGACAGGTCGGCGCGCAGCAGCGTGCAGCCCTGCAGGGGACCCAGCTCGGCGCGCCGGCGCTGGTGCGCCTGGACGAAGGCCTCCTGGCGGACCTCGGCCCGGTAGCCCTCGGCCAGGCACTGCTCCCAGGCCTCGGCGTACTGGCCCTGGCCGACCCGGCGGCAGTAGTCGGCGACCACGCCCTGGTCGACCTCGGCGGCGAGCGCCTGGTCCTGGCCCTGTCCCCGCGCGGCCAGCCACACCACGATCCCGATGAGGGCGGCGATGGCGGCGGCGAGCAGCAGGCCCGCGGGGGGAGGCTCGGTCATGCTCGGGGCGTAGTCTCGACGGCGGCCGGGCGTGGGACCCTGCGCCCTCCGGTCGCGGTCGGCGGCAGGTGCGCCGGGCCATCGACGCGCGGGGGCGCCGCGCGCCGCCTCGGTCGCTCAGCCCTCGGGGGCCAGCTCCACCGCCAGCTCCTCGACGTGCAGCACCCGGCCGTCGGCGACGACCGACAGGACGACGGTGGTCTGCTCGGCCTCGGTCCGGCCCGTGGGTGCCGTGAGCTGGACGGCGTAGTCCAGCGTGCTGGTCGTGGCGGTGTCGACCCCGCTGTAGCTCTCGGGGGTGATCCGGCTGACCAGGCCCAGCGGGTCGCTGTCGACCTCGGCGCGGACCTCGTCGTAGACCGGGGTCAGGACGATCGAGGCGATGGTGTCCTCGATGGCCCGCACCATCTCCTCGGTGATGTCGTAGATGTAGCTGCCGGTCGCGGTGTACAGGGCCAGGTCGTCGTTGGTGCCGTCGCCGTCCTTGTCCAGCAGCCAGCCGCCGGACCGCGCCAGGTCGCTGTGCTCGGTGATGGGGTCGAAGGTCGACTTGATGCCGACGACGAAGGCGCCGATCGCGTCGGCGGCGTCGACGACGTCGTCCTGGGTGGCGTCCGTCGGGCAGCCGCCGGGCATGTCGTCGCGGTCCTCCGCCTGCCGGATTCCGGCCGCGGTGACGTACATGAACACGGGCACCGCCCCCTCCCGCAGGCCGACACCGCCGCCGCTGCCCGTGCCGGGCACGCCGCCGTCCCAGGTGCCGGTGGCGGTGCCGCCGAAGGGGTCGGCGGCCGAGGCGATGAAGGGCGGCACGTCCTCGTCCTCGTCGTACTCGCCGTCACAGTCCAGGTCGTAGCCGGCGCCGGTCATCGCCTGGTAGAGCGCCTCGTGCAGGGGGTTCTCGTAGTCGGTGCCGCCGCTGCCGGTCAGCAGGTCGCTCTCGAAGTCGACGACCTCGGGCAGGTCGGTGGTGAGCTGCTCGCCCAGCGCGAAGGGCAGGTCGCCGGGCGAGCCCATGCCGGCCATCGCGTAGTCCCGGTAGGTCACCGCGCCGGCGGCGATGTCGGGCACCAGGTCCTCGGCGGCGTCGATCACGTCGTCGAGGTCGATGTAGTTGTAGGTGGAATAGGTCGCCAGGCTGGCGTCGAAGACGAAGACCAGGTCCAGCTTGGGCTCGCCCTCCAGGGTCACGGACAGGTCGTAGACGACGGTGTCGCCGGGGTCGACGACCAGGCCGTCGAAGTGCCGGTCGCCGTCGGCGCAGTCCTGGTCGACCTCGTCGTCGGGGCGGTCGTAGGCGTCGGGGTGCACGCTCGGGTCGGTGTCGTCGCAGTCGCCGTCGGAGATGCCCCAGCCGTCGCCGTCGCCGTCGTCCTCGACGGTCCCGCCGCCGTCGCCCCCCCCGTCTCCTCCTCCGCCGTCGCCTCCGCCGCCGTCGCCTCCGCCGCCGTCTCCTCCCCCGTCGCCTCCGCCGCCGTCCCCGGCGGCGCCGCCGTCCCAGCCCGGCCCGCCGGTGTCGTCGCTGTCATCGTCGTCGTCGTCGTCGTCCGACTTGCCGTTGCAGGCGGAGAGCAGGGCCAGGCCCAGGGTGAAGAGCGCGAGGCGGGGCATCGAGACTCCAGGGTGCGGCGGCAGGATGCACAGGGGGGAGGGGCGGGTCAACGGCGGCGGGCGGCGCGCGCGACGGGGCCGACGCCCGGCGCGGAGGGTTCTCCCTGCGGCGCCTTGTCGCGTGGCGGTCGATCGCCCGTTGTGCTGGGGGCGCGATCCCGGGTAGGGCGCCGCCGTCATGACCGCTGCCGCGTCGATCACCGCGCTGGAGGAGTCGCTACACCGAGCGGCGCGCTGGCTGCCCCACCAGGGCCCGCTGGCCGGCTTCGTGCACACCAACACGCTCTCGGAGCTGGAGCACCTGCCCTTCCACGAGGCGCTGGCGCGGGCGTCGCGCACGCTGGGCGCCTCGGTGCGCGCGCCCGAGGCCGAGTACCGGCAGATGCTGGCGGACGGGCGGCTGCGCGAGGCCGACCTGCGCGCGGCCTTCGAGGCCGAGCCGGGCCTCTCCGAGGTCCCCCTGGGCGAGGGCCTGCCCTCGCCGCGCGCCCTGGCCTGGACGGTGCTGCGGCAGGGGCTGGACGAGACGCACTGGCGGCTGCGGGCCTTCCAGGTGGCCGAGGGGCGGCCGGACCCGCTGGTGGCGGCCCTGGACCCCAAGGTGCGGGCGATGCTGGCCAACGGCGCGCGGCGGGCCTTCAGCCGCGACGCGGTGGGGGCGGTGGCCGCGCTGGTGGGCAGCGAGGACCCGGCGACGCAGCGGCGGCGGCTGCGCTCGCAGCAGGGGCTGGAGTCGGTGGAGCAGGCGCTGTCGGTCTGCATGGCCGACGACGGGCGCGCCGCGGAGATGGGCTTCGCCCTGGTGGCGGCCTCGGCCCGGCGGGGCCTGCCGCCCCGGGAGCGGCTGCGCCGGGACCACCTGGACCGCGAGGCGGTGCACCGCGAGGTGGACGAGGTCCTGGTGCCGGTGGTCGCGGCCCTGCTGGACCTGGGGCAGGCCGACCTGCGGCCGGACCCGGGGCCGGGCCTGTTCGAGATCGGCCGGCGGGCCATCCTGCGGCGGGCGGACCTGCGGCGGCTGGCCGGGCCGCTGTTGCGCGAGGACGGGCCGGCGACGCTGGCGGCGGCGGTGCAGGCCGCGGGGGTGCAGGTCCCTGGCCCGGAGGCGGCCGAGGGCGTCGACGAGCTGCTGCTGCGGCTGCTGCTGGCCCGGCCGGGCTGGGCGGGCTCGGTGGCCTGGCGGGAGCACCACCACCCGGGGGCGCCGCGCCTGGTCGACTACGCCGCCCTGCGGCTGGTGCTGACCATCGCCGTCTGCCGCCAGGAGGGCGTCGAGCCGGCGCGGGTGCTGGCGCCGCCGGCGCGGCCGAACCGGGGCCTGTCCAGCCGCGCCGCCCTGGTGGCCCAGGCGCTGGCCCTGAGCTTCGCCGGGCCACTGCGCGCCGAGGGCATGACCGCGACGCAGTGGGCCGAGGTCGAGGCCCTGGTCGAGCGCTTCGACGCGGACTGGCGCTGCCGGCTGCTGCAGGAGGCGCGCGAGGCGACGGCGCTGCGGCTGTGGCTGTCGGCCCTGTCGCAGCGGGCGGCCCAGGCGGCCCCGGCGGAGGAGGCGCCCGCCAGCCAGTGGCTGTGCTGCATCGACGACCGCGAGGAGAGCTACCGGCGGGCGCTGGAGGAGCTGGGCGGAGGCGCGGTGCAGACCTACGGGCTGGCCGGGCACTTCAACCTGACCCTGCGCTGGCGGGGCCTGGACGACGTGCGGCCGGGTCCGCGGCACCCGGTGGTGCTGGCCTCGACCTTCCGGGTGGAGGAGCAGGCCCTGGCCGCGCCGGGGCGGCTGCGCGCCTGGGTCGGGCGCGGGGCGGCGGCCCTGGACCGGCTGGGCCTGCGCAGCGCGCTGGGGGCGCTGGCGGCCCTGGTGGTGGGCCCCGGGGCGCTGGCCCTGTCGGCCTGGCGGGTCCTGCGCCCGCGGGACAGCGAGGCCGGTCAGCGGCGGCTGCGGGCGCGCCTGCTGGCCCCGCCGCCGGCGCGGCTGGTGGCGCTGCGGCCGGAGGTGAGCGAGGCGGGCCCGGGCGAGGCGGGCGCGCTGCCGCTGGGCCTGTCGGTGGAGGAGGCGGCCGCGCGGGTCGGCGCGGCGCTCCAGCTGGTGGGCCTGACGGCGGGCTTCGCGCCGCACGTGGTGGTGATGGGGCACGGGGCGCGCACCATCAACAACCCGCACGAGGCGGCCTACAACTGCGGCGCCTGCGGCGGCACGCCCGGCGACGGCAACGCCCGGGCCTTCGCGGCGCTGGCCAACGACCCGCGGGTGCGGGCCGCGCTGCGCGACCGCGGGGTGGACATCCCCGACGGCACCGTCTTCGTCGGCGCCTTCCACGACACGACCTCGGACGGCGTCGACTTCTTCGACCAGGTCGGCGCGGCGGGCGTGGCCGAGCTCGCGGCCCTGGCGCGGCTGGCCAGCGCCCGCGACGCCCTGGAGCGTGGGCGGCGCTTCCTGGACCTGCCCTCGACCGCCTCGCCGGCCCAGGCCCTGGTGCACGCCGAGGGGCGGGCGGCCGACCTCTCGCAGGTGCGGCCGGAGTACGGCCACGCGACCAACGCGCTGCTGGTGGTGGGGCCGCGGCGGGTGACGCGCGGCCTGTTCCTGGACCGGCGGGCCTTCCTGCACAGCTACGAGCCCGAGGCCGACCCCACCGGCGAGGGGCTCTCGGCCCTGATGGGCGCGGCGGTCCCCGTCTGCGCCGGCATCAACCTGGAGTACTACTTCAGCCGGGTGGACAACCAGCGCTTCGGCGCGGGCTCCAAGCTGCCGCTGAACCTGGTCGGCCTGCACGGCGTGATGAGCGGCTCGCTGTCGGACCTGCGCACCGGCCTGCCGCGCCAGATGGTCGAGATCCACGAGCCCACGCGCCTGCCGGTGGTGGTCTTCGCGCCGCGGGAGCGGGTGGCGGCGGTCGTGGCCGGCCTGCCCGCGGTGCAGCGGCTGGTGGTGGGGGGCTGGATCCGCCTGGCGGCGATCGACGCCGAGGGGACCTGGAGCTGGCGGGACGGCGCCTTCGTGCCGGCGGACCTCTCGCCGGTGGCGATGCCCGAGGGGGAGGACTCGCTGTCGGTGTGCCGCGGTCGGCACGACGCGCTCGTGCCCACCCTGCTCAGCGGGAGGGCGATGTGCGCGAGCTCGTAGAGGTCGGCGTCGCGGGCCCCTGGGAGGGGCTGGCCTCCGTCCTGGCGGGGGGCCTGCTGGCCAGCCCCCTGCTGGGGATGGTGGCCTTGACCGTTCCCTTCCTGGCCGACCGGCCCCTGGGCGAGGACGCGGTGCACCGGATCAGCCGGGTCGTGGCCGGCCTGCACCTGCTGCTGGCGCTGGCCCTGGCGGGGCTGGCGTTGGCGCTCGGGCCGCTGACGGTGGACCTGGGGCGCTGGTACGGCGACGCGCAGTACGCCCTGGAGCTGCGGCTGCGGCTGGACGGGATGACGACGGCGGCGGCCCTGGTGGTCGCGGTGATCGGCCTGGTCGTGCTGCGCTTCTCCGAGCGCTACCTGCACCGCGAGGACGGCCACCTGCGCTTCTTCGCGACGACGCTGCTGGCCCTGGCCTGCCTGGATCTCGTCGCCCTGGCGCACGAGCTGCCCGTGCTGTTCATCGGCTGGGAGCTGCTGGGGCTCACGAGCTTCCTGCTCATCGCCTTCTTCCACGAGCGGGACGAGGCGGTGGCCCGCGGCCTGCGGGCGGTCTTCAGCTACCGGACGGCCGACCTGGGCCTGCTGTCGACCCTGATCCTCCTGCACGCCGAGCACGCCTCGGACGTGCTGGGGGGGGCGCCGCGGGAGAGCGGCCTGCTGGCGACCACGGTGGGGCTGCTGCTGCTGTCGACCGCGGCGGGCAAGGCGGGGCTGGCGCCCTTCTCGCGCTGGCTGGCACGGTCGACCGAGGGTCCCACGCCCTCTACGGCCCTGTTCTACGCCGGCCTGTCGGTGCACACGGCGCCCTGGCTGCTGCTGCGGGCCTGGCCCCTGTACGGCGAGTCCACCGTCGCGCGGGCGGCCCTGGTGGCGCTGGGCCTGGTCAGCGCCCTGTCGGCCTCGGCCCACGCGCGCACGCGCTCGGACGTCAAGGGCGCGGTGGTCATGGCCGGCTGCGCCCAGGTCGGCCTGATCGTGGCCGAGATCGGGCTGGGCCTGCACGCGCTGGCGGGCCTGCACATGGTCGGCAACATCGGCCTGCGCGTCTGGCAGCTGTTGCGGGCGCCGGGCGTGATCCAGCTCCACCGGCGGCGCGAGGCGCTGCTGGCGGGCACCCTGCCAGGGCCGCGCGCGGTGCCGGCCTGGCTGTGGCTGTGGAGCAGCGAGGGCTGGTTCGAGCCGCTGGTGCAGGGCGTGGTCGGGCTGGTGACGGGGGCGGCGGGCCTGCTCGACCGCGCCTCGCGGGCGGCCGAGCGGCTGGCGATCGGCGGCCGGGACGAGCGGGGGCGGCCATGAACACCCACCCGCAGCTCTGGATGGCCCTGGCGGCGGGGGCCGTGCTGGTGACCGGCGAGGGCATCGCCCGCCTGCCGGGCACACGCAGCGCCCTGGTCGGCGCGGGCCTGGCCCTGGGCGGGGCGGCGCTCGCGGCAGCCCTGCTGGCCGGGGCAGGCCTGGTGCAGCCCCTGGTGGAGCTGGGCCCCCTGTTGGTGATCCTGCTGGGCGCGGCGGCCATCCTGGCGCGGCCGCCCTCCTGGCGCGAGCCCAACGAGGTGGGGCGGCTCACCGAGACGACCCTGCTGGTGGCGCTGTCCTTCGCCAGCCGGGACCTGCCGGTCGTCGCGGCGCTGTGGCTGTTGTCGCTGGCCCCGGGCCTGCGCTTCCGCGAGCAGCCGGGCGTGTCGCGCCGCCCCTTCGGCATCAAGGCCACGCTGGGCGCCGCCTTCGTCGCCCTCGCCCTGGCCGCGCCCTTCCTGCCGCCGGGCCCCCTGCCGGCCGACCAGCTGGGCCTGCTGGGCCTGGTGCTGGCGGCGGCCGTGCGCATGGGCGTGCCCCCCTTCTCGCCGCTGGTCATCTCCGACTACGAGCGCCTGCCGGTCGGCCGCCACGCGCTGGTCGCCGCGGCCCGGCCCTCGATCGCCCTGCTGCTGGCGGGCCGCCTGGCCTTCCCCGACGCGGTGGAGCCGCTGGCGCCCGCGCTGCAGGCCTGGGCCGTGGTGGCCGCCGCACTGGCCGGCCTGCAGGGGCTGGCGGCCGTGAGCCCGCGCCGCAGCGTGGGGGCGATGGCCACCACCCAGGCCTCGATCATCCTGTACGGCATGGTCTCGCCCGGCGAGCTGGGCGTGCTGGGCGCCCTGGTGCAGTGGGCGGGCCTGGGCCTGTCCCTGGTCGGCCTGGGCGTGCTGGTCGAGGCCATCGAGAGCCGCGTCGGGCGCGACCGCGCCACCCGGGCCCGCGGCCTGATGGGGCCGGCGCCGGGCATGGCCCTGCTCTTCCTGCTCTTCGCGGCGACGATGTCGGGCTTCCCCGGCACCAGCGGCTTCGTGGGCGAGGACCTGGTCATGCAGGCGCAGACCGGGCACGAGCTGTGGTTCCGCACCCTGCTGCTGGTCGCCACGGCGCTCAACGGCTTCACCATGCTGCGGGTCTTCGCCCACACCTTCATGGGGCCCCTGTGGCCCGACGAGATCCGGGGCTTCCCGCCGCTGAACACTCGCGAGCGGCTGGTGCTGGGCGCCATCGCGGCGGCGATGGGCCTGCTGGTGGCCGCGCCGGCGCTGGTGTCGCCGGCCTGAGGGGGCTCAGGCGACGGCGTACAGCTCGACGACCCAGTCGACGAAGGCCCGCACGCGGCCGGGCAGGCGGCGGGCCCGCGGGTAGAGCAGGTGCAGCGGCAGCTCGCCGGCCGGGAAGGCGGTCAGGACCTCGACCAGCTCGCCGCGGTCGAGGTGGGCGCGGATGTGGGCGGAGACGGGGATCTGGGCCAGGCCCATGCCGGCCAGCGTCGCGGCCAGCCAGGTGTCGGCGTCGTTGACGGCCAGGCGGTACCGGGCGGCGACCGGGCGCAGGTGGCCGTCCACGGTGAACTCCGGCTCGTAGACCCGGCCGGTGCGGGGCGAGAAGAAGGCCACGAAGAGGTGGTCGCCCAGCGCCTCGGGCGAGGAGGGGACCCCGTGGCGGGCCAGGTAGGCTGGCGAGGCGAGGGTCCGCACCGGCAGGCGGGCCAGGCTGCGCGTGACCAGCGAGGCGTCGACCACCTCGCCACCGCGGATGACGCAGTCCACCCCCTCGGCCAGCAGGTCGACCGGGCGGTCGCTGCTGCCCAGCTCGACCACGATCTCGGGGTGGCGCTCCAGGAAGTCGGGCAGCGCGGGGGCCAGCAGGTGGCGCCCGGCGGCGGCGGGCACGTCCACCCGCACCTTGCCCCGCAGCGCGGCCTGCCCCTGGCCCAGGCCGGCCTCGACCTCCTCGACCTCACGCAGCAGGCGGCGGCACTCGCGCAGGTACAGGGCGCCGTCCGGGGTCAGGGTGACCCGGCGGGTGGTGCGGTGCAGCAGCTTGACGCCCAGGCGGGCCTCCAGGGCCTGCACCGTGGCGGTCACGGTCGAGCGCGGGCGGCGCAGCGACCGGGCCGCGGCGGTGAAGCTGCCCCGCTCGGCCACCTGGGAGAAGACCTCCATCGCGTCGAGCCGGTCCACGCGCGCTCCATTGTTCGTGATATCTGCACAGTGTAACCGGAGATCCGGCGGTTCCCACGTTGGCGCGAGACCTTAGGCTTGTCGGCACAGGAGGTGTGCATGACGACTCCACGTCCTCTCGGGGCCCTCGGGCCCCAGGTCTTCCCCCTCGCCCTGGGCTGCATGGGCATGTCCGACTTCTACGGCCCCGCCGACCCGGACGAGGCCATGGCCACGATCCACATGGCCCTGGAGCGCGGCGTGACCCTGCTCGACACGGGCGACTTCTACGGCATGGGCCGCAACGAACTGCTGGTCGGGCAGGCGGTGCGCGGGCGGCGCGAGCAGGCGCTGGTGTCGGTGAAGTTCGGCGCCCTGCGGGGGCCGGACGGGAGCTGGCTGGGTGTGGACGGCCGGCCGGCGGCTGTCAAGAACTTCGCGGCGATGAGCCTGGCGCGGCTGGGCATGGATCACATCGACATCTACCGGCCGGCCCGCCTGGATCCGCAGGTGCCCATCGAGGAGACCATCGGCGCGATCAAGGACCTGGTCGACGCGGGCTACGTGCGTCACATCGGCCTGTCCGAGGTGGGCCCCGACACCATCCGGCGGGCCGCCGTCGTACATCCGATCGCCGATCTGCAGATCGAGTATTCTCTGGTCAGCCGCGGCCCCGAGGCCCGGATCCTCCCCGTGCTCGACGAGCTGGGGATGGGCGTGACCGCCTACGGCGTGCTGTCGCGCGGCCTGCTCTCGGGCAGCAAGCCCACCGGCCCGCGCGACTACCGGGCCTGGCTGCCGCGCTTCCAGGGCGACAACCTCGCCGCCAACCTGGCCGTGGCCGAGACCCTGCACGCCCTGGCCGCCGAGAAGGGGGCCACCGCCTCGCAGCTCGCCATCGCGTGGGTGCTGTCGCGCGGGCCCCGCATCGTGCCCCTCATCGGCGCGCGCACCCGGGCCCAGCTCCAGGAGTCGCTGGGCGCGCTGGAGCTGCACCTGACGGCCCAGGACCTGGCCCGCCTGGAGGCGCAGGTGCCCGAGGCGGCCATCGCGGGCACCCGGTATGACGTGGGCCATATGCAGAGCCTGGACAGCGAGCGGGGGTGAGGGGTTCGGCGCCCCGTGCCGCACCGTCACGCCCCCTCCGTGTCCTCTGTGGTGGGTCCCCAGGGGGGGGCACGGGGTCCACCCCGGCACACACGGGCGAGGTTCACCACAGATCAGGTGCTACGGGGCGTCAGCGAAGCGCGTCGAGCTCGAACACCGACAGCCGACCCCACGTCACGCCATCTTGCGTCCAGGTCGGGTCGGCGAACCACAGGCGCAGTCCATCGTCGCCTTCGTGTGAAAACGCCACCTCGCGGCTTCCGAGCTTCAGGGGGTCCAGTCCCCACGCGTCCTCGTCCCAGGCCAGCCAGGTCGAGGCATCGTCGAAGGACATGGCGCTCCAGGTCCACTGCTCGAAGACCGCGACCCGCCCGCGGAAGGTGGTACCTGTGTAGGACGGGCAGTCCGGCGAGCCATCCAGGGACACCGCCCAGGTCAGGTCGTCGTCGCCGTCCCGGCTGAAGTCGACGTCCCGCAGCCCGTAGCCCGTGGCGCAGAAGCTCGCCTCGAGGTCTGAGGTCTCTGCAACATCGCCGGCCCAGGTGGTCACGCCCCCCTGAAACGCCGACCAGCCCCGGTTGTGGGCCAGGAACAGGTCCAGGTGACCATCCAGATCCAGGTCCTGGTCGGCGCGCAGCTTCCAGACGTAGTCGGCCTGCCAGGCCTCGCCAGGGCAGTGCAGGACCGCCACGGCACCAGACTCGGTGTCGAGGACGTCGCCAGACGACGCCGCGGCGATGTCCTCTCCCGAGTAGACGACTCCGCACCGCGACAGGGCGTGATCTCCCGGAGGGTAGTTTCGAACGACGTCATTCACGCCATCACCATCCAGGTCGCCGATGGCCATCTCGCCTTGGAGGTCGCCGCCGAGGTGAACGACATCATGACCAACCCATCCACGGTAGGTCGGCTCGAAGAAGGGTCCCCGAAACACCACGCTGCTACTCGCCTCCACAGTCCAGGTGTCTGCCTCGCCCCATGGCGAGTAAGAGTCTCCCACACCAACGATAAGATCTGCGATATCATCGCCAGTCACGTCCTTCACGCGAAGGGCAGCCCCGATGTTCTCCAGCAGGAACTCGTCGCTTTCGTGCTCCCCCACCCACTCGTAGTCCACGACCACCGCGTCCAGGGCCCCCTCCAGCGGGCCCAGCATCACGACCGTCCGCCCCGGCCTCCGCGTCTCGTCACCGTCGTCGAACGCGCTGATTGCCAGGTCCCGGTACCCGTCGCCGTCCAGGTCCCCCTGGCAGTCCAGACCCGTCCCGAATGCCGCGCGCGACTTGCTTCGGGTGACCGTCAGTCCCTCCTTCGGGAAGAGCCCGGAGCCGTCCGAAGCGGTGAACACGCCGCCTTCCTGGGTGCCAGTCCAGTCGTCGTGGTCTTCGGACCACACGCCCGGGATGCCAGGCGCTGAGACCATGACAGCAAGCTGCCCAGTCCCCGCCAGGTCGCAGTCCGCGGCGAGCGCTGTCCCGAGGAAGGGCTTCTCCAGCTCATGCCACAGGCCGGTCGCGACGCTGGTCGGCCATCCACACGGAGGCTCGTCGACCTGGGCATCACAGTCCTGATCGTCTCCATCCCCGCAGATCTCGAGGGCATCGGGCCCGGCATAGAACTGCATGTCATCGCAGTCCGTGCCCCCGAAGGAGTCGCTCTCGTGGCCGTCGAGGTCCGCGTCGAAGTCACTGCCGCCATTGCAGTCCTGGTCGACACCGTCGTACCACTCCTCGACGGCGCCGGGGTGCACATCGGGGTCCAGGTCGTCGCAGTCCGTTCCTCCGGCCGACTGGGCGTCATAGCCGTCCCCGTCGAGATCGAAGCTGTCGTTCGCCCCACCGTCGGTGGGAAGACCGGTGTCATGAGCGCCACCTTTGTCCGCGCAGGCGAGCGCCGAAACAAAGGGCATGAGGACCAGGAACGCTCTCACGCGCCCGTCCATCGCCGCAGCATCCCAGCCGACGTGCTTCCCATGCCCTCCGCCATCGCAACCCATCGCTCCGCCGCGGCCAGCTCCTCGTCGACGAGCACATCGCGCCACCCGGTGGTACTTCCCACCGCGGCGACCCTCTCCAAAGGGATCGTCCCTTCGAGGACCACCTCGTCTAACCTCCCCAACTCCATACCTCGCGTCGTGTAGCGCTCGAAGCGCGCCAGCTCGGACAGCACGGCCGTGTCCAGTCCACCCTCCGCGGGGTCGACCTCGTCCATCAACTCCGCAGGGTCGACCCGGTCCCTCTCATCGATCACCGGGATCTCCTCCTCCGCGGAACCATACGCCGCGCGTGTGGCCTCTATCAGCGCGACAAGGTCGTCCAGCCGCGTGCGGTCCAACAGGTAGGGGAGGGCGGTCTTCCAGTCCTCGCGCTCATCCGCCGTCAGGTTGCCCCATGCTTCATCGAGGGATGAATGGAGGAGCCACTCATCGGGGTCGGACTCGTCCACGGAGCCGAAATTCCCCATCCTCCCGACCAGCCCATCCTCATACCTTCGCCGCCCCAAGTCCGTGTCGAGGGGACCGAGCAGGGTGTCGATGTGGGCGCGATAGGTCGAGGAGCGCATCCAGCGGACGACCTCGTAGACGGCGGTCATGTCGCACCCTTCTGCCTGCAGGTCGAGCAGCAGTCGGTCCGTCATGGCTTGTCGCCAGACAGCAGCGATGAAGCGCGGCATGGAGACGCCCGGCAGGACGTCCCGCAGCTTCGACATGTCCAGCGCGTCGAACGCCGATCGAGTCTGCTCCGCCATGGAGTCATCACCAGTGGGAAGCCCGGAAATCGCCAGGGGGAAGCTCTCCGCCTGCAGCCCGGCCTCCAGGAGCGCGCTGGCCGCGTTGATGGAGAGCACCAACTGAGCCAACGGGCTGATCGCCTCGACCCATGCGGCCAGGTTGCGGGGGGTTCCACCCTCTGCCAGGTCTCCCGCGGCATCGACGCTCACCTCGCCCTGATGATAGTACCAGGTGTACGACTCGAAGTCGGCGTACTCCCAATCCAGGAAGGCGGGATCGATGGTCCACACCGGAACGGCGGCCTCGTACTGAGACCTCAGCTCCTCGATGGCCGCGACCAGGAGGGTCGCGGGCTCCGACGGCAGGGTTGCGGCCAGCGCCTCGCCTTCGCTCAGCCAGGAGTCGTACCAGTCCCCTGCCAGGCCGACAGCCAGTGCCCGGAAAGGAGCTGAGGTCTCGAATCCGAACAGCAGCTTCTCCTCGAATGCGGAGCTGAGACGCGCGATGTCGCCGAAGTCCTTCTTGTAGAAGAGGATCTTGATCTCGCTGGTTCGAACAGCCTCGAAGGCGGTGCCGGCGGTCAGCAGAGCGATCACCATCGCATCGTTGAGCTGCCGCCCAGGCGTCGCCGCCTCGTTCAGGCCATCGATGAGGGTGGTGAATGCGGAGTCCAGCGCGGAGGTGATCTCGTCGAGGTCCTCTTCGATGTCCACATCTGTCATCAGGTACGGTATCCACAACCAGGGCGCAGCCAAGGTCACGCCCACCACGATCATGTCCACCCACGCCGGTACGACGCCGGTGCCGTCGGAGCTTGCAGTGGTATTCGTGGCGCTGGTGTCAGGGTCGTACCACCAGGTCGTGGGATCGTCCGTGAAGCTGGAAGGAGCCGCGTCGGTCCCTCCATCAGAACCCGAGCTGGAGAAGGTCGATCGCGCCTCCTCGATCTTGTCCATCAGGTCCGCCAGCAACAGCTCCGAGAGCTCCGTGGTCATGACCACGACGTGGCCGCTGGTGGAGTCGTAGGCGCTCCGGAGGTCGGAGAGCGCTTCGAGACCGACCACCCCACTGCTCTCCAACCAGTCCTCGATGTCCGAGTAGATGGCCAGGCCCACGGCTTCGTTGTGGGAGGCGATGTAGGAGTTCAGTGTGTCCATCCAAGACAGGATGGTGCCCACGAACTCGGCGTTGTTGTTCGTCCTCCAGTTGAGCGGAAATGCATAGACAGGAGGGGCGGTCCGCGATGGCATGAGCAGCTTCACCATCGTGCCCAGGATGCCCTCCTGGCCCCACAAGCCGGCCATGAAGGGAGACGCGCTGTTCGTGGTCCCGATCGTGGGGTGGTACCTGCGGTCCTCGAAGTCCTCGAACTGAAGGAGCAGCGCGTCGGGGACCGCGTCTGTGGACTGATTGAACTTCAGCACCACCGCTGCGCGAATCGCGTCCAGGAGAGCCTGGGTGTCGGAGTCCAGGGCGTCGTGGGGGATCAGGGCTTCCGTCTCCTGATCCGCCAGGGACCGAAATCGCCGGAGCACGCGCCGGAGAGGGGTGGTGGTGAAGTCCATCACCGGGACCCTGGCTCTGACCTGACCCGTTCCGATCGACAGGCTCTTTCGATCCACCGTGAAGACGATGCGGCGGGACAGGAATGCCAGGGGTTCACGCAACTGCACGACGACGTCTTCCGAGACCTCGGAGTCCAGCGCCGCCACGGCGACTCGAGTCTGCGGCTCGCTGGGACTGCCCGCCCACTGCACCGTCTGCACCACGCTGTCGTACTCAGCCTGCGAGATGCCAAGCATGTCGAGGTACTGCGAGGGGCTGGACAGTGGGTAGCTGTCGTCGTACAGGGTGTACTCACCCGAGCCAGCACCAAGCCCGCGGAACCAGGATTGGATTCGCGCAGGGGTCGGCAGCTTGCCGCAGGTCCTGCCGCTTGGCGAGACGACCTCGCCGGCCTCTCCTCCAGCCGGCCAGAGCCGGCTGGAGTCGGGGGCGGTGGCATGGTCGGGAGTGGCCGTCCAATCTCCAGTGGAGAGGCCCGCATCATCAGGTCTTTCAAAGAAGGACCCACCGGTGTCGGCAGATTCTCCGATCGTGTCGAGGACGTGGGCCGTGGACGGTCGAATCGCCATGCTCGCCTCCCGTACCCGCTGGAGATCGCTGGCTCCAGCGGGCGTTGAGCGCTCAGCTCAGGAAATGGAAGGCCACCGACAGGCTGAGCTGGCCAGTGGCAACACCAGCGTTGCTGTCGTCCAGCTCCACAAGGAAGCGGATCTGACGACCGAAGTCAGCGCGGCTGGTGTAGGCAGCGGACACCCGGGTCTTCGACACGTTCGGCGACGTCACCGCCATGAGGACGGCGGCGAAGGGCTCCCAGTCCTCTCCGTCGTAGGAGTACTCGGCCTTCACCGTGTAGAACAGCCCGTTGGTGTCGTTGTAGCCCTTCCCGTGAACCACGATGTCCTGCAGGTACGGGCCGAGATCGCGAAACGCGGGCCCCACCCGGACCGTCGTCGCGGTCCCCGTCCCCTGCGTGACCACGTCCTTCTTGTTGCAGAGCTCGACGAAGAGCACCTGCCGGGTGCCCCCCACCTTTCCCCGCCCGTTGTTGCGCTGCTGCTCGTCCACGCGTCCTCCAAGTACAGGGTGTTGTCCTCCAGAGGCGCGAGTCCTCCAGAGGCGCGAGTCCTCCAGAGGCGCGAGTCCTCCAGAGGCGCGAGTCCTCCAGAGGCGCGATCCATTTAACGGGGTCTTCTGGGGACGCAAGAGGTGGACCCCAGAACTTTCTGATCCCGCAGGGGTCGCGAACTGACGACAGGGAGGGCGGGCGCTGACGGTGTTGATCCCGTGGTAGTGCGCTTCAACCTCCTTCCAGGCGCCCGCCTCAACCCCCCGCCAGCCAGACCTCCAGCGCCCCGGTGGTCGGGCCCGGCACCACCAGCGCCTGCACCTCGCCCGCGGGGCCCGAGAGGGTCAACAGCCCCGTGCCTATCATCCGGGTCTCGGCCCGCGGGGCCGCCCACTGCACCGTGCGCGCCAACGCCCACAGCTCGGAAACACCGGCGGCGTCCAGCGGGTCCAGCCGGGGCTCTCCGCCCGAGTACAGCCCGCCGCTGCTGGTCTCGGGGCGGACCGGGTGCCAGGACAGGCGCGCCACGGCGTCGGGGCTGTCCTGCCAGGCGCGGGCCACGTTCCCGTTGCCATCCACCCAGCGCAGGGCCCACGGCGCCGGCGGCACCAGCGAGGGGTCCGGCGCGAGCTGCCAGGTGGAGACCTGCAGCACCTCCTGGGGCCCGCTGCCCGGCGCGACCCCCTGGCTGATGGCCCCGTCGGGGCCCACCTCGGCTTCGGGCAGGAGGCGGGCCTGCGTGCGTCGCCCCGTGGCCCGGATGGTCCGCCCCTCGATGGCGGGCGGCCAGCCCTCCAGTCCGGGCAGGTAGATCGACTCCCCGGCGGCGGTGAGCACCACGGCCCCGCCATTGGCGTCCCGGGCCTGGCCCTGCACCGTGACCAGTGCCTCGGGGGAGGGATCCGCCGCCAACGACGGGGCCGCGAGCGCGAGGAGGGGGAGCCAGGCGGGGGAGAGCGGGGACATGGGGCGGCTCGGACCGAGGGGTCGGCTTGGCGTGGTGCAAGAGCGGGAGGAGGGTGCCAGGAGCGGGCGCCGGCAGGAGCGGCAGACCGGTCTTCGCCCCCTGATTGTGCAGGCACGGGATCCACCCCGGCACACGCCGGTGAAGGTCACCACAGAGGTCGCAGAGGGAGCGGCAGGGAGGCGGACGATCGTCGGGAGGCGCTGTGTCCCGCGCTGCCGGAGAAGGGGATCAAAGGATGACAGCCGGCACCTGCCACCCTTCCCTGTGCTCGACGAGCTGGGGATTGGCGTGACCGCCTACGGCGTGCTGTCGCGCGGCCTGCTCTCGGGCAGCAAGCCCACCGGCCCGCGCGACTACCGGGCCTGGCTGCCGCGTTTCCAGGGTGACAACCTCGCCGCCAACCTGGCCGTGGCCGAGACCCTGCACGCCCTGGCGGCCGAGAAGGGGGCCACCGCCTCGCAGCTCGCCATCGCCTGGGTGCTGTCGCGCGGGCCCCGCATCGTGCCCCTCGTCGGCGCGCGCACCCGGGCCCAGCTCCAGGAGTCGCTGGGCGCGCTGGATCTGCACCTGACGGCCTAGGACCTGGCCCGCCTGGAGGAGCAGGTGCCCGAGGAGGCGATCGCGGGCACCCGGTACGACGCCGGCCATATGCAGAGCCTGGACAGCGAGCGGGGGTGAGGGGTTGCGGGGGGCCGGGTCGACCCGGTTGTGCCCGACTCGGTGATCGGCGACGATGGGGGCTGGAGCCCGGAGAGCCACCTTGCCCCCCTCTCGCCGCACCGTCCTCGTCGCCGCCGCCTCGGGCGCCGCCGTCCTGGCCGGTCTGGGGCTGGCCGCCGTCGCCGCCCGGGCCACCACCCCGCCGCCGCCACCGCTCTCCGCCAGCGCCCAGGCCTTTGTCGACGACCTCCAGACGGCCACGATCATCCGCTCCACCCTCACGCTCTCTCCCAACCCCCTGTCCCCCAGCCGGCCCACCTTCAAGGACGTGTTTCACATCCGCGGCGATGGGGCCATCGCCTTCGACTACGACTTCCAGAAGCGCTTCACATTCGATGGACAGGCCATTTGGGGCGACAGCTACGACAGCGACGCCCCTCCGCGGATCATCGAAGAGTGGAACTCCCTCGTCATCCCGACCAACCTGGCCTTCGCCGCCATCCGCAACGGCGGTGCGACGTGGTTGCCCAACGGCCCCCACACCTACGGTTTGATGACTTCGGGCGCCGCGCGCTACGACTGGATCGAGCTGCAACTCCCGGGCAGCAAGTTCGCAAACTTGCAGTTCTTCTTCCAGGTCTTCGGGGGGCAGCCCAAGATGGCGCTGGTCTACCACAAGGGAAAGCAGATCAACAAGGTGTGGTTCCACTCCTGGGATGTGAACCCGACCCTGTCCCCTCACGCCTTCGACCGAGATGCCCCGCCCCACGACGTGCCCAAGGACGAGGCCCACCTGCGGGCGGGGGGGCACGCGCTATAGCGGGTGCATGCGGGCGCCGACAGGCCCGCCCGGACCACAGGCGCGTCGCCCGTGAGGGGTCGGCTCCGTGTGCTGCACTGTGACGCCGCGCTGGGCTTGGCCCTGGCGGGAGGGCCCTCGCCCTGCCTCGCTCCTCTGTGTCCTCTGTGTCCTCTGTGGTGGATTCCCTGTGTTGGCGCAGGATCCAGGCCGGCACACGCTGGAGGGGTCACCACAGAGGACGCAGAGCGCGCAGAGGGAGCAGCAGGGAGGAGGACGGTCGCCGGGAGCCTCTGCTCTCAGTTCGTCCGGAAATGGGATCAATGGATAACAGCCGGCACCTGCGACCCGGCGCCTGCGACCTGCGACCCGGCACCTGCCACCGCGACTCTCTGAGGCGGCACCTGCGATGCGCCGCGACATGGGGTCGCGCCGACTGTCCGTCGGCGGCGCCGTGGCCATGGCGAGGACAGCCCAGGGAGGATCCATGAAGCTGTCCGAGGCTCGCTACGACAACTCGGCCACCGGCTGCTGCGCGCCCGTCGATCGGGCGGAGTGGCACGAGCAGGTGCACCGTTGGAGCGACGCGCTCTTCGTCAAGGACCACGTGCACGAGGTGATGCACGTGCCCGTCGACTTCGGCGCGGTGATGAAGCGGGACGCGGCGGCCATCGACGCGGCGGAGGCCTGGGCGCCGGTGCCCTTCACGCTCAGCGACGAGCGCTCGCCGTGGGGCGCCGACCTCTACATCGCGGTCGACCGGCCGGTGCCGGGCCGGGAGCTGGCGCACCTGTCGGGCACCTTCGTCTCGCGGGTGTACCAGGGCTCCTTCCGCGAGATCGGGCACTGGACCGAGGACATGAAGTCCTGGGTGGCGCATCGGGGCGAGCGCCTGGAGCACCTGTACTTCTACTACGCGACCTGCCCGAAGTGCGCCCACAAGCTGGGTCACAACGACGTCGTGCTGGTGGCCCAGGTGGCCTGAGGCGGCCCGCGACCGGCGGGCTCAGGCCAGCGGCTCGGGAGGCGTGGGCCCCTCGCAGCGGGCGAGCAGGCCCCGCAGCTCGGCGTCCTGGGGCCAGCGGCGGGCGCAGCGGGTGGCCAGCTCGCGGGCCTCGGCGACCTGGTTGCGCTCCAGCAGCCGCTCGATCTTCAGCGCGGCCTCGGCCGGCATGCCGGGCAGGGGGCCGAAGCGGCGCTCGTCCAGGCGGGCCAGGGCGCCCTCGGGCACCCCGGCGGCGCGCAGCCGCCCCATCGCGCGGTCGGCCAGGCCCTTGCGGCCCTGCTCGATCGCCTCCTCCGCCAGCAGCAGCAGGGCGTGCGGGTCCTTGCCGGCCACCTCGAGCGCCCGCTCGTCGGCGGCCAGGCGCTTGTCCTCGGCGTCCAGGCGGGCGGACTTGACGATGCGGCGGGCGCGGTCGCGCTCGATCTGGCCGACCACCTTGGGGGCCGCCCAGCTCACCAGGGCGGCCAGCGCGGCCACCACCGCCCACTTGGGCACGCCGAACGCCAGGAGCACGCTCATCAGGGCCTTCATGTCCACTCCGAGGGCCCGTGGGCGCCGGTGCGAGTCGGGCGGGGAGGTAGGCGCGGACCGGCCGGGCGGCAAGGGGCTGTGGAAGGCGGGCTCAGGCCAGCGCCCAGGCGCTCACCTCGTAGATGGTGAGCGGGCCGGGCAGGGGCACCTGCGTGCCCCAGGTGCGGCGGAAGCCCGCCTGCTCCAGGGCGCGGTGGACCGAGGCGGCGTCGTGCTCGTGGTAGTCGCCCTGGAAGCCGGCCAGCCGGCGGCCCAGCTTGTAGGCGCGGTTCTCGGTCGGCAGGCTGACCAGCAGCTCGCCCTTGGGCCGCAGGATCCGGCGGAACCAGGCGAAGGTGGGCGCCGGGTCGTCCAGGTGCTCCAGGACCTCGGCGGCGACGATGACGTCGACGGAGCGCTCGGGGATCTGCGCCTGGGCCTGGTCGGGGGGCAGCAGGGTCACCCGGCGCAGGGCGCGGCGCTGCACCAGCAGCTCGGCGGCGTCGAGCACCAGGTCCACGCCCCAGACCCGGTCGGCGCGCATCAGGGCGTCGCCGAAGAGCATGCCGGTGCCGCAGCCGAAGTCGAGCACCGTGCCGCGCACGGGGCAGAGCTCCTGCAGGCGGCGGCCCACCACCTCGATGCGGCGCCAGGCCATCCACCGCAGGGCGGGGTTCTTGTGCAGGTAGCTGGGGATGGCCATCTCGTCGCGATCGGCGGCCGACAGCCGGCCGGCCATCTCCTGCAGCAGTTCGGGCTCGATCCGGTTCATGGGGTGTTCTCAGGAGGGAGGGGCTCGCGGGCGGCGGAGGTGCCCGGCAGGCCCTGGGTCAACAGGGGCAGGTGGGTGCGCAGCAGCAGCAGCTCGCGCTCCTGCACGCTGCGCAGGCGGGCGACCATCTCGGCCACCTGCCCCAGGCCGAAGCTACCCATGGCCAGGCCCAGCAGGTAGGCCGCGACGAAGCCCGACCAGATGTGGGGGCTGAACTGGCCGCTGACCAGGCGGTGGCCCAGGAAGAAGGCGGCGAAGCCGAGCGCCAGCAGGCCGAGGATGGCCGCGGCGTTGGAGAAGAGCAGGCCCGGCGAGTAGTCGCGCAGGAAGCCCCACATGATGCCGAGCGTGCGCGTGGCGTAGCGGAACAGGTTGCTGGCGACGCGGCTCTGCCCGTGCTCGCGCACCCCGCGCACCACCAGGGGCACCTCGACGATGCGCATGCCCTTGTGGGCCATCGAGAGCAGGGTCTCCTGGGTGTAGGTGAACTGGCCGAGCAGGACCAGGCGCAGGAGCACCTCGCGGCCGTAGGCGCGGAAGCCGCAGCTCACGTCGTGCAGGTGCTGGCCGGACAGGCGGCTGACGATGCGGGCCATGCCCCAGTTGCCCAGGCGCTTGACCCAGGGCATGTCGGGCACCAGGGCCTTGTCCTTGAAGCGGCTGGCGGTGGCGAAGTCGGCCTGGCCGGACAGCACGGGGGCGGCCAGCGTGGGGATGTCCTCGGGGCGGAACTGGCCGTCGGCGTCGATGGTGACCAGCACGTCGACGCCGCGGCGGATCGCCTCCTCGACCCCGGTCTGGAAGGCGGCGCCCACGCCCCGGTTGCGGCGGTGGGAGATCACGCTGGCGCCCGCGGCCAGGGACAGCTCGACGGTGCGGTCGGTGCTGCCGTCGTCGACGACCAGCACCAGCACGCGGTCCACGCCCGGGACCTGCCGCGGGATGCGGCCGATGACCTGGGCGACGGTCGCCTCCTCGTTCAGGGCCGGCAGCATCACCAGCAGGGTCAGGCCCGCGCGCTCGTCCATGGCTTCGCTCCCAGGGGCGGGCGGCTATCCCTGGCCTGGACCCTCGCCCAGGGGGCCGCCGGGTGGGGGCGGCAGCGGCACCAGCACGACGGCGGCGCCCACCAGGACCAGCTCGACCGCGGTGGAGACGACCCGGCCGGCCAGGGCCATCGCCAGGGCCTGGGGGGCGGGCAGGAAGGGGGCCAGGCCGGCGACCAGGACGGCCTCGCGCACGCCCAGGCCGGCGGGGGTGACCGAGAGCAGGGTGCCGGCGGCGTGGGCCAGCACGTAGAGCACGACGACGGCGGCGCCGACCTGCTCGCCGCCCGCGAACAGGTGGCAGGTGGCGGCGAAGCTGGTGCCGAGCAGCAGCCAGGCCACGGCGTAGCCCAGCACCAGGCCGACCAGGCGCGCGGGGCGCACCCGGGGCAGCACGTCCGCCCCACCCTGGCGCAGGGCCGGCAGGCGCCGCGACAGCGCCCGGCTCAGGGCCGGCAGGGCCAGCAGCAGGCCCACGCAGGTCGCGGCGGCCAGCGCCAGCAGGCCCGTCGGCACGGCCGGCCCCTGGGGCAACAGCGGCAGGCCCGCCAGCGCGACCAGGGCCGCGCCGACCAGCAGCAACAGCGTCTCCCACAGGACCAGGACGACGCTGGTGGCGCGGGGCACGCCGGCCCGCTCGGCCAGCCGCGCCCGCTCCACCATCAGCATCACCTTGCCCGGCACGTAGCGGTAGAAGAAGGCCTGCAGCCAGGTGCGCAGGTGGAAGGCCAGGTAGCGTCGCTCGTAGCGGCCCATCGCCGCCAGGGTCAGCGGGTAGAGCAGGGCCAGCAGGGCGATGGCCAGGGCCGCGGAGCCCAGCGCCACGACCAGGGCCGGCGCGGTCGGCGTGAAGGCCGGGAACTCGCTGTGCTGGCCCTCCCGCCACAGCCGGTGCCCCACCCAGCCCAGGATGGCCAGGGCGAGCAGCAGCCGCAGGGCGCGCAGGAGCTGGGAGCGGGAGGGCATCGGGCACCGCCGTCCCCGGAGGGGCAGGGGGGAACCTGGAGGGGTTCCCCCCTGGGACACACGGCTATCCGGGGGCCACCGGATGGGCCCCGCGCTAAGGCGGGGGGCCGAGGATCCCCATGACCGCCGCCGACCCCGCCGCCGCCACCCCTGCGTTGCCCCCCGCCCTGGCCGCCTGCCGCGACCGGCTGGAGGGCGAGCGCCCGCGCATCGCCATCGTCGGCCTGGGCTACGTCGGCCTGCCGCTGGCGATGGAGCTCTCCCTGGCGGGCGCCGAGGTGGTCGGCCTGGACGTGACCCCCTCGCTGTGCGCGGCGCTCAACGCCGGTCGCAGCCACGTGGGCGACGTCTCCGACCAGGTGCTGGCGAAGGCCCTCGACCGCGGCTTCCGGGCCACCGTCGACGCCGTCGAGCTCGCCACCTGCGACGCCGTCGTCATCTGCGTGCCGACCCCGCTGAGCAAGACCCGCGATCCCGACCTGTCCTACATCCTGGCGGCGGCCGAGGCCGTGGCCACCCACGCCCGGCCCGCCCAGCTCGTCGTGCTGGAGAGCACCACCTGGCCCGGCACCACGCAGGAGGTGCTGGTGCCCATGCTGGCCGAGCGCGGCCTGGTCGCCGGGCAGGACATCGCCGTGGCCTTCTCGCCCGAGCGCGTGGACCCCAGCAACCCCCGCTACGGCATCCGCAACACGCCCAAGGTGGTCGGCGGCGTCACGCCCGCCTGCACCGCGGTCGTCTCGGCCCTGTACCGGCGCTGCTGCGACACGATCGTGCCGGTCAGCTCCACCTCGGCGGCCGAGACGGTCAAGCTGCTCGAGAACGTCTTCCGCATGGTCAACATCGGCCTGGTCAACGAGTTCGCGCTCATCTGCCGCGAGCTGGGCCTGGACGTCTGGGAGATCATCGACGCCGCCAGCACCAAGCCCTTCGGCTTCATGCGCTTCGTGCCGGGGCCGGGCCTGGGCGGCCACTGCATCCCCGTCGACCCGCACTACCTGAGCTGGAAGCTGCGCAGCCACCAGTTCCCCGCCCGCTTCGTGGAGCTGGCCGACGCGGTGAACGCCCGCATGCCGGGCCACGTGGTCGACGTGGTGACCGAGGCGCTCAACGACGTCGGGCGCGCCGTCCGCGGCAGCCGCCTGCTGCTGCTGGGCCTGGCCTACAAGCGCGACGTGGCCGACGTGCGCGAGTCGCCGGCCCTGGCCGTGCTGGAGAAGCTGCTCGAGCGCGGCGCCGCCGTGGCTGTGCACGACCCGCTGGTGGCCCAGGTGCGGCTGGGCGAGCAGGTCTGGCAGAGCGTGCCCTTGACCGACGAGGAGCTGGCCCAGGCCGACTGCGTCGTGCTGCTCACCGATCACGGCGCCTTCGACACCGACCGGATCCTGGCCCACAGCCGGCTCTTGGTGGACACCCGCAACGCCCTGCGGGGGGCGATCGCCCGGGCCCCGGCCCTGGCCAGCCGCGTGCGGCGGATCTGATGGCGGGGCTGGGGCTGCTCCTGCTGCTGCTGGCCTGCGCGCCCGAGCCCGCCGACCAGGCGCCGGCGGGTGCAGCGAAGGAGAAGCCCCGCAAGGTCGAGCAGCCCCGCAAGGTCGAGCAGGCCGACGTGGACCGCCGCAAGGTGGTCGAGGCGCGCTCCACCCAGGCCGACCTGCTGGAAGCCCTGGGCTACGTCGACGGGCAGGTCGCGGCCCGGCCCGAGGAGCGCGGCGTGCTGCGCCACGACCCGGCGCGCAGCCAGCCCGGCCTGAGCCTGGTCTACTCGCGCACCCAGGAGCAGGCCCAGCTCGTCGAGCTGGACGGCAGCGTCGTGCACACCTGGGCCGTCGACACCCCGGGCTACTGGCAGCACGTCGAGCTGGACCCGGTCACCGGCGGCGTGATCGTGCTGGTCAAGGACCAGGAGCTGTGGTCGCTGGACCGCGACGGCGGGGTGCGCTGGAAGCGCGAGGGGCGCTTCCACCACGACCTGGACGTCGACGCGCAGGGCCAGGTGCACGTCCTGGCCCGGCGCGCGCGGCGCATCCCCGAGCTGCACCCCGAGCTGGAGCTGCTCGACGACGTCGTCCAGGTCCTCTCGCCCACGGGCGAGCAGTTGGCCGAGTGGTCGGTGCTCGAGGCCCTGCGCGCCTCGCCCTACGCCTTCCTGCTGCCGGACACCTGGAACGTGAAGGCCCGTCCAGGCTCGACCACCGACCTCGACCCGCTGCACACCAACCACATCTCCGTGATGGACGGGTCGCTGGCCCACCTCTCGCCCCTGTTCGCGCAGGGCAACATGCTCCTGTCCCTGCGCAACGCCCACGCCGTGCTGATCCTCGACGGGGACAGCCACCAGGTGCTGTGGATCTGGGGCCCGGGGCACGTGACCTTCCAGCACCACCCCACCGTGCTGGACAACGGCCACGTCCTGCTCTTCGACAACGGCACGAAGCGCTCGCGGGTGGTCGAGGTGGACCCGGCGAAGAACCGGGTCGTGTGGAGCTACGGCGGGCCGCCGGACTTCTACAGCGAGACCCGCGGCAGCGCGCAGCGGCTCCCCAACGGCAACACGCTCGTCACCGTGTCGGACACGGGCATGGCCATCGAGGTGACACCCGAGGGCCAGGTCGCCTGGGAGTACGCCAACCCCGACGTCGCGCCCGACGGGGTCCGCGGCGCCCTGTGGCGGGTCACCCGCTACCCGCCGGGCTCAGTCCCCTTCCTGGGGCGCTGAGGGCTCGGCGGGGTCGGTGTCGGCATCGGCCGGCGCTGCCCCCGGGTCTGTCGGCGGCTCCTGGATCTTCGCCCGCTGCCCGGCGGGGCGGCGGGTGTAGATGCGCAGGCCGCCGACCGAGGTCTGGCTGCGCTGGAACTGGCGGGAGAACTCCTGCTCGTCCTGGCGGAAGCGCCACTTGCGCGTCCCGTTGTGGGGGAAGACCAGGTAGTCGGCGCCCAGCTCGTCGAACATCAGGGTCAGGTCGTCCAGGGACGTGCGCTCGTAGAACCAGTGGTAGCCGACCAGCTCGGTGCGCCAGGCCAGCTCGGGCGGCTTGAAGGCGTACATCGCCACCGTGACGGTGCCCTCGGCCTTCACGCGGCCGTCCAGCCAGCGCACGATGGCCCGGTCGTTGTCGGCGGGCGCGGGCTCCAGGGCCCGGCCCAGGCGCCAGTACAGCGAGTCGCCGGTGTAGAGCAGCGTGGCGACCAGGATGGCCAGGCCCCCCAGCCGGAACAGCAGGTGGCGGTGGCGCAGCAGGGCCAACATGCCCAGGTAGAAGGCCAGGATACAGATGACGGCGTGGCGGCGGTGGAAGTACCAGGTCCCGAAGCCCTCCTTGTGCGGCAGGTGGATCGAGGCCAGCCCGCCCAGCGCGACCAGGACGACCACGCTCCAGGCCAGGGCGTCGGGCCGGGCGAAGAGGGTCCGCAGGCGCGGGACCCGACCCCACAGGGCGAAGGGCAGGCCCAGCAGGGCCGCCGGCAGGGCCCAGTGCCAGGCGAAGAAGCCGCGGGCGTAGGACTCCTCCCAGTCGGTCAGCGACCAGGCGACCGGCAGGCCCGAGAGGCGGTCGAGGACCAGGTCCCCCAGGCTGGCGTCGTTGCGCATCACGTCCAGCGGCGCCAGCACGGTCGAGGCGCGGGCCTGGTCGAAGCGCAGCAGGGTGAAGGGGCTGGCGTCGACGACGGTGTCGGCGACCGAGGCCCACCAGCCGCCCAGGGCCAGCAGCACCACGCCCAGGGCGGCGGCGCCGAAGCCCAGCCAGCGCCGGCCGGCGGGCCCGCCCAGCAGCGCGACCAGGCCCAGGCCCAGGCCCAGGGCGATGGGCAGGATGAAGAGCTGGGAGCGCGTCAGGCAGGCCAGCGCCACCCAGAGGCCGACCTCCAGCCCGCGGCGAAGGGTGGGCGGCGCCCGCGAGAGCCGCCACAGCGCCACCATCAGGAGCAGGTAGCCCAGGCCCTCGGTGTAGGGCATCGTGGCGTGGCGGCTGTACTCGCGCTGGGTGCCGAGCATCAGCAGGGCCAGGTGGCCGCCGTGGACCCCCGGCAGCCGCCGCCACAGGTCGCCGGGCAGCAGGGCGCGGCCGAAGGCGAAGGCCCCCAGCAGCGAGCCCAGCCACAGGGCGAAGGGCAGCCAGTGGGCCAGCCAGGTGATCTCCACCAGCCGGCCCAGGTGGCCCAGCAGCAGCGGCCACAGCGGGTAGATCGGCGAGGGGTAGGGGAACCAGGGGAAGCCCTGGTGGTAGAGCGAGACGTCGCTGCGCAGGCCCATGCCGTCGCGCACGTGCATCGCGACGTCCAGGTAGTAGCCGCCGTCGACCCCCATCTCGTGGCTGCCCCGCGTGAGCACGAGCTGGACGGCACCCAGCACCAGCAGGAGCAGGGCCAGCAGCGGGCGCTCCAGGCTGCGGCGGGGAGGGAGGGCGTCGGTCATGCCGCGGCCGCCTAGCCGGTGGGCCCGGCGCGGGCTAACGGGCGGCATGCCCGCACTCGCCTACCTGACCTCGTCGGACATGGTGCCCGGCGCCCCGGACGCCCGGGACGACCTCTTCGAGCTGGAGCACCAGTGGGCCGCCCTGGCCCCGGCCTGCGCCGCCCGCGACCTGCACCTGCGGCTGTGGGTCTGGGACGACCCGGCCCTGGCCGAGGCCGTCGACCGCGGCGAGATCGACGCCGTCGTGCTCGGCACGCCCTGGGACTACGCGCCCCGGGTCGAGGCCTTCCTGGCGACGCTGGATGCGCTCGCCGCCGCCGTGCCCGTGCTCAACCCGCCGCCCCTGGTGCGCTGGAACGCGCGCAAGACCTACCTGCGCGACCTGGAGGCGCGCGGGGTGGCCAGCGTGCCGACCGCCTGGGTGGAGCGCGTCGACGAGGACAGCGTCGCCGCCGCCTTCGCGGCGCTGTCCGCCGCCGAGCTGGTCGCCAAGCCCGTCGTCGGGGCCAACGCGGTCCGCCAGGTGCGCCTGCGCCGGGGCGCGCCGCTGCCCCCCGCCGACCAGCGCCCGCCCGGCGCCGCGCTGATCCAGCCCTTCCTGCCCGCCGTCCAGGACGAGGGCGAGCTGTCCTTCGTCTTCTGCGGCGGCGAGCTGAGCCACGCCCTGCGCAAGGTGCCCCGCCGCGGCGACTACCGCGTGCAGGCCAGCTACGGCGGGGCCGAGGTGGCGCACGCAGCCTCCCCCGCCGAGGTGGAGGGCGCGCGCGCCGTGCTCGCCGCGGCCGCAGACGCCGTCGGGTCCACGGCGCCGCCGCTGTACGCGCGGGTCGACCAGGTGCGGGGGCCAGGCGGCCGCCTGCTCCTGATGGAGCTGGAGGTCATCGAGCCCTACCTCTACCCGCTGCAGGGGCCCGACCTGGGCCCCCGCTTCGCCGCGGCGCTGGAGGGTGCGCTCAGGCGCGAGGGAGGATCGGGGCCCGGCGCAGGCGCCCCCAGGCCACGAAGGCCGAGAGGCCGCCCAGCACGACGTTGGGCACCACCATGGGCGCCTCGCCGTGCGTGAGGTGGGCGCCAGCGGCCAGCACCATCACCACCGCGAGCAGGGCGGCGGCCAGCGGTGTGAGCCGGGGCGCCACCCGCAGGGCCGAGGGCAGGACCAGGCCCAGCGCGCCGGCCACCTCGCTGGCGCCGATGAAGCGCACCAGGGGCTCGGGGGTGTAGGCGACGAAGGTCATGCCGTTGGCGAGGAGCTGGTCGACCGGCATGGACAGCTTCATGCCGCCCGCGGCGAGGAAGGCGAGGGCGAGCAGGGCCTGGGCGGCCCACAGGGCGAGGTGCATCGTGACTCCGGGGAGGTGGCGGAAACCTCTCCCCGGCGCGACCGGGCTCCAAGGCGGCGCCCATGCGGCTATCAGTTGCGCGGAGGCAACATGAACCTGACCGACCTCGCCAGCTTCGTGCGCGTGGTGGAGCTGGGCACCCTGGCCGCGGCGGCGCGGGCCGAGGGGGTGCCCAAGTCGACGCTCAGCCGCCGGATCGCGCGGCTGGAGCAGGATCTCGGCGTCGCCCTGGTCCGGCGCTCCGCGCGGGCCTTCGCGCTCACCGAGGACGGGCGCCTGCTCTTCGAGCGGGCCGGCGGGCCGCTGCGGGAGCTGGCGCGCGTCGGCCAGGCCCTGGTCGAGGCCGACCAGGTGCCGCGGGGCCGCCTGGTGCTGACGGCGCCCCACGACCTGGGCGCCTCGGGGGAGATCGTCTCCCTGGTGGTCGAGCTGCGGCGGCTCCACCCCGAGGTCCAGGTCGAGCTGCGCCTGGAGGACCGCGTGGTCGACCTGGTCACCGAGGGCGTGGACGTCGCGATCCGCGCCCACGCGGGCGAGGTCCCCGGCAGCGGCGAGCTGATGGTCCGCGCGCTGGGCCAGGGGCGCTTGGGGGTCTTCGCCTCGCCGGCCTGGGTCGCCGCCCACGGCGCGCCGCAGCGCCCGCACGTCCTGCTCTCCGCGGACCTGATCCTGCACCGGGCGGCGCTGGGGCGGCAGGTGGAGCTGCAGGGGCCGGGCGGCCCGGTGGCCCTGGACCCCTCGCGGGCGGTGGTGCTGGTCAACGACTTCCGGGCGGTGCGCGACCTGCTGCTCGCCGGGCTGGGGGTCGGCCTGCTGCCGCTGCGCACGCCGGGCCAGGGCCGGGTGGATCCCGGCCTGGTGCGCCTGCTGCCCGACTGGTCCGCGGTGGGGGGCCGCGTCTCGCTGGTCTGGCCCGCCAGCCGGCACCTCGCCCCGCGCGTGCGGGCCTTCCTCGACCTGGCGACCCAGCGCCTGGGGATCCCCGCCTCCTCCGAGGCCTGAGCGCGAGGCTCAGGCCCGCAGGCGGGCGTGCACCTGCAGGGCCCCGCCGGCGAAGGGCGCCGAGGAGAGGATCTCCAGCTCGCGCCGCTCGGGCAGGCCGGCGAAGAGGGGCAGGCCCCGGCCCAGGACGACGGGGATGAAGGTCAGCACGTAGTCGTCGACCAGCCGGGCCAGGGTCGCCTGCCGCACCAGGTCGCCGCCGTCCAGGTACACGTCCTTGTCGCCGGCGACCTGGCGTGCGCCCTGGATCAGCGCGTGGATGTCGCCCTGGACCGCGGAGACGGTGGGCAGCCGGGGCGAGAGCGGCCGGGTCGTCGCCACCTGGACGGGCAGGTCGCCGTAGAGCCAGTCCTCGAAGCGCTCCACGACGTCGTAGGTGCGCCGGCCCATCAGCAGCACGCCGACCTGGGACAGGAAGCGGTCGAAGGTCAGGGCCCCCGGTGAGCTGCGGGCCAGCTCTTCGGGGTCGGTGGGCACGCCGCCCAGCCAGGACAGGTCGTCGTCCTCGCCGGCGATGAAGCCGTCCAGGGAGCAGGCGAGGTAGACGCGGACGCGGGACATGGGCGGCTCCCGTGCAGGGGCGAGAGGGGACGGGCGAGGGGACGGCCGACAGAGTAGCGTCTGGCCGGAGGTCCCGTGATCAACCCCATCGCCCTGTCCATCCCGGCCTTCTTCGTGCTCATCGGCGTGGAGCTGGCCTGGTCCTGGCGCGCGGGGCGCCTGTCGGGGGCGCGGCCCACCTACCGGCTGGTGGACGCGGTCACCGACCTGGCCTGCGGGGTCTCCAGCCAGGCCACCGGCCTGCTGCTGTCGACCGTCTTCTTCGCCGGGACCTACAGCCTGGCCTGGACCCACCTGCGGCTGTGGACCCTGCCCGACAGCCTGCCGGTCTGGCTGCTGACCTTCGTGCTGGTGGACCTGGCCTACTACCTGTGGCACCGCGCCAGCCACCGCGTGAACCTGCTGTGGGCGGCCCACGTCGTGCACCACCAGTCCGAGGACTACAACCTCGCGGTGGCGCTGCGGCAGGCGATCTTCACGCCGCTCACCTCGATCCCCTTCTACCTGCCCTTCGCGCTGGTCGGGGTCTCGCCGCTGGTGCTGCTGACCTGCTCGGCGCTCAACACCCTCTACCAGTTCTGGATCCACACCCGGCTGGTCGGCCGCCTCGGCCCCCTGGAGTGGGTGATGAACACGCCCTCGCACCACCGGGTCCACCACGGCATCAACCCGGGCTACATCGACAAGAACCACGCCGGCGTCTTCATCGTCTGGGATCGGCTGCTGGGCACCTTCGTGCCCGAGGGGGAGGAGCCGGTCTACGGCACGGTCGAGGGCCACCGCGGCGCCGACGCGATCCAGGCCAACCTGGCGCCCTGGTCCAAGCTCTGGGACCAGGTGCGGCTGGCCCGGGGCTGGGACCGGCTGCGGGTGGTGGTCGCCCCGCCCGAGTGGCGGCCCGCCGACCAGGGCGGCGCCGTGCAGATCCCCGAGCCCGCGGGGGCCCTGCGCTGGGACCCGGCCGTGCCGCCCTGGCTGCAGGGCTACGCGCTGCTGTGGCTGGTGGCCTGCACGGGGGCGCTGACCTGGCTGTTGTTCGCCCAGGCGGGGCTGCCCTGGACGGTCCAGGCCGTGCTCGCCGGCGTGGTCCTGTGGGCGATCCGCGCCTGGGGCGGGCTCATCGACGGCCGCCCCGCCGCGCTGGCCGAGGAGGGCCTGCGGCTGGGGGCGACGCCGGTGCTGGCGGCCTGGATCCACCCGCTGGCCGGGCTGGGCGCGCTGGCCCTGTCGCTGGCCAGCGGGGCGCTGTTGTGGCGGGGGCGCGCGGCGGCCTGAGGGCGGGTCGGCTCAGCGGCGCAGGCCGGCCGGGAGGACCAGGTCGGTCGGATCCTCGCTCGCCGACGGCGAGGGGGAGGCCTCGTCCGGGGGCGCAGGCGGCGCCGCGGGCGCGGGTGCCGCGGTGGCCAGCGCCGCGAAGGGCGCGTGGCGCAGCGCGCCCGGGTCCTGCCCCAGCAGGGCCGGGTCGGCCTGTGGCGGGTGGCGCAGGCGGTCGCAGGCCTCGCGGAACTCGGCCCACAGCGCGTCGCCGGGTCCGCGGGGCGCGGGGCCCAGCCGCTTCCAGCGGCGGTGGAGGTCGGCGACCAGGTCCTCGGGGTCGCCGGCGTCCTCGGCCGCGGCGCGCGCGCGGGCCTCGTCGATGAGGGCCCGCCGGGCGGCGATGGCCCGGTCCCGATCCTGGTCGGCCGCGGCGCGGCGCGCCTCGAAGACCGCGTCGGCCGCCGCGCGGAAGCGCGCCCACAGCGCGTCGCCCTCGGGGCCGCGCACGCCCCCGACGTCCTTCCACCGCTGCTGCAGCGCCTTGACCGCGTCGGCCGCGCGCTGCGGGTCGGCGCTGCGGGTCAGGGTCTCGGCCTGCTGGACCAGCCCCTCCAGGCGCTGCAGGCGCTGGCCGCGCTCGGCGTCGCGGCGCGCGAACACCGCGTCCATCGCCTCTCTCCAGCGCGCGCCGAGGTCGGCGGGGGCGTCCCGCGGGATCCGCCCCAGGGCCCGCCACTCGACCTGCATCGCCCGGGCGCGGTCGATGGCGACGCGCAGGTCCGGGTCGGTCGCCAGCGCCTGCAGCTCGGCCAGCATGGCCAGGCGGCGGGCCGCGGCGGCCTGCTCCTCGGCCCGGCGGGGATCGGGCAGGGCGGCGACCCGGGCGGTGAGGGCCTCGCGGCGCGCCTGCCGGGCGGCCTCCAGCTCGGCCTCCTCCGCCGAGGGCAGGGGCAGCAGGCGCTCCCAGGCCCGGTCGAGCTGGACGCGGGCCCTGCGCAGCCGGTCCCGCTCGGCCTCGGGGGCATCCAGGGGCGGCGCGGCCAGGGCCTGGTCGGCCGCGTCGAGGGCGGCCTGGACCTTGGGCAGGACCACCCAGGCCAGGGTCTGCTCGGGATCCGGCGCGGCGGGGGTGGAGGGGCGCGGGGGCCGGGGCGCGGCTTCGCGGGGCGGGCGAGGCGCGTGAGCGGGCGGG
>JAKLKF010000083.1 GCA_023150805.1 Myxococcota bacterium | reverse complement strand
CCGAGCTGGCTGACGACCACTTCGGCCGCCGCGACGTTCGTCCACAGGGCCCGACCGCGGATCGCGTGGGACAGGGGACGCAGCAGCGCGTCTCCGGCCAGGACCAGGCGGCCGCCCAGGACGATGCGGGCGGGGTTCATCAGGTTGAGCAGGTTGGCCAGGCCGATGCCCAGGCAGGTGGCGGCGTGGTCGATGACCTGGACCGCGGCCGGGTCGCCCGCCTTCGCGGCGCGCGCGATCTCGCCCAGGTCGCCGGCGGGGGGCCGGGCCGGTGCGGCGGTGGAGGTCAGGGCCCGGTAGCGCTCCTCGATGGCGTGGGAGCCGACCATGGTGACCAGGCAGCCCCGCAGCCCGCAGCGGCAGGGCGGCCCGTCCACGTCGATGGAGGTGTGGCCGATCTCGCCGGCGATGCCCTGGGCGCCCCGGTAGATGTCGCCGTGGACGATGAGGCCCGCGCCCACGCCGGTGGCCAGCTTCACGTAGACGAAGTCGCCGACGTCGCGCCCCATGCCCCAGGTCAGCTCGCCCAGGGCGCCGAGGTTGGCGTCGTTCTCCAGGTAGACGGGCGCGCCGTGGCTACTGGCCAGGGCCTGGGCCAGGTCGACGCCCTTCCAGCCGGGCAGGATGCTCTCGGAGAGCTGCCCCGGGCGGCTGGGGTGCACCGGGCAGGGCACGGCGACGCCGACGCCGATCAGGCGGCTGCCGGCGGGCGCCTCGGCCCGCAGGGCGTCGAGCATGGCGTGGGCCAGGGCCAGGGTGCCGACCGGGTCACCGGGCACGTCGTGGCGCGCGGTCCGCCGCCCCAGCACCCGGCCGCGCGGGTCCATCCGGATGGCGGTGACGTGGGTCATGCCCAGGTCCAGGCCGACCAGGTGGTAGCGGTCGTGGGCGAAGCGCAGCATCACCGGCGGCCGGCCGCCCTGGGAGGCGCCCACGCGGGCCTCGATCACCGTGCCCTGGTCGATGAGCTGCTGCACCAGGGCGGAGACCGTCGACCGGGACAGGTCCAGCCGGCGGGCCACCTCGGCCCGCGAGATCTCGCCCTCGGTCCAGATGAGCTGGATGACGTGCGCGAGGTTGCCGGGGGCCGGGGTCATGGGGAGAGTCTACACTATGTTTGGTCGGCGTGCAAACAAAGTGGAGCCGGGTCAATCCACTGGTGGCGGCGGGGGCCTGAGCCGCCGGTGTCCCTGGGCGCCGCGCGTCGACGCCGGCGCCGAGCCCCTACCGCTCGACCGGCTCGAAGCGACCCTGGAAGAAGCGCAGGCGGGTCGGCTCGTAGGTGAAGCGCAGGCCGCCGATCTGCTCGCGGCGCTGCCACAGGCGGATGATGCCGTCGGCGACGGCCCGCATGTGGTCGTGGGTGTAGACGCGGCGGGGGATGGTCAGGCGGACCAGCTCCAGGGCCGGGCGGTAGTTGTCGCCGGTCTTGGGGTCGCGGCCCTTGCTGACGTTGCCGCGCTCCATCGGGCGCACGCCGGTCTCGACGTAGATCTCGGCCGCCAGGCGCTGGGCGGGGTACTGGTCCTGGTCGACGTGGGGCAGGAAGCGCTTGACGTCCAGGAAGATGGCGTGGGTGCCGGCGGGCTCGACGATGGGGATGCCGGCGTCGAGCAGCATCCTGCCCAGGTCCTGGGTCTGCTGGACCCGGTGGCGGATGTAGCGCTCGTCCTGCATCTCGCGCACGCCCTGGGCGATGGCGGCCAGGTCGGCGACGGGCAGGCCGCCGTCGCTGACGGCCCCCTCGTAGATCCGCAGCTTCTCCTCGGCCCGGGCGGCGAGCTCGGCGTCATCGCGGAAGGCCAGGATGCCGCCGATGTTGATGAGGAAGTCCTTCTTGCCGCTGATCGTGCAGCCGTCGCCGTACATCATCATCTCGCGGACGATGTCGCGGACGGGCACGTCGGCGTAGCGGGGGTCGTTGCGCCGGATCATCTCGGCGTTCTCGGCGACCCGCGTGCTGTCGAAGAAGATCTTGATGCCATGGGCGGCGCACAGGTCCCGCACCGCCCGCATGTTGTCCATGCTGACCGGCTGGCCGCCGGCCATGTTCACGCTGTGCTCGAAGCTGATGTAGGCGATCTGCTCGGCGCCGTGCTCGTCGATGAGCTTCTGCAGCTTGCCGAGGTCGATGTCGCCCTTCCAGGGGTACTGGCTCTGCGGGTCGTGCGCCTGGTCGACGATGATGTCGGCGAAGATGCCGCCGGCCAGCTCCTGGTGCAGCTTGGTGGTGGTGAAGTACATGTTGCCCGGCACGAGCTGGCCCGGCCGGATGCAGACCTGGGACAGGATGTGCTCGGCCGCCCGCCCCTGGTGGGTGGGCAGGATGTACTGGTAGCCGAACAGCTCCCGCAGCTCGGCGACCAGGTCGCGGTGGTGGCGGCTGTCGCCGATGGTGGGCACCGCGGCCTCGTAGGCGGCCCACTGCTCCGTGCTCATGGCCGAGGTGCCCGAGTCGGTGAGGAAGTCGATGGTGACGTCGGCCGAGCGCAGCAGGAAGGTGTTGTAGCCGGCGGCCTCGATCGCGGCCTGGCGCTGGTCCCGGCCGATGGTGGCGATGGGCTCGAAGGTGTGGATGAGGAAGGGGCTGCCGGTGAAGGAGAAGGGCTGGAGGTCGGAGAAGTTGGCGCGGTAGCGCACCTGGTCGCGCCAGCGGCTCTCGCCGACGGCCAGCAGCGGCACCACCCGCTCCCGCTGCCGGTACAGGGCGATGATGGCGTCGGCGACCTGGTCGAGCTGGCGGTTGGTCATGGCCAGCCGGGGGATCTGGACCGGGACCAGCCGGTCGCGGTCGCGCATGCCGGCGTTGACGGCCCGCACCCCGCTGTGCAGGTACAGGGCGACGGAGAGGGCGTCCTTGCCGTGCTCGTGGATGTGGGGGAGGAACTGGTCGGCCAGCAGGTAGGCGCCGTCGCAGCCGCGCTCCAGGGGGACGCCGGCCTGGCGCAGGCGGGCGGTGAAGCGCTCGGCCTGGTGCATGATCCAGTCGACGCGGGCCTCGTCCACCATCTCGACCAGGCCGCGGGCCAGGACCTCCATCGTGCGGCCGGCCATGCCACCGTAGGTGTGCAGCCCCTCGTAGACCACGACCTCGTTCATCAGGGCCTCGTGGTCGTGGGCGTCGGCCATCGCCAGCAGGCCGCCGGTGTTGCTGCGCGGGGCCTGGGCGCCGTCGAGCACCAGCAGGTCGGCGCAGGCGGCCAGGTCCCGCACCAGGTCGGCCACGGTCCGGTCGGCCTGGCCGGGCTCGTGGCGCCGCACCATCCAGGCGGTCTCGGTGATGCGGGAGGCGTCCAGCCACAGGCGCACCCCGTGCTCCTTGCAGGTGGCGTGCACGGCGCGCAGGTTGGCCAGGCTGGTGGGGTGCTGGGCGTCGGCGAAGGTGTCGACGTGGACCAGGGCGACGTCGCCCTGCCGGAGCTGCTGGCGGAGCGCCGCGAGGTCCACGTCGCCGGTGAAGACCGCGGCGGCGTGGTCGCGGAGGTCGGGGCAGTCGATGCCGCGGGGGGCCATCGCGTCGCGCAGGCCCAGGTCGTTGCTGGGGATGCGCTGGCCGGGGCGGACCATGGTGGCGACCACGAGCTGGATGGCGCCCAGCAGGTTGTGGGCCGGCACGACGTGCGGCTGGCCCAGCACCTGGACGACGGCCTGCTCCAGGTGCTCGAAGTTGACGGCGCCGGCGTAGGCCTCGTCGCCCAGGTAGAGCGCCGCCTGCTGCTCCTGCGAGAAGGCGCCGGTGCCACGGCTGACCATGTCGAAGGTGATCTGCTCGGGGGTGAGCGAGAGCACGTTGAAGTCCAGGGCCGAGAGCCAGCGCCGCCGGTCGGTCATGCTGGAGAAGGGGACCCGCCGGACGGTCTTGATCTTGTGCGGCTCGTGGACGGGGGCGGCGGGCATGGGCATGGTCGGCTCCAGGGGAAGTGAGCGACCTTAGGAGGTCGGGCCGCCCGCCGGGGAGGGGCGGGTTGTCGCAGGGGGCGGGCGCGCCTACCGGACCGGCGGAAGGCCCCAGGCGCGGTGGTCGGCCAGCATGCAGCGATCCTGGACCACGTCGATGCCGGCGGCGGCCAGGCGCGCGGCGCTGGCGTCGTCGCGGACGCCCGACTGCAGCCACACGCAGCGCGGGCGCACCGGCATGGCCAGGATCTCGGCGACGTGGCCGCCGACCAGCTCGCTCCTGCGGAACACGTCGAGCACGTCGATGCCCTCGGGGACCTCCTCGACCGCCAGGTCCTGCAGGCGGGCGACGACCGGCTCGTCCCACAGCCGCGCGCCAGCGTGGGCGGGGTTGACCGGCAGGATGCGCAGCCCCTGCCCGTGCAGGTAGTCGGGCACGTAGAAGGCGGGGCGGGCGCGGTCGGGGTGGGCGCCCAGGACCGCGACGGTGCGGGCGGCGCGCAGCACGGCCTCGACCTCGCGGGGCGTCGTGAGGATCCGGCCGCTCACCCGCGGACCCCGGCCCTGCCCAGGGCGCCCAGCTCGGCGTACAGGTGCACGTTGGCGGCGATGGCCTTGCGGAACACGCCCAGGTGCAGCGACTCGTCGGGGCCGTGCGCGGTGGTGTTGGGGTCCATCACGCCGTTGAGGATGAGCGGCAGGTCGCCGAAGCGGCGCCCGAAGAGGGCGACGAAGGGGATGCTGCCGCCGACGCCGATCTGGACCATGGGGCGGCCCCAGGAGGCGCGGTAGGCCCGGTCGGCGGCCTCGAAGGCCGGGCCCTTGGGGGTGTACAGCCAGCCCTCGCCCGAGAAGCTCTCGTCGGTCAGCTCGACCTGCACGCCGCCGGGGGGCTCGGCCAGCAGCGCGGCGGCGATGGCCTCCCGCAGCTCCTCTCGGGTCTGGCCGGGGGCGATGCGCACGCTGAGCACCGCGCTGGCCTCCTTGCGCAGGGCGTTCTTCTTGTGGGCCAGGTCGGGCAGGGTGGTGGCGACGACGGTGACCGCGGGCTGGCGCCACAGCCACTCGGCGGGCGGGGTGCCGCGGTCGGGCACGGGGCGGACGCCGGGCAGCAGGTGGGCCCCCTCGGCGATGACGTCCGCGGTCAGCGGCACGGTCCAGGCGTCCTGGCGCCAGGCGGGGTCCACCTGCTGGCGGCCCAGCTTCAGGCGGCCGTCGGCGTCGGAGAGGCGGGCGATCAGCATGCACAGCGCCATGCTGACGTCGGGGACCATGTTGCCCCACAGGCCGCTGTGGCCGTCGGCGGACAGGGCGCGGCAGGTCAGCCGCAGCTCCATCAGGCCGCGCAGGCTGACGGTCAGGCCCGGGATCTCGGGGCTGGGGTTCTCGCAGTCGGTGAGCACCATCACGTCGCTGTCGAAGGCGTCGGGGAAGGCGTCCATGAAGCGCTCGAGGTTGGGCGAGCCCACCTCCTCCTCGCCCTCGATGAGCAGCTTGAGGTTGCAGGGCAGCCGCCCCTCGACCGCCAGCCAGGCCTGGATCGCGGCCATGTGGCTGACCCAGCCGCCCATGTCGTCGGCGCTGCCGCGGGCGTACAGGCGCTCGCCGCGGACGGTCGCCTCGTGCGGCGGGCTGGTCCACGTCTCGCCCTTGACCGGCTGCAGGTCCAGGTGGCCGTAGATGAGCACGGTGGGGGCGTCGGGGCCGGCCTGCATCCACTCGGCGGCCACGCAGGGCAGGGCGTCGTCCAGCTCGAGCACGCGGGCGCGCGCCAGGCCCAGCGCCGCCAGGTCGTCGCGCACCAGCGCGGCGAGGCGTCGCACGTCGGCGTGGTGGGCGGGGTCGCAGGAGATGGCCGGCACGCGCAGGAAGCGGGCGAGGTGGTCGAGGGTGGCGTCGAAGGCGGCGGCGGCGTGCGCGGCGACAGCGGAGGCGGCGGCAGCGGGGACAGCGGCAGCGGAGGCGGGGGTGGGCACGGCGTTCTCCGGGGGAAGGGCAGGTCGGGGTATCCCGAGCGGGCCTGTGGCGAGAACGTGCAGATGGCGCGGAGGAGGGAGGCGAGCGGGCCGCGTGGCGTTAGGGGGCACGGCCCTGTTGCCACCGCGACATGTCCCCCACGAGCCCATGTCCTCCTCCACCCCCGTGGTCCAGGCCCGCGACCTCTGCCGCCGCTTCGGTCGGCGTTGGGCCGTGGCTCGCGTGGATCTGGACGTGCAACCTGGGGAACGGCTGCTCATCATCGGCGCGAACGGCAGCGGGAAGAGCACGCTGCTGAACATGCTGGCGACGTTGCTGCCCATCACGCGCGGCTCGCTGCGGCTGTTCGGACGGGACCCGGTGCAGGACCGCGCCGAGGTCCGGCGGCGGCTGGCGATCGTGCGGCACGCCCACGGGATGTACGAGGATCTCTCCGCCCGCGACAACCTGTCCGTGCGCGCCAGCCTGCTCGGGCGCCGCATCGACATCCCGCGGCTGCTCGAGCAGGTCCGCCTGGAGGATCGGGGGGACCCCATCCGGGCCTACAGCGCCGGCATGCGCAAGCGCCTGCAGCTGGCGATGCTGCAGTTCGAGGCGCCGGACCTGGCGATGCTGGACGAGCCCTTCAGCGCGCTGGACCCGGCGGGCTGCGCCGACGTCGAGGGCATGATCCGGGCGCTGCCCGGCGCCGTGATCATCGTGAGCCACCAGGTGGAGCGGGCCGGCAAGCTCTGCGACCGCGCGATCCTGATGGAGCAGGGGCTGATGCGCTGGTCGGGGCCGGCCTCGCAGGCCTGGGAGGCGTGGCGGGCGGTCCAGCGGGACGACGTGCGCACCGGCGGCGGCCCGGCCGGCGCGACCGCGGCGGGAGGCGCGCCGTGAGCGAGGTGGAGGTCCCCGCGCCGCTCCCGCGCCCGGCGCAGCCGGGCCTGGGCAGCGTGCTGGTGGGCGTGTTCGGCGGGGTGCTCGCCGTCATCCGCAAGGACCTGCTGGTGGAGTGGCGCGCCCGGGCCCAGGTGGTGGCGCTGCTGGGCTTCGCGGTGGTCGTCCTGTTGCTGTTCAGCTTCGCGGTCGGGCCCGACAGCATGGCGCTGGCACGGCACGCCGGCGGCTACCTGTGGCTCGCGCTGCTGCTGTCGAGCACGCTGCTGCTGGCCCGCTCGATGCAGAACGAGGTCGAGTCGGGCGCCCTGGAGGGGCTCCTGCTGGTGCCGGTGCCGGCCGCCTCGATCTTCTACGGCAAGGCGCTGGCCAACACCGTCCTGCTGGTGCTGGTCGCCCTGGTGGCCCTGCCGGTGGACCTGGCGATCACGGGCGCGGCGATCGTCTCGCCGGGGGTGGCGGTGGCCGTGGTCGTCCTGGGCGCGGCGGGGGTCGCAGCCCCAGGCACCTTCTACGCCGCGCTGACGGCCCGCGTCGCCGGTCGACAGCTCCTCCTGCCGCTGCTGCTCTTCCCGCTCATCGTGCCGGCGCTGCTGGGAGCGGTGAAGGCCACCACGCTGGCGATGACGGGCGACCCCATGGGCCAGGTCCCCTCCTGGCTCACGCTGCTGCTGGCCTTCGACCTGATCTACTGGAGCCTCTGCGGCCTGCTCTTCGAGAAGGTGGTCGAGGCATGAACCCCACGTCCCCCGCTCTCCTCTCTCTCCGCGCGGAGATCCGATGACCTCCCGTTCCTACGTGGCGGGCGCAGCCTTGTCGGCGATCGGCTTCGCCCTGCTGGTGGTCGCCCACTACCTGGGCCTGTTCGTCGCCCCGCGCGAGGCGATGATGGGCGACGTGGGGCGCATCCTGTACGTGCACGTGCCCACGGCCTGGGGCGCCCTGCTGTTCTACCTGGGCGCCTTCGTCGCCGCGATCGGCAGCCTGTGGAGCGGTCGGAGGGGCTGGGACGCGGCGACCACGGCGATGGTGGAGGTCGGCACCGTCATGACCTTCCTGCTGCTGGTGCAGGGCTCGCTCTGGGCGCGGCCGACCTGGGGCACCTACTGGACCTGGGACCCGCGCCTGACGACCTCGGCGGTGCTCGCCGCTGCCTTTGGCGTGGTGCTGCTGCTGCGGCGGCTGATCGACCAGCCGGCCCGGCGGGCGACGGCGACCGCGGTCGCGACCATCGTGGCCTTCGTGGACGTGCCGATCGTCTACTTCAGCGTCAAGTGGTGGAACTCGCTGCACCAGCCGGTGTCTTCGCGGCAGACCATCGACTCGCCGATGATGCAGCCACTGCTGATCGCGGCGGTGGCGGTGCTGCTGCTGGGCATCGGGCTCAGCGTGCTGCGCTGGCGGGTCGAGCTGGCCCGCCTGCTGGCGGAGGAGGCCGCGCCGGACCTGCCGGACGCTCCCGCTCCGCTCGATCTGTCCGGCGCCTCGGGCGCCCCTCGCGGTTGAAGGAGGCGAAGATGGGACAGGGGATGATCCAAGGTGGTTGGGGCTACGTGATCGCGGTGTACGGCATCTCGTGGGGCGTGATGCTGGGCTACGCCGTGATGCTGCTGGCGCAGGCGCGAGAGAGTGCGCTGGCCCGCGCCCTGCCCGAAGCCAGCGCAGCCAGCCCCGCCTCCAGCCACAAGGGACGTGCTCCATGACGCAAGCCGTACAGCGCCGCCTCTTCCTGGTCGTCGCCCTCCTGGTCGCCGGCGGTGCCCTGGGTGTCATCGCCATGGGCGGGATCGGCGAGAACCTCGTCTACTTCTGGACCCCGGCCCAGCTCCACCAGAACTCCGACAAGGCGGTCGGCGCGACCATCCGCCTGGGCGGCGTGGTGCAGGCCGGGACGGTGGACTGGCAGCAGGGCGACCAGCTGCTGACCTTCACCGTCGGCGAGCAGACCGTCGACACGGCGACCCCGGTGGTCGTGAAGGCCAAGGGGGCCCCACCGCAGATGTTCCGCGAGGGCATCGGCGTCGTGGTGGAGGGCACCATGCGCAAGGACGGCGTGTTCGCCGCCGACAAGGTCATGGTCAAGCACAGCAACGAGTACCGCGCGCCGACCGAGGGCGTGGATCCCGAGTCCTTGTACGCGACGGTGGAGGAGCTGTGATCTCGCTGCTGGGCCGCGCGGCGATCCTGGTGGCCCTGGCCGCCTGCGTGGTCGGCGCCATCGCCGGCATCTGGGGCGGGGTGACCCGCTCGGCCGAGGCGGCGCGGTGGTCGCGCTGGATGGCCTGGGCCTTCTTCGCCGCGGTGGCCGCCGCGACGGGGTTGATGGAGTACGCGCTGCTGACGCACGACTTCAGCGTGCACTACGTGACCGAGGTCGGCAGCCGCTCCTCGCCGACGTGGGTCAGCATCGTCAGCCTGTGGTCCAGCCTGGAGGGCTCGATCCTCTTCTGGGCCTTCGTGCTGGGTGTGTACGCGGCGGGCCAGGCCTGGTGGACGCGCAGCCGCTACCCGGAGCACAGCGCCTACGCGATGGGCATGACGCTGCTGGTCGGCGTCTTCTTCTGCTACCTGGTGGCCGGCGTCGCCAACCCCTTCACGCTGGTGGACCCCGCCCCGGCGGACGGGCCCGGGCCCAACCCGCTGCTGCAGAACCACATCCTGATGGTCATCCACCCGCCGGCCCTGTACCTGGGCTACGTGGGCATGACCGTGCCCTTCGCGATGGGCGCCGCGGCGCTGTTGGCCGGGCGGATCACGCCATCCTGGTCCCGCGCGCTGCGCAACGCGATGCTGGTGCCCTGGGGCTTCCTGACCGCGGGCATCATCCTGGGCGGCTGGTGGTCCTACGACGTGCTGGGCTGGGGCGGCTACTGGGCCTGGGACCCGGTGGAGAACGCCAGCCTGCTGCCCTGGCTGACCTCGACCGCCTTCGTGCACTCCGCGATGTTGATGGAGCGCAAGGACCAGCTCAAGGGCTGGACCCTGACGCTGCTGATGGCCAGCTTCCTGCTGACCATCCTGGGCACGTTCATGACCCGCTCGGGCGTGTTCAACTCGGTCCATAGCTTCACGCAGACGCCGATCGGGCCCGTCTTCCTGGCCTTCCTCGCGCTGTGCCTGGTCTTCAGCGTCGTGCTGCTCGCCGCGCGCATCGACAAGCTCACGCCTCCCCAGGAGGGGCTGTCGGGCCCCGCCTCGCGCGACACGGCCTTCCTGGCCCAGAACCTGGTCTTCGCGGCCCTCACCTTCACCGTGCTGCTCGGCACCGTCTGGCCCCTGCTGAACGAGGCGATGTCGGGCGAGCAGATCAGCGTGGGTGAGCCCTACTTCAACAAGTGGGGCGTCCCGCTGGGCTTCCTCATCGTCTTCCTGATGGGCGTGGGGCCCGCCCTGCCCTGGGGCCGGGCCTCGGGCTCCGCGGTGGTGCAGCGCTTCCTGGTCCCGCTGGGCGTCGCGGCGGTGGTCGTCGGCGGCAGCCTGGCCTTCGGGCTCCGGCAGCCCTGGCCGATCGCGGTCTTCGCGATGAGCGGCTTCGCGCTGGTGGTCTCGCTGCAGGAGATGGCGGCGCCGGGCCTGGCGCGCTGGCGAGGCAAGGGGGGCAGCCTGGTCGGCGCGATGCTGGAGGGCACGCTGCGGACCCGCCGCCGGCAGGCCGGCTACGTCGTGCACCTGGGCGTCATCCTGGTGGCCATCGGCGTCGCGGCCTCGTCGGGCTGGCGCCACGTGCACGAGCTGACCCTGGTGGAGGGGCAGACCGGGCAGGCCGGGCGCTACACCCTGACCTACCTGGGCCACGAGCTGGAGCGTGAGGCCCACCGGACCGCGTCGGTGGCGCGCTTCCACGTCGCCGTCGACGACCGCGAGCTGGGCGTGCTCAGCCCGCGCATGAACAACTACGAGGCGATGGGGCGCCCGCTGCCGTCGCCGGACGTGCGCTCGGTGCCTGCCGAGGACCTGTACCTGTCGCTGGTGCAGGTCGATCCCAAGAGCGGCACGGTCAGCGTGCAGGCGGTGATCCAGCCCATGGTCTGGTGGATCTGGGTCGGCGGCCTGGTGATGGCGGTGGGCACGGTCCTGGCGGCCTGGCCGTCCCGGCCGGGCGCGAGCCGGAAGGCCGGCGCCCCGACCGGCGCCCCCGCGGGTGCGGAGGGTGCGGCATGAACTGGCGCGTGCTGATCATCGGGGCGCTCATCGTCATCCCCCTGGTGGTGGTGCTCGCCCTGGGCTTCGGGCGCGACCCGCGCGCGCTGCCCAACATGATGGAGGGCCAGCCGGCCCCCGCCTTCGCGCAGGAGGTGATGGACCAGGGCACGCAGATCGCGCTGGCCGACCTGCGCGGGCGCCCGGTGGTCCTGAACTTCTACGCGAGCTGGTGCGTGCCCTGCGCCCAGGAGCACCCCTGGCTGGTCAAGACGGCCCCCGGCTACCAGCAACGGGGCGTGGTCTTCCTGGGCGTGCTGTACCAGGACGAGCCCGCCAAGGGCAAGGGCTTCCTGCGTCGCTACGGCGAGGCCTACCCCACCTTGCTGGACCCCACCGGGCGCATGGCCATCGACTACGGCGTGGCGGGCGTGCCGGAGACCTACATCATCGACGGCCAGGGCACCATCGTGAAGAAGTTCACCGGGCCGGTCGTCCCCGACGAGTTCGTGGCCACCCTCGAGGCGCTGCTGTGAAGACCGTCCTCGCCCTCGCCCTCCTGGCGGGCGCCGCCCTGGCCGAGGATGTCTCCTCGGCGTCGACCGGCGCCTCCCCTGCCGCGGCCTCCGCTGCGGACCCGGCGCCGCAGCCCCTGGACGAGCCGCCGCTGCTGCCGCCCCCCGCGTCCGACGCGGAGACCGACGCCACCACCGCGGTGGTGAGCGACGGCCTGCGCTGCCCCGTCTGCCAGGGCCTGTCGGTCAACGACTCCCCCGCCGACGGCGCGCGGGCGATGAAGGCCCGCATCCGCGAGCTGGTGGCGATGGGCTACAGCCAGGAGCAGATCGAGGACTACTTCGTGGCGCGCTACGGGACCTGGGTGCTGCTGGCCCCGCCCGCCGAGCGCCAGCACTGGGCCGTCTACCTGGCGCCCGTGGTCTTCCTGGGCGGGGGGCTGGCGGTGATCGGCTGGTCCTACCGCAACCGCAGGACCGCCGCGCCGGTCGCCGGGGCACCGGCACCGACGCCGGCCGACGAGGGCCGCGCTGCGGCGCCGGCGGACGAGCTGGAGGACGACGACCTCGAACCCTATCGCCGCCGGATCCTGGCGGAGCTGGGCCTGTCGGCCCCGGGGGAGGGCCGGTGAACTGGGAGGTCTGGGGTCCGCCCACCGTCGTGGCGGGGATCGGCCTGGCGGCCGGGTTGGTGGTGGCGCTGCGCGCGCGCAAGGGCGGCGCGGGAGGCGCGACACGGGGCGGCCTGACGCGGGAGGACCTGCTCACGCGCAAGCTGGCGCTGGTGGAGCAGCTCCGTGGGCTCGAGGCCGAGCGGGGCAAGCTGCCGCCGTCGGAGTTCCAGGAGCGTTGGCGGCTGGTCCTCGATCGCGCCGCCCGGGCAGAGCGCGAGCTGGAACGCTTCGATCGCGCCCAGTGGGACGAGGAGCGGGTCGAGCTCGAGACCAGCCGGTCGGCCGAGGGCCGCAGCTTCGGGCGGGCGGGCTGGGCCGCCGCCGTGGTGGTGTTCTTCGTGGTGCTGGGCCTCACGCTCACGCAGGCGACGAAGCCCCGCGGGGACGGGGGCATGACCGGTGCCACCGTCGACCAGCGCCAGAAGGCGATGGAGGAGCTGGCGGCCCGCCTGGCCAAGGACCCGTCGGACGTGGACGCCGCCACCACCTTGGCCCACGCCTCGATCCGCAGCGGCGACCTGGAGGCGGGCATGCGCTACGTCGAGGCCGCCCGCCAGGTGGCGCCCGAGGACCCGCGGGTGCAGGCCAGCCTGGCCGCCCTGATGCTGGCCATCGGCTACCAGGACCGCGCCGCCGCGGTCCTCGACCAGGCCCTCGCCAGCGACCCGACGCTCGGCACCGCCTGGCTGTGGAAGGGGGTCCTCGAGATGGGCCGTGGCAACCCCCAGGTGGCTGCCGCGGCCTTCGAGAAGGTCATGACCTTCTCCAAGGACGCCGAGGACCGTCGGATCGCCGCCTCCATGCTGGTGGAGGCGCAGTCGACCGTCGCGGGCGGCGGGGCGGCGCCTGCCGCGTCCGCGGCCCCCGCTGCTGCCGGCGCCGGGCCGGCCACCACCGCCGGGCCCGTCCGCGTGGCGGGCCGGGTGGAGCTGGCGTCCGGGACCGCCGCGCCTCCGCCGGGCGCGATGGTGTTCATCTACGCGCGCACGGCCGCCGAGGCCAAGGGGCCGCCGGTCGCGGCCCGCAAGGTGCCGGCCTCGTCCCTGCCCCTGGACTTCCAGCTCGGCGACGCCGACATCATGATGCAGGGCGTGCCGTGGCCGGACCAGGTCTGGGTCTCGGCCCGCGTGGACCTGGACGGCAACGCCATGACCCGGGAAGAAGGTGCGCCCCTGGCGACGCCCATCGGTCCGGTGAGCGCGCCAGAGGCGCCGGTGGTGCTGGTCCTGCAGTAGGCGGAGCGGGCGCCGTCGGCCGGCGGCCTACCGAGCGCCCAGCGCGACCTCGAGGGCGTCGCGCACCGCGGAGATGCCGAAGCCGCGCGGCACGTCGGCCACCGGCACCCGGGCCTGCTGGCACACGGGCACCAGCACCCGGTCGGCGTCGTCGCCCACGAAGCGACGCAGCACGATGACCTGGTCGATCTCGCCCAGCCGGGCGCGCTCGGCCAGGTTCTCCTGGGCGCGCGGGTGGTCGCCGTCGACCCAGTCGACCTGTGCCCAGCGGAAGACCTCGGCCAGGCGCTTGCGGGCGGCCTCGGAGAGGGGGCCACCCACCACCGCGGCGTGCCGGCCCTCGACCATGCCCTCGAAGGCCCAGTCCTCGGGGAGCTCCACCTCGGGGTTCTGCAGCTCTTCCTCGGACTGCTCGGCCTCCTTGCGCGCGTCTCGGATCGCCTTGCGCAGGTGCTTGAACTTGGCCTCCTTGCGCAGCGCCTCGAAGTAGGGGTCCATCACCGTGACCAGGCGCGGGTCTTCGGCGGCGATGCCGGCCTCCAGGGCGACGGTGGCCTGGGCCAGCACCTTCTCCTCTTCGGCGCTCGCCTGGACCCGGCGCCGCAGCTCGTACAGGGCCCGGTCGGGGCTCAGGACCGAGGGCTCGGGCAGGAAGTCGACCAGGTCGGCCCACCAGCGGCGCGCGTCCGCCAGCCAGGTCAGCCCCATCGGGTGGTGGTGGCGCTGCAGCCCGAAGACGAAGCCGGGCTGCTCCCGCTTGGAGTAGCCGGTCATCGTCGAGAAGAGGCGGTCGAGGTCGCCGGTCAGCTCGATGGGCAGGTACTCGCTGGGCGTCTCGTCCTGCAGGTGGCGCGAGCGGGCCACGGTCATGCCGACCAGGGCCTTCTGCACCTGCTTGGGGAAGGTCGCCCACTCGTCCAGGCGGGGCATCGCCGTGCCGACCGACAGGTGGGCGAGCTCGTCGCGGACCCGCTCCACGCTGTCCAGCGGCGTCGTCGGCTCGCCCAGCATGCGCAGCAGCTCGATCAGCCGCTCGTGGTCCATGTCCAGCGGCACCCGCTCGACGGGCGCCTCGGGGGCCTCGGGCTCGGGGCGACGGATCCGGGTCCGCGTGATGATCTCCGGCTCGATCCGGCCGGACTCGCTGCGCGGGTGCAGCTCCGACCGGCCGTAGCCAGGGGGCAGGGCGGAGGGTGGGGGCAGCGGGGGGGCCGCGGGCGCGCCGGCAGGGTTGCCGTCCAGCCGGATCTCACCGCCGCGCACCGCCCAGGAGAGGGCCAGGCGGCTCCAGCCGAGCATCAGGTCCTTGCGCCGGGTGCGAAGGTCCTCGATGCGGTGGCGATCGTGGTGCTCCAGCCAGGGGTCGGCCGCCGCGCGCGCCAGCAGCACGCCCAGCTCGCGCTGGACGTCGACCAGCGCGCGGAAGGTTGCGTCGAAGTCGCGTCGGAGTTCGGCGTTGGCCGAGGACTCCGACGCAGGGATCGCAGAGTCCATGTCCGACATGGTCCACTCCTGCATCGTCAAAGGGTTGCGAGGGGCGCTCGTCGCCGCAGACGGCGCCTCTGGGGGACTATATCAGGCGCGGATCGCCGGTCGAACTTCCGAGCCCCCGCTGAAACCCGCTGGAGGAGCGATGCGCACCTGGTTCCTGTCCGGCAGCCTCGTCGGCTTCGTCTCGGTGGCGGGCGGCGCCTTTGGCGCCCACGCGCTGGAGGGCCGCATCGACCCGGAGCTGCTGGAGACCTTCCACACGGGGACGCGCTACGCGATGCTGCACGCGCCGGCGCTGCTGGTGACCGGGCTGCTGTCGGCGCGGGGCCGGAGCCCGGCGTGCACGGTGGCGGGGGTGGCGTTCACCGCCGGGACCCTGGTGTTCACGGGGTCGCTGTGGGCGCTGGCCCTGTCCGGGCAGCGGTGGCTGGGAGCGATCACGCCCCTGGGCGGGCTGTGCTTCCTGGTCGGCTGGCTGTCGCTGGCGCGGGCGGGGTGGCAGGACGGCCGCGCCTGAGGGCGCGCAGGCGCCGCGCCGCGGCATGCCACTCGTCGGGGTGCCACAGGCACAGGTAGAAGCACAGGCTCAGGGCCGAGAAGGGCCCTACGTTCATCACCAGCAACGTGCCGAGGTGCATCGGCACGCCAACCAGGGCGAAGGGCCGGCGCAGGTCCAGCCTGCGCAGCCAGCCCCGCAGGCCGGTCGCGGGCGAGGGGCCCAGCCGCGCCCAGAAGGCCAGCAACAGGAGGGGCGAGCTGATCTCCCAGGCCCAGGTCAGTGCCGTCGCCGCCTGGGTCAGGGGGAAGAGGGGCGCCACCCAGCGCATGTCGAAGCGCTGCCAGGTCGGCTGCTGCAGGATGTAGTACAGGGCCGAGAAGTCGCCGCCGGGCACCCAGGTGCTGGACAGCTTCTGGCTGCCCGACGAGGCGTACATCAGCACGAGCTGCAGGACGGCCAGCCAGCGCGGCCAGGCGGGGACCGGGTCGTCGCTGCGCCAGCGCCCGGTGCGCAGCCGGCAGGACAGCGACAGGGTGCGGTCCGACGACGCCAGCACGAGCAGCCACAGCGCGTTGGTCAGCAGGTCGTCGTAGCTGCCACCGGCATGGCCGTTGACCCAGGTCAGGGCCAGCACGCCCTGCAGGGCCAGCAGCGCGCCCAGCCGGGCCGCGAGCCCAGCCACCAGCAGCGCCCCGCCCGCCAGGCTGACCGCCACCAGGCCCCAGATCACCGCGGGCGTCGGGCCGCCGGCCAGCGCCACCAGCCAGGAGCCCTCCCCCAGGCTGCGATAGCCGCCGTGGGCCCGGTCCACCCACAGCACCTCGACCAGGCCATGCCCAACCACGGTCCCCACCGTGCCCAGGACGCACAGCCCGATCGCCACCCGGAACAGCGCCAACGAGGTGCCCTCCTCGCGGCGGTCGAGCAGCGCGACCCAGGCGCGCCAGGCCTTCATCCATCACCCTCGCGCAGGGACGCCAGCTCCACCTCCTGGGCGCGCAGGAAGCGGACCGGCGGCTCGACCCCCGCGCGGACCTCGGCGGGCGAGGGCGAGCGCTGCCGGGCGAAGCGCAGGCGCAGGTGGCTGGCGCGCGGGAAGTCCCGCGCGGCTCGAAGGGCCAGCCACTGGCCCAGCTCGGCCCAGGCGCGCCCGTAGCCGGGCCAGGAGTACCGGAAGATGGCGGAGCGGAAGCGATCGTGGTCGAGCTGCCGGCCCATCCAGCGCCGCTGCGGGTCCCGCTCGACGTAGACGTCGCGCCACGCGCCGTCCTCCCGGACCGACAGGACCAGGCGCGCGGGGAAGCGGTGGGGGGCCACGAACATGCGCCAGCTCTGGTTCGTACCGGCCCCCCGGTAGTAGGGGCGGAGCGGTCGCAGCAGGGCCGCGCGCGCCTGCGTCCAGGTCCGCCCCACCACCCACAGGTGGTCCTCCAGGGCCGCGCGCTCCACGGGCAGGCCCAGGCTCCGCAGGCGCCCGGCCCAGGCGTCCAGCTCGGCCTGCACGGTGGGGTCGGCCCAGGCCGCGCGGTTCATCCCCCCCTCGGGGGCGGGCAGGGCCGCGACGCCCACCGCCAGCACGTGCGCCGCCACCAGGGCCGCGCGCACGTGGGGCCACCAGGGCCGCGCCGGAGGGTGCGTCACGGACCGGGCGAGAAGCGCAGCTCGCCACCCGCGACGAGGTGGTCGTGGGAGAGGAAGGGCGCCGGCCAGGGCTGGCCGCCCAGGGTGATCTCCACCGGAGCCGCGCCGTCCAGCGGGTCGACCTCGGAGAGCACCGTGAAGACGCCGTCCTCCACGTCCCACTCGACCCGCTCGAAGGCCGGCAGGCCCAGCACGTAGCGCTCGGTCCCGGCCAGCGGGTACAGGCCCATGGCCGCGAAGGCGAACCAGGCGCTGCTGGCGCCGGCGTCGTCGTTGCCGGTGATGCCGTCTGCCTCGATCCCGTAGTAGGTGTCCATCACCCAGCGGACCCACACCCGGCCCAGGTCGGGGCGGCCGGCCAGCCCGAACAGCCAGGGGATGTGCAGGCTGGGCTCGTTGCCGTGCCAGTACCAGGAGTTGGGCACCGCCTCCAGGCGGTCCTCCTCCTCGTCGGCCGTCTCCTCCATCGTCTCGACCAGGCGGGCCAGCGCCACCTCCTCGCCGCCCAGCACCTCGAAGAGCGCCTCGGGGTCCTGCGGCGCCAGCCACAGGTACTGCCGGGCGTTGCCCTCGGCGTACATCTCGTTCCAGATGCCGGGGTCGGGCAGCTCCTCCCAGCTCCCGTCGCTGTAGCGGCCCTGCACCCAGCCGGTCTCGGGGTTGTAGAGCCGCTTCCAGGCGTCGCTGCGGTTGCGCAGGGCCGAGGCCGCCGCGCTGTCGCCCAGCTCCTCGGCCACCTCGGCCAGCGCGTGGTCGGAGATCGCCGCCTCCTGGGTCCAGGCCACCGACCGGCCCACCAGGTCGGCCGGGTAGTAGCCGTACAGGTCCAGCGTCGGCACGTCGGGCCGCCCGCCGTAGGCCGGCACCACGTCCCCGAGCGCGATGTCGATGACCGCGGGGGCGACGATGTCCTCGCCCCAGCCGCGGATGCCCTTGCGCCAGGCCTCGGCCCACACGATGTTGGCCGGCGTGCCCAGCATCGTCTCGCTGTCGCCGGTCGCCGCCGCCCAGCGGGGCACGTTGCCGCCCTGCTCGACCATGCGCGCGAAGCTCTGGAGCATGCCCCGGTGCCAGTCCGGCCACAGCGTCGTGTAGAGCGGGTGGGTCGTCCGGTAGGTGTCCCACAGGCTGTAGTCGGTGTGGTAGAGGTGGTCGGCCTGGTGGATCTGGCCGTCGAAGCCGGTATACCGGCCGTCGGCGTCGCTGAAGATCGTCGGCATCTGCGCCGCGTGGTACAGCGCGGTCGCCAGCTTGGTGCGGTCCTCGTCGCTGCCGCCCCACACGCGCAAGGCGCCCAGCAGCGCGGCCCACTCGGCCCGCGCGTCGTCGGCCACGACCTCGGTGTCCCAGGTGGTGCCCTGGTCGGCCAGGTTGCGCCACGCGCCGTCCAGGTCGACCGTGCTGAGCGCGACCCGCAGGTGCACGGGGCCGACCCCGGGGTCGAAGCCGAACCAGCCGCCGAAGCGGGCGTGGACCGGCTCCGCCACCTCCTGGCCCTGGATCTCGACCTGGGCCGTCGTGCCGCCGGCCGCCACCGTGATCCCGCTGGCGTCGCTCCAGCTCTCGCCCTCCTGGCCGCTCCAGGCGCCCCAGGAGGTGGGCTTGGTGTCCAGCTCGGCGACGAACCACACCGAGAAGGGCGAGGACAGGCCCCCGTCGACCACCGTCTGCCCCTGGATGACGCCCGCCTCGGGGTCCAGCTCCACCCAGCCGCCCCGGCTGATGCCCTCCTTCAGCACGTGGCCCAGGTCGAAGACCAGGGTCGGCGCCGCCACCTGCCCGAAGTCGTAGCGGTGCAGGGCCGTGTGGCGGGTCGCCGTCAGCGTGACCAGCACGTCGGGGCCGTCGAGCTGGACCTGGTACCAGCCCGGCCGCGCCTGCTCGCGCTCGTGCGAGAAGGGGGCCTGGTAGCCCAGCTCCAGCGCCTGCTCCGCCGCCAGCGGCGCGTCGGGAGCGCCCCGGTCCACGGGCATCACGCCCACCGCGCCGTAGTCGGTGACCCCGATGGCGTGCATGTGCATGTGGCTGAACGACTGGATGTGCGTGTCGTCGTGGTGGTAGCCGCCGCCGTGGTGGTACTCGGGGGCCGCGCCGTTTGCGTCCGCGGTGTCCGGGCTGACCTTCACCAGGCCCCAGGGCACGGCCGCGCCCGGGTAGGCGCAGCCCACCGAGAAGCCCAGCCCGCCCGTGCCGATCATCGGGTCGACGAAGTCGACGAGCGCGACGGGATCTTCGTCGGGCAGCGGCGCGCGCTCGGGCGAGGCGCAGGCCAGCAGGGCCAGCAGGAGCACGGGCGATCCGGGGCGAGGGGAGCCGGTATGGTAGCAGCCGCCCGGCCCGGCCGGCCCTGAACCTGCTACGATCCGCGCCGTGTCGCCGTCTGCTCCGCCCCCCCCCGCCGCCGCCACGTCTCGCGAGGCCGAGGTCCGGCGCTACCACGTGGTCGAGGCGGTCGGGCGCGGCGGCTTCGGCACGGTCTACCGCGCCGAGCTGATGGGGCCCTCGGGCTTCCGCAAGCAGGTCGCGCTCAAGGTGCTCAACCCCGACCTGCCCGAGGCCATCGGCGTCGCCGAGCGCCTGCGGGACGAGGCCCGCCTGCTGGGCATGCTGCGCCACCGCGCCATCGTGCAGGTCGACGGGCTGCACCTGCTCAACGGCCGGTGGACCGTGGTGATGGAGTTCGTCGAGGGCGTCGACCTCAAGCAGCTCCTGGCCGAGGTGGGGCCCCTGCCGCCCGGGCTGGCCCTGGAGATCGTCCAGGAGGTCGCCAACGCCCTGCACTACGCCTACGAGCTGTCGGCCGACCGCAGCGTCAGCGTGAGCGCCACGCGGGCCGCCGACGGCAGCCTGGTCGTCCGGGGCGCCCTGCGGCTGATGCACCGCGACATCAAGCCCGGGAACATCCAGCTCACCGCCGCCGGCGAGGTCAAGGTCCTGGACTTCGGCGTGGCGCGGGCCGACTTCGCCGACCGCGAGGCGCGCACGCAGAGCATCTACTTCGGCTCGCTCAACTACATGGCGCCCGAGCGCCTGGACGGCATCGACGAGCACAGGGGCGACGTCTATGCCCTGGGCGCCGTGCTCTACGAGCTCCTGCTGGGCGAGCCCTTCGGGCGGACCTCGGCCAACCGCGAGCGCCACGACGAGCGGCTGCGGCAGGCCCTGCACCGGCTGTGGGAGAGCCAGCCCGACGAGGACCTGTACCGCCTGGTCGCCGAGTGCCTGCTCTACGACCCGGCCGCCCGCCCGACGGCGCGGGAGCTGGAGCGCGCCTGCCGGGACCTGCGGCCCCGCTTCGGCGCGCCGTGGCTGTCGGACTGGGCCGAGGAGGAGGTGCCCGCGCTGCTGCTGGCGCGTCCGCCGCTGGTCGACGACCTCTCCGGCGCGACCCTGATCGAGGCCGGCCTGATCTCGGGGGGGGTGACCTCGGGGGCCGGGTCCCTGCCCGCCACGACCCTGCCCGCCACGACCCTGCCCGCCACGACCCTGCCCGCCGCGGCCGCGCCCGGGACGCCCTCCTCTCCCCGGCCGGCTCGGCCTGCCGGTGGGGGGGTGGGGCTGATGGCCGGCGTCGCGGCCGCGAGCGCGCTGCTGGTGCTGGGGGTCGGCGGGCTGGTCGCCTGGCGCCTGGCGCCGGGCCGGGGCGCGCAGCCGTCCGGAGAGGGGGAGGTGGCGCCGCTCCAGGCGCTGGGGGAGGCCCTGGAGGCGCCGACGGACGGCGCGGGCACGGCCGGGACCGGGCCGGAGCCGGCTGCGATCTCCGAGGAGGACTTCGAGCTGGAGACGCACGCGGTGCAGGTGGTCCCGACGGAGGGTGCCGCGCCGTCGGCCCCTGCGGCGTCGGCCCCTGCGCCGTCGGCCCCTGCGCCGTCGGCCCCTGCGCCGTCGGCCCCTGCGGCGTCGGCCCCTGCGGCGTCGGCTCCAGCGGCGTCGGCCCCAGCGGCGTCGGGCCCTGCGCCGTCGGCCCCAGCGGCGTCGGGCACGAGCGCGCCGTCGCCCTCCGCCCCCCCCTCCTCGCCCGCCCCCCTCTCCTCGCCTGCCACGTCCGCTGCGGGCGACAGCGGCACGGTGCGGCTGATCAGCGGGGCCGGGTCCGCGACCGTGCGCCTGGTCGGGGCGGCGGGCAGCTTCCCCCCCGGGCGCGTGCCCGTCGGTCGCTACACCATCGAGGCGCGCTTCGGCGACGGCACCGTCGACCGCAGCGGCTCGGTCGAGGTGAAGGCCGGCGCCACCGTCAAGCTGTCCTGCTCGGCGGCGATGCACACCTGCGTGGCCATCTGAGCGCGCGCGGGGGAGGGCCCCCGGCGGCGGCGGGCCTCAGGGGCTGAGGCCGACGCGGCGACGGGCCTCGACGCAGGATCGGCCGCCCACGGGGAAGTCGCGGCAGCTCTGGGGGCGCTCCGCGTACAGGCGGCAGGTGAGCTGCGGCGCCTGGCCCTCCAGGCACGGGCAGCGGCCGCCGGGGCGGGGGAGCTGGAGCTGGCCGAAGGCGCGCACGAGCAGGGCGGCGTGGTCGCGGGCGAAGGGCTCGTCGGGGCCGACCTCGACGCAGTCGTAGGCTGGTCCGCAGCAGGCGCCGCAGGCCTGGCAGTCCAGGGCGGCGACGAAGGCCGGGCAGGCGGGCCAGGCGGCCGGGGCGCGCCGGGGCGCGTGGCGGGCGCAGCGGCCGGTGGCGCGCGCGCGGAAGGCGCAGCCGCCGCAGGTGGCGCCCTCCGGGGGCGGCGGGGCCTCCAGGGCGGGGTCCCACAGGGGGTTGGCGGGGATCAGCGGAGCCTCCACGGCGGCGACCGGCTAACTGGCGGATCGCCCCGAGGTGCCCGTGAACCCCTCGCCCCCCTCGCCCTGGCCCGCCAGCGCCAACCCTCCGCCCCAGGACGCGCTCGACGCCGCGCGGCTGGTCGTCCCCGCCTCGCTGCACGACGAGGGCTACCAGCGCCCCATCCGCAGCCGCTACGTCGACCCGCTCGAGGTCATCTGGCTGGCGACCGCGCGCCGCCTGGGCCTGACCGTCCGGCGCGACCCCGACATCTTCAGCATGACCGACGGGACCGGCCTGATGGCCTTCTCCACCCGGGCGGAGCTGGACGCCGACGACTGCCTCGCCCAGATGACCCTGCACGAGCTGTGTCACTGGGTCACCAACGGCGTGGACAGCTACCACCAGCGCGACTGGGGCTTCGCGCTGTGGGACCAGATCGACGTGCGGGAGCACGCCTGCCTGCGCCTGCAGTGCTGGCTGGCCACCCGGTGGGGCCTGCGCGACACCTTCGGCCCCACCAGCGGCTTCCGCCAGTACTACGACGCCCTGCCGGCCGACCCGCTGCAGCCGCTGGACGACAGCGAGTGGGAGCAGGTCAGCACCCGCATCGCGCGGCAGGCGGTGGCCCGGGTCCAGGGCGATCCCTGGTGGGGCCCCCTGTCCCAGGCGATGCAGGCGACGGCCGACCTGCAGGCCGTGCTGCGGCCCTTCCTGCCCGACTACCACAGCGAGGTGGAGGGGGATCCGCTGCCGGTCTGGTGGACGCCGGCCCCTGGCGCCTGAGCGGTCCCCGGGTGGGCCTCACTGGGTCTGGAAGGTCGGGTCCAGCTCGAAGTCCTCCAGGTTGGCGCGCCCCACGATCTGCACCTCGCCCACGTCGCGGGCGACCATCTTGTGGAAGCTGTCGGCGTCGAAGTCGGTGCGGGGGTCGCCGCTCCAGTCGACGGCGATCTCCAGCGCGTCGAAGGTGCCGGCGCCCACGGTCACGGACTGCTCGCCCACCACCTCGAAGCTGGCGGTCAGGCCCATGCGGGCGCTGCTGGTGCCCTGGGTCGAGTAGTCGTAGCTGGTGTCGATCTCCCAGGTGTCGCCCACCGCCAGGTCGAAGGGCTGCCACAGCGGCGGCTCCTCGAACTCCACCGACCACCAGCCCTCCTCCTCGCCCAGGTTGTTGGTGCGGCTCCAGACGCCCTCGAACTGGTGCAGCCACACCCCCTGCTCGTCGCAGGCGAAGCGCCACTCGACCTGGCTGCCCTCCTCCTTGTAGACGCTGCCGGTGTACTCGGCCGTGTCCTGGGTGCGCCAGACGATGCGGCCGTTGTACTCCTCGCTGCCCAGCGCCTGGCTGCGCCAGCCTCCCTCCTTCTCCTGCTCGGTGGCCCAGGCGGGGTCCAGGACCCAGTCCCACTGGGCGCCGCCCTGCCACACCGCGGACCAGGGGCCGCAGGGGCTGTCCACCCCGTCGCCCGTGTCGGTGCCGCCGCCCCCGGTGTCGTCGACCGGGTCCTCCTTGCAGGCGACGGCCAGCGTCGGAAGGGTGGCGAGGAGGACGAGGGCGGCGCGGTGGAGGCGGGGACGAGGCATGGTGCGCTCGGGGTGCGAGGGTGGGCAGGCAGGACGCAGGGGAGGGTAGCCGAGCGCAGGTGGGCTCGCCCGCGACCGGGTGCGCGGCGGCGCGCGCGGGCTATCCCTGGGCTGCCCTGGAGGTGCCTCGTGTCCCTGCCCGACCTGGTCCGCCTGGACGGCGGCCCGCTCCCGGCCACCGCGCTGGCCGGCCGCACCCTGCTCGTCGTCAACGTCGCCAGCCGCTGCGGGTTGACCCCGCAGTACCAGGCGCTGCAGGCGCTGTACGCCGCCCACAAGGACCAGGGCCTGGTCGTCCTCGGCGTCCCCTGCAACCAGTTCGCCGGCCAGGAGCCCGGCACGGCCGAGCAGATCGCCACCTTCTGCAGCGCCACCTGGGGCGTGGACTTCCCGCTGCTGGAGAAGCAGGAGGTCAACGGCCCGGGGCGCAGCGCGCTGTACCGCTGGCTGGTCGACAGCCCGGCCGGCGGGGGCGCCGACATCGAGTGGAACTTCGCCAAGTTCGTCGTCGACCGGGACGGGCGGGTCGTCGCGCGCTTCGCGCCGACCGTGGCCCCCGACGCGCCACAGGTGCTCGCCGCGCTGGGCCTGTAGCGGCCCGGACGCCCGCCCGGAGGGCGTCGGCGGGGCTCAGACGAAGGCGCCGGTCTCCTCGCGGTCCTCCTCGGGGAGCTGGCCCAGGGTGTCGACGCGGACGACGCCGCGCTGGGTCAGCAGGATCCGGTGCACGGCCCACTCCTCGTGTCGCCGCCCCTTCGCGTCGCGGCTGCGCAGCCGCGTCACCACCGGCACGCTGTAGCGGTTGGGCAGGCGCCGGACGACCGGCCGGTCCTGCTCGTCGAGCACCACGATGCTGCGGTGGGGGGCCGACAGGGTCCGCACCCAGCGGGCCACGTTGATCCGCAGGGTGTCGTTGACGCCGACGAAGCGCGGGAACACGGCCAGGGCGGCGCGGGGCTGGAGCACGGTCCGCCGGCGGTAGTGCAGGATGTCGTCGTGCACCTCGGCCGCCAGCGGCGTGCCCATGGCCGCGACGTGGCGGCGGTGCACCTCGGGGTCCAGCCGCTCGGCGGGCTCGAACTTCAGGCGCTCGCTGACCCTGCCGAGCACGGCGGCCTGGATGCCCCAGGTCAGGGTGAAGCCCCGGTCGTCCAGGAAGCGGGGGAGCTGGCGCGCCAGGACCTCGGCGCTCCAGGCCTTGATGCGGTCCTTGAGGATGTAGCCGAGGACCGCGATGGTGGAGAAGGCGACGACGATGCTGGTGCCGGCGCCGCGGGAGAGGTCCAGGTCCAGGCTGTACAGGGCGAAGACCTGCAGCCCCACCGCCCAGGTCATGGCCACCGCGGCGGCCAGGCCCAGGATGGTGTCGTGGGCGAAGCGCTGCACCTTGCTGGGCACGGGGCGCAGGTGCAGCACCCGCTCGACGTAGCGCTTGAGCAGGCCCGCCTGGTCCAGGAAGGGCTCGTCCTCGACGGCGTCCTTGCCCGCGGGCATCCGGCTGCGCCACCGCCGGTCGCGGCGCAGGTCGTCCTCGCGCCGCGCCAGCTCGGCCAGCCCGTCGCGCAGCGCGCCGTCGACCCCGACGTGGTCGAGCAGGGCGACGCCGCGGGTGCACAACAGCTCGGTCTGCAGGCTGAGGTACTCGTCGGTGGCCTCCAGGCACAGCGCCGTGGGCGCGTCCAGGGGCAGGGCCCGCAGGCGCTGGGCCAGGGCGCGGAAGCGGGGCCCGACCACCCGGCAGGCGTCCAGCAGCAGGGTCATCAGCTCGGTGGCGCGCGCGGGGTGGCGACCCGCGGCGGCCAGCACCCGCCGGCCGGCGCTGCGCAGGACCCGGGCGACCAGGCGGGCCTCGCGCCGGACGTCCCGGGCCCAGGACGCCGTCTGCTCCGGCGCGTCGACCAGCACGGTCAGCGCGACCAGGGGCGAGCCCTTGCCGCGGGGGTCGGCCAGGTCGCGCAGGTGCACCGAGGGCGTCTTCAGCCGCGTCTGGACCCGGATGTCCTGGTAGACCGACTCCGCGGTGGTGCGTCCGGGGCCGATGCCGACGTCGGTCGGCAGGTGCAGCCAGATGTCCAGCTCGAAGGCGACCGCGGCCTGCAGCACGTCGTGCACCGGGTACTCGACCTTCAGCTCGGCCTGCAGGCGGTCGTGGCGGCTGAGGCGGACCGACTGGGGAGGAGCGGTGGGCTGCACGGGCGGGGGCACCCCCACGGGTGACCTCCAGGGCGAGAGTGTGGCGTTCCGGTGACAGCTATCGCACGTTCCGGCGGCCTGCCGCGGCGCTCGCGACGGGGTCGCCGTCCTCCCGGCCCAGGCCCGGCACGCCAGCGGCGCCGTGGACGCGCTCCTGCGCGCCGAAGCCCAGCGCGCCGCCGTGGGCCAGGACGTGGAAGCGCCCGCCGGGCAGGTCCGCGGCCTCGACCGCCGCCGGGAGCAGCTCGAAGGCGCCGTGGTCCAGCGGCTCGTCGGTCAGGTCGAAGGTGCCCCAGTGCATCCCCAGCAGCGACCGCGCACCCAGGGCCCCCAGCGCCGCCACCGACGCCTCGGGCGCCATGTGCTGCTCGGCCATGAACCAGCGGGGCTCGTAGGCCCCCAGGGGCAGCACCGCGACGTCCAGCGAGGGGAAGACGCGCCCGATGGTGCGGAAGCCCCCGAAGTCCCCGGTGTCCCCGGCGTGGTACAGCGAGCGGCTGCCCTGGAGCACCCAGCCGCCCCACAGCGCCCGGTCCAGGTCGAAGGCGCCGCGCCGGTGCCAGTGCTGGGCGGGCACCAGGCACAGGCGCAGCCCGCGCAGCCGCACCTGCTGCCACCAGCTCAGCTCGACCACCACCTTGCAGGCCGCCGGCAGGCTGGCGCGCTGGCCCAGCGGCACCAGGAAGGGCAGCTGTGGGCCGAAGCGCCCCACCAGGGCCCGCAGGCTCGGCGCGTCCAGGTGGTCGTAGTGGCCGTGGGTCAGCAGGACCGCGTCGACGCGGGGCAGGTCGGCGACGGCGCGGGGGGCGGGCACCGCCCGGGCCTGGACCGCCGCCCGGCCGAAGAGGGGGTCGATGAGCACCACGACCCCGTCGAGCTCGACCAGCACCGAGGCGTGGCCGAGCCACTGGACCCGCGCCCCCTCGGGCAGCGCCTCCCAGCAGGCGTGGGGGTCGGGCACCCGAGGCAGGCGAGCGGGGCGTCGCCGCGCGCCGCGGAAGGCGTTGGGGCTGAGCTGCCAGCGCAGCAGGTCGGCCGGTCGCTTGTCCACCCGCACCCCCCAGGGGTTGCAGAAGCCGCCGGGCCGCACGGGCGAGGAGAGGAAGGGCCGCTCGTCGGCGGGCACGTCCGGCAGGGACAGGTCGGCAGGGACGAGGTCGGTCATCCCGCCAGGGCTATCCCCCGCCGGGGGCCGCGCAGCCGCCCGGTGACGGTTCGGTCTCGCGGGCTGGCCCGGCGTCGCGGCCCGGCGTTATCGACCCCGCCATGGCCCTGCTGCGCGAAGCCGACACCGATCGCCTGCTGTCCCCCGGGGCGCGGTGCGTGCTGGGCCGGTCGCGGGCCTGCGCGCTGGTGCTGGCCGAGCCCACCGTCTCCGGGGAGCACGCCGTGCTCTTCCAGGGCCTCGACGGCCGCTGGTGCGTGCGGGACCTGGGCAGCCGCAACGGCACCTTCGTCGACGGGCAGCGCATCACGGGCGGCGGGGTCGCCACGCTGCGCGAGGGCGCGGTGCTGCGCTTGGGCGCGCGTGCACGGCCCTGGACCCTGGTGGACGAGACCGGGCCCGCCGCCTACGCGGTGGCGGAGGACGGCCAGGTCCGCCGGGCCCTGGACGGCGTGCTCGTGCTGCCCGACGACGACCGCCCCGAGGGCTGGCTGGCCTCCTCGGAGGGGGTCTGGCTGTGGGCGACCGGCGAGGGGCAGGAGCGCCCCGCGCTGGGGCTGGACGAGGTCCGCGCGGGCGGGCAGCGGTGGTGGCTGGCCCTGCCGGCCGGCGAGATCGGCGACGTGCTGGTGCCGACCATGGGCGCCTCGATGGGCCCGGACCTCGGCCAGATCCGCCTGGAGTTCCGGCTGAGCCACGACGAGACCTTCGTCCAGCTCGCCTGGCGCTGGCGGGAAGAGCACCACGAGGTGCCGGCCCGCGCCTGCCACCGCATGCTGCTGGTCCTGGCCCGCCAGCGCCTGGCCGACCGCGCCGCCGGCCTCCCCGAGGGGGACTGCGGCTGGGTCCACACCGACCGCCTGCTGGAGGAGCTGGACGCCTCGGCCCAGAAGCTGCACGTCGACGTGCTGCGCAGCCGCCGGCAGCTCGCCCAGATGGGGGTCACCGACGCCGACGCGCTGGTCGAGCGCCGACCGACCACCCGCGAGCTGCGGATCGGGGTCGCCGACCTGTCGGTCATCGCCAGCCAGCCGGCCCACGCCGCGTCGACCGGCTGAAGCACGGGAGCCCGCATGCTGACCTGCACCCGGCGGATCGAGTGGGACGCGATGCACCGCATCCCCCGCCACGAGAGCAAGTGCCGCGCCTTCCACGGCCACCGCTACGTCGCCGAGATCACCTGCGACGCCCCGGAGCTGGACGACCGCGGGCGGGTGGTGGACTTCGGCGTGGTCAAGGAGCGCGTGGGTGGCTGGGTGGACCAGCACTGGGACCACACGGCGATCCTGATGCGGACCGACCCCGAGGCGGCGCCGGTGGCCGAGGCCAACGCCCGCCTGGGGCGGCCGGTGTACTGGCTGGACCAGCCCCCGACGGCCGAGGTCATCGTGGCGGCGCTGGCCGTCGTGGCCCAGGAGCTGCTGGCCGACACGGGCGTCACGGTGGTCGCCATCCGCCTGTGGGAGACGCCCAACGGCTCGGCGGAGTGGCGTCGGTAGCAGCGTCCGGGCGGCGGCAGGCCGGGTGCCCGCCGGGTCCTAGCGGCCGGGGCTCCACCACCGCCGCCTGCGCCGGGGGGGGGAGCCCGTCAGGCGCTCGACGAGGTGGTCGAGCCCGTCGGCCACCCGCCCGCGCTCGGCCACCTCCGACAGCGGCAGCCCCTCGTCCAGCGCGCGCTGCGCCAGCCGGGGCGCGTCGGGCAGCAGGGCCGCGACCGGCGCGCCCAGCCGCTCCTCGATCTCGACCTCCGAGGGGCCGGCGCCGTGGGCGTAGCGGTTGACGACCAGCGCCACCTGGTCGCCCTGCAGCCCCAGGCGCTCGAGCTGGTCCAGGCGGGTGCGCGCGGTGCGCAGCGCCATCAGGTCCTGGGTGGTGACCAGCACCCCCAGGTGCGCGTCGTCGACGAGCTGCCAGGCCAGCTCGCCGAAGGTGCTGCCCAGGTCGACCACCACGGTGGTGAAGGCGCGCCGGAGCAGCGAGACCATCGCCGGCAGCTCCTCGGCCTCCACGGGCGGCACGGTCAGCACGTCCTCGTCCTGCCCCAGCACCCAGAAGCCCTCTGCCCGTCGGGTGAGCGCGCCCCGCACCTTGACCGGGTCCATCGTCGCCGCCACCCGCAGCAGGCCGCGCGCGGTCAGGCCCGCCGGCAGGTCCAGGACCGCCCGCAGCGTGCGGTCGGCCTGGTCGAGGTCCACCACCACCACGCCCCGCGTCGGGTCGCGCGCCAGCAGCTCGGCCAGCGCCAGGGCCACCGTGGTCGTGCCGACGCCGCCGTGGCTGCCCAGGACCGCGACCAGCCCCCCCGCGCCGCCCACCAGGGCCGCCCCGTCGCCCGCGGCCGCCTCGGCCAGCCGCGCGAGGGCCTCGCCGTCGTCCGCGCTCACCACGTCGCGGCAGCCCAGGCGCATCGCCTGCAGCAGCAGGGCCGGGGTGGGGTCGCCACCGACCAGGGCGACGATGCGGTCCCGGGCCACCAGCGCGTGGGCGGCCGCCAGCGCGTCCTCGACCGCGGCGGGGTCGGCGGGCAGGCCCACGAAGACCAGGCGCGCCGCCGACTGGTCGACCGCCCGCTGGCCCTGCGGCTCGAGCTCGGCGGGGGACAGCTCCAGGTGGCCCAGGGCGCCGATGTGGCGCTCGATGGTCGCGGTGATGGCGGGCGGCAGGCCCAGGGTCGCGTAGGGGACCACGATGCCTCCAGGTCCAGACCCTATGCACCGGCCCGGGCCGGCCCTCGGGCCTGCGACATGCCGCCCTCGCCCCGCCGCGGCCGCTACAGGACCAGGCGCACGCCCTCGACCCGCTGCAGCACGGCGTAGACGGCGTAGATCTCCTCGGGGGTGGCGACCGTCGCCGTCAAGCGCACGGCGACGTAGCGGCCGCCGGAGGAGGGGCGGGTCTCGACCTGCTGGGGCGGCCGGCCCAGGGCCGCAGCCAGGGCCTGTCGGCACCGATCTTCCAGCGTGTCGCCCGCCTCGGCCATCACCCGGAAGGTGAAGGAGGAGGGGAAGCTGATGAGGTCGCGGAGATCGGGGGGAGGGGCGGACATGCGCGCCGGCTAATCCGCGCCGGCGGGCCGGGCGACGGGTAGGAGGGCCCGCGATCCCCTGCCGCCCCCAGGAGGGACATGCCCCTCGACCCCCAGCCCTCCGCGCCGGGCGCCGCCCCGCGCGACCCCGACACCGCCGTCCGCCGGGCCCTGCTGTGGTGGTTCCAGGCGCCGGCCTCGGCCCACGTCGCGGTGAACTTCGCCATCGACTTCAGCCAGGCGCGCGCCTACCTCGCGCGCCTCGCTGCGCAGGACGCCGCCGCGGAGACCTCCGCGACGGGCCAGCCCCCGGCCCGCGTGACCGTGCAGCACCTGCTCGTGGCGGCCGTCGCGCGCTCGCTGGCGGCCTTCCCGCTGGCCAACGCGCAGATCGTGGGCCGGCGCATCGTGGTGCGGGAGCGGGTCGGCGTCGCGATGCCGGTCAACCTGCTGGGGCACCCCGGGGGGAAGCGCCGCGAGCTGGGGGTCTCGATCCTGGCCGACGCCGACCGGCTCAGCCTGCGGGAGCTGGCGGTGCGGGGGCAGGGCGCGGTCGCCCAGGAGCGGTCGGGGCGCGGCACCAACCGCCTGGTCCGCCAGGCGGTGCGCCTGGCCGAGCGCGCGCCGCCCTGGGCCTTCTACGGGGTGATGGACGGCTACGAGCGGCTGCGGCAGGGCCGCCTGGGCAGCGAGCTGGTGTACCGGGCGGCGCCCGCGACCACCCTCATCTCCAACGCCGGGGCGCCCTTCCAGCCGGTCCCCGGCGTGCTCTTCCGCGGGGGCGCCCTCTCGCCCCCCACGCGGCTGGGGCACGTGGGCACGGTGTGGGGGACCTCGACCGTGCAGGACGAGGTCGTGGTCGTCGACGGGCAGCCGGCGGTGCGCCCCATGCTGCCCCTGCTGCTGCTCTTCGACCACCGCCTGCTCGACGGGGTCGCGGCGGGCCGCCTGGCCCTGCACTTCGCCGGGCTGTTGACCCGCCCGGAGGAGGCCTTCGGCCCCACCGGCCAGGCGCACCGCCCGGGCTCGGGCTGAGGCGCACCAAGCGGGCCCGGGCTGCGGCGCTTCGTGCAGGGCTGGGCTAAGGTCGCGGAGCAACCCACGGACGGCTCCGATGGTCCCTGGCCTTCCCCTGGCAACGTCGCGCTCCTCCCTGGCGGCGCTCCTCCTGCTCGCCGTGGCTGCGCCCGGCTGCACCATCATCACGGACGACGCCTACCAGTGGCGTGCCGATGACGGGGGCACGCCCGACGGGGGCACGCCCGACGGGGGCACGCCCGACGGGGGCACGCCCGACGGGGGCACGCCCGACGGCGGGGGCACGGACGGCGGGGGCACCGACGGCGGGGGCACCGACGGCGGGGGCACCGACGGCGGGGGCACCGACGGCGGGGGCTCGGGCACGACCTGGTACCGGGACGCCGACGAGGACGGCCTGGGCGATCCCTCCGAGACGACGACCGCGGACGCGCAGCCCGAGGGCTACGTCGCCAACGCCGACGACTGCGACGACGGCGACCCCCTGGTCGGCGCGGCCTCCACCTGGTACCTCGACGACGACGACGACGGCTGGGGTGTGGAGACCGACACCACCGCCGCCTGCGAGGCCCCGGACGGCTACGCCGCGCTGCCGGGGGACTGCGACGACGGCCAGGACCAGGTCCACCCCGGCATGGCCGAGGACTGCGACACGGCCGCGGACGACGACTGCGACACGGTCACCAACGTGCAGGACGCCGCGGGCTGCGCCGACGCCTGGCCCGACCTGGACGGCGACGGCTGGGGCGAGGGCGCGCGCGAGTGCTGGTGCGAGCCGCCCGACGGCTACGCCGGCCGCGAGGGCGACTGCGACGACGCCGCCACGGACGTGAACCCCGGCGCCGAGGAGATCTGCCTGGACGGGGTGGACAACGACTGCGACGGCGTCGGCTGCGCCCTGGCGGGGACCTGGGGCCCCGGCGACGCCGTGCTCGCCGCGACCGGCGGCACGGACGCCAGCGCGGGCGAGTCCGTCGCCCTGCTGGGTGACCTCGACGGCGACGGCCGCTCCGAGCTGGCCGTCGGCGCGCCCACCCGCGCCGGCACCAGCGGCGACCCCGGCGGCGTCTACACCCTGCTGGGCGGGACCGCGGGCGAGCTGTCGCTGGAGAGCGCTGCCGCGGGCTCCCTCTCGGGCGTCGTCGACGGCGACGCCGCCGGCCGCGGCCTGGCGGCGATGCCGGACCTGGACGGGGACGGCTACCCCGAGCTGATCGTCGGCGCGCCGACCGCCACCGGGCTCGCCAACGACAGCGGCGCCGTCTACCTGCACTTCGGTCCGCCCGACACGGCGCTGTCGCTGGCCGACGCCGACCGGGTGATCCCGGGCCAGGCCAGCTTCCTCTACGCCGGCCGCTCGGTCGCCGGCCTCACCGACGCGACGGGCGACGGCGTGCCGGACCTGCTGGTGGGCGCCCCGGGCGACGACACGGGCGCCAACGCGGCGGGCGCGGCCTACCTGCTGGCCGGGCCGCTCGAGGGGCTGGCCAGCGTCGAGGACGGCGCGGTGGCCGTGATCGCCGGCCTGGCGGCGAACGACTCGGCCGGGCGGGCCGTGACCGGCGTGGGGGACCTGGACGGAGACGGGCTGGAGGACGTGGTCGTCGGCGCCTACCAGTACGACGGCGGCGGCTCGAACGCCGGTGGCGCCTGGCTGGTCCTGGGCGGCTTCACGGGCGTCCTGTCGCTGGCGGACGCCGACGCCGCCCTGGTCGGCGCGGCCGCGGGCGACCGGGCCGGCAAGGCGGTCGCCGCCGCGGGGGACGTCGACGGCGACGGCACCGGCGACCTGCTCCTGGGCGCCGACGGCGCCGATCCCTCGGGCAGCGAGTCGGGCGCGGCCTTCGTCCTGTTCGGCGCACCCGCCGGCACCCTCTCGCTGTCCGACGCCGACGCCGTGCTGACCGGCGAGGCGGCGGGTGACCTCGCCGGCATCGCGGTCTCGACCGCGGGCGACCTGGACGGGGACGGCGCCGACGAGCTGCTCATCG
>JAKLKF010000082.1 GCA_023150805.1 Myxococcota bacterium | reverse complement strand
GCCCCCTGGGCTGCGTCGGCGGAGCCCCCCGCCTGCGCCGCGCGGCGCAGGGTCCCCGCGCGAGGCGCCCATGCGACGAGGCCTGCAGATCCTCTTCGGCTTCCTGGGCGTCTTCTTCCCGACGCTGCTCGCCGAGGCGGTGGCGCGCCTGCCGCTGGTGGGCCCGGCCCGGCGCGCCCGGCTCCAGGCCTACGGTCCCGAGCACCTCTACGACTGGCTGCAGGGCCTGGCCGGCGCCTTCGTCAAGTTCGGCCAGCTCCTCAGCCTGCGCTACGACGTGCTGCCGGCCCGCTACTGCCGCAGCCTGGAGCGGCTGTACGACCGCGTGCCGCCCTTCCCCACCGCGGTGGCGCGCGAGATCGTCGCCCGCGAGCTGGGCGCGCCCATCGAGGACCTGTTCGCCGACTTCCAGGACCGGCCCATCGGCGCCGCCTCCTTCGGGCAGATCCACAAGGTCGTCATCGGCCGGGGCCCCGACGCCGGCAAGGTCGCCGTCGTCAAGGTGCAGCGCCCGGGCGCCGAGGGGCACTTCGACACCGACGCGCGCTGGCTGCTGGCCCTGGGCTGGTTCGTCGACCTGACCAGCGTGCTCGGCCACGTCAAGGTGCGCCCCGTCTTCCGCGACTTCATCCGCTGGACGCGCCGGGAGCTGTCCTTCGTCATCGAGGCCAAGAACGCCGACCGGGTCCACGAGCAGACCGCCTGGAACCTGCACCAGCGCATCCCCTGGATCTACTGGGAGATGACCACGCCGCGGGTGCTGACCATGGAGTTCCTCGACGGCCTGCCGGTCAGCGAGCTGGTCCGTCGCCTGGAGGCGGGGGACGCCACCGTCCGCGAGGAGCTGGCCGAGATGGGCTGCGACCTGCCCACCCTGGCCCGCCACGTGCTCCAGAACTACTACCTGCAGGCCGCCGTGGGCGAGGTCTTCCACGCCGACCCGCACCCCGGCAACCTGATCGTCCTGCCCGGCAACTGCATCGGCTACGTCGACTTCGGCCTGGTCGGCCGCGCCAGCCCCGAGGACCTGCGCGAGCAGATGGCGCTGATGGACGCCATCGCCAGCCAGGACATCGAGCGCCTGTTCGTCGCCGTGCTCGACCTGCTGGACGCACCCCGCGGCCTGCTGGTGACCGAGCACTACGAGCGCTTCGCGGCCGCCACCGACGCCTGGCTCGACGCCAGCGACAACCCCGGCGCCACCCCCGGCGAGAAGTCGCTCACGAACCTGGTCGTCGCCGTCATGAACCTGGCCCGCGACGTCGGCCTGCCGCTGACGATGTCGATGACGCTCTACTTCAAGGCGCTGATGGCGGTCGACAGCTCCGTGCTGCGCCTGCGGCCGGGCCAGGACTACCACGCCGAGCTGGTGCAGACGCTGCGGATGATCAAGCTGCGGATGATCGAGCAGCGCATGGGCCCCGGCCCCACCCTGGACCGGGCGCTCACCACCGCCCTGTTCCTGCTGGAGACCCCCGGCCTGGTCAAGCAGCAGGTCATCCAGTACCAGCAGGCCACCACCTCGATGTACCGCAAGTTCAACCAGGCGCCCCTCGTCGTGGCCCGGCTGATGCGCGGCGCCGCGGTGGCGGTCCTGGCCGCGGTCGCCGTGCTCTTCCCCCTCGACCGCGGCTACAGCCTGCACCTGCCGCCGGCCTTCCTGGAGGCCGTGCACGTCGAGTACCTGGCGCGCATCGCCGCGGGCTGGCCCCTGGGCGTGCTGCTGGCGGTGGGCCTGTGGTGGGGAGCGCGGGTCGCCGCCGCGCAGAGCCTGGTGAAGGTGCAGCGCGAGGGGTGAGCGGGGGCGGGCGTGGACAAGGACATCCCACCTGGGAGGGTCCCCCTGCACACCCCTGGCCTGCTCGCGCTCTGCCTGGCGCTGGGCTGCACGGGCAAGCACGACGATGACACCGGCGGCACCGCCGACGGCGGCGGCACCGCCGACGGCGGCGGCACCGCCGACGGCGGCGGCACGGGCGACGGCGGCGACACCACCGACGGGGACGGCGATGGCGTCTCCACCCCCGAGGACTGCGACGACGCCGACGCGCTCGTGTACCCAGGGGCGCCAACGGTGTGCGGGGACGGGCGCGTCAACGACTGCGACGGCACCGAGGCCGACGAGGCCGCCGCCTGCCTGCGGGCGGCCACCGTCGTCGGCGCCGAGACCTACGGTTCCATCGGCCTGCAGCAGGTCACCGGCGATCTCGACGGCGACGGCCAGGCCGATCTCCTGCTCGCGGACGCTCGCGTCGACGGTGCGGGCACCAACGACGGCATGCTCTTCCTCTTCCGCGGCCCGGTGCGGGGCGACCTATCGAGCGAGGACGCCGACCTGCTGCTGGCCGGCGCCGCAGGAGCGTCCGGCGGCGCGGGCAGCCGCCTCGGCGCGTGGGACGTCGACGGGGACGGGCAGCTCGACCTGTTGGTCGGCGCGCCCGGCGTCGACGGCGACGGCATCGGCGACGTGGCCGTCGCCGGCAAGGCCCAGCCCAGCGGCTCCTCCTACTCCTACCAGCGCGTGCACCTGCACCTGGGCCCCATCGCGGAGGACCGGGCCGTCGACGATGCGGACGCCGAGATCAACCTGGGCTGGCTGGCCGTCCTGTCGGTGGTCGCCATGGGCGGGGACATGGACGGAGACGGGCTGGGCGACCTGGCCGCGGGCGCACCCGAGTACGGGGAGGGCGACGTCCGCCTGTTCACCTCGCCCCTGGTGGGCAGCCTGTCCTACCTCGACGCCGACACGACGCTGAGCGCGAGCACGGGGGACTCCATGGTCGGTGGCGCGCTCGACTTCGCCGGCGACCTCGACCTCGACGGCAAGCAGGACCTGGTGGTGGCGGCAGGCGCCTGCTCCGCTGACGAGGGGGGCACGAGCTGCGCCAAGGCCGAGGCCTACGACGCGTGGATCTTCCTGGACCCGGTGGCCGGGGGCGCGCGGGAGATGGACGAGGCCGACATCGTGCTCGAGGGAGACTACGGCACCGGCAACGCGCTCGCCACCGGCCACGACATCACCGGAGACGGGCTGCTCGACGTGGTCGTGGGCCGCTTCTCGCACAACTACGACGCCTACATCAACGAGGCGCTGGTCTTCTCGCCGGGCGGGATCTGAGCCGGCTCGAACGGCGGTGACCGTGGCCCTTGACACCCCAAACGTAAAGCTGACGTAAACCCCGCGTCCACCTTTACGTCACCCCTCCCCCGCCCTGCGGCGCGCACCCCTGACGATCGCGTCACCATCAGGCTCCTCGGCCTGCGGCAGGCCGTCGCGGCGCGTTGGCCCACGCCTTGCATTGTGGCTGGCCCCTCACGGAGCCGCCCCCATGACGACCTCGGTAGCCCTCCTCGCCGCCCTCTCCCTGCCCCTGGCCTGCGGCGACAAGGACAGTGACGACACCGCCCACGACACCCAGACCGATGGGGGCGGCGCAGACGGGGGCACGGCGGACGGCGGCACCACCGGCGACGGCGGCGGCACCGGCGACGGCGGCACCGGCGACGGCGGCACCGGCGACGGCGGCGGCACCGGCGACGGCGGGACCGGCGACGGCGGGACCGCTTCGGGCGCGTGCCTGGACTGCCACGGCGACGAGGCGATGCTCCAGGAGAACGTCCCGGCCGACACCGGCGAGGCGCACGAAGAGCCCTCGGGCGAAGGTTGAGGGGGCTCCGTCACCCCGCTGGAAGCGTGGGAAAAGGTCCTGATCGAAGAAGACACCTACGCCGAGGACAAGAACCACTCCTCGCTGGGCTGCACGACCTGCCACCAGGGCAACGAGCCGTCCACCACCATGAAGGGAGCCCACAAGGGCCTGGTCGTCGACCCCAGCGCCGACCCCGAGGCGGCCTGCGGCACCTGCCACAGCGAGATCGCCGCGGCCTTCCCGCTGTCCATGCACGCGACCCTGCAAGGCGAGCTGAACATGATCGAGGCCCGCGCGGGCCACTCGCTGGACCACGATCCGGACATGGTCGCCGGCTTCGACGCCTCCTGCTCGGGTTGTCACGCGACCTGCGGCTCCTGCCACGTCAGCCGGCCGAAGTCGGTCGGCGGTGGGCTCATCGACAGCCACGTGTTCAATCGGCAGCCCAGCATGGTCGACCAGTGCACCGCCTGCCACGGCAGCCGCGTGGGAGAGGAGTACCGGGGCCTGCACCGCGACGAGATCGACGGCTACTCCGGCGACGCGCACTACCTCTCGGGTGGCAAGTGCGAGATGTGCCACGGTGCCGAGGAGATGCACACCACCCAAGCCGAGCATCGCTACGCCGCGGACACCATGCCGCAGTGCATCGACTGCCACGAGGGCGTAGAGAGCGCCAACACCTACCACCTGATGCACATGGAGGATCTGTCCTGCCAGGTCTGCCATAGCCAGGACTACAAGAACTGCGCCTCCTGCCACGTGCCGGACGGCCTGGACGAGACCTCGTGGCTGGGCTTCAAGATCGGCCGCAACCCGCTGCCGGACTACCGCGAGCCCGCGTTCGTCACGCTGCGACACATCCCGATCTCGGCCGACACCTACGCCGGCTGGGGGGTCGAGGATCCGCTCGCCTACTACGAGTCCCTGCCGACCTGGAAGTACACCTCGCCGCACAACATCCAGCGCTGGACCGCGCGGACCGAGGTCGAGGACGGCGACTCCTGCGCCGAAGCATGTCACAACACCCCGGCCACCGTGGACGGTTGGTTCCTGCGCCAGGTCGACCTGGACGCGCGGCCCGACGAGTCCCTGGCCAACGAAGCCTACATCGTCCCCGACTCCGTCCCCACCGCGTGGGACTGAGCCGTCCACCCGTCCCTCGCCTGGACGAAAATGGCGAGGGCGCTCCATCGGAGCCACACCATGACCACCGCGACCCTGCTCACCTTCCTGGCCCCCATCTCCCTCTTCCTGGCCTGCGGCGACAAGGACGAAGACGACACCGGCGCCACGGGCGACGGCGGCGCCGAAGACGGCGGCACCGAGGACGGCGGCACCGGCGACGGCGGCGGCACCGGCGACGGCGGCGGCACCGGCGACGGCGGCGGCACCGGCGACGGCGGCGGCACCGAGGTCGTCGACGAGTACGCGGTCCTGACCGACTACATGGCCACCAACAAGCTGGACCTGCCCACGATGATGACGAGCTGGGTGGTCGACGCCCAGTCTGTCTTCGACGGTGGCCTGGAGAACTACTTCATCGTCGACATCCGCACGGCGGACAAGTACGAGGTCGGTGTGGTGGACTTCGAGGAGGGCCACCTGGAGGGCGCGCACAGCGTGGCCCTGGTCGACGTCGTCAAGTACGTCGAGGAGCACAACACCGAAGGCAAGAAGGTCCTGGTCTACTGCTACACCGGCCAGAGCGCCGCGCACGCCGTGATGGCGCTGCGGTTGGCGGGCCACGAGGCGGTCTCGCTCAAGTTCGGCATGTCCGGCTGGCACAGCGACTTCGACCTGTGGTCGGCCAACATCGGCAACGCCGCGCTGGACTACGACGGCGCCTGGGAGTTCAGCGACCCGCCCGCCCTGCCGTCCTACGACACGATGCCCGTCCTGGCCACCGGCATGACCGAGCCCGCCGACATCCTGGCCGCGCAGATCGACGCCCAGATCCTGGCGACCTACAACAGCAAGAGCATCGCGGATGTGCTCTCGGCCTACGACGACTACCAGATCATCAACTACTGGGCCGAGACGGACTGGGACACCTACGGTCACATCACGGGCGCCTACCAGGTCACCCCGAACACGCTGACCCTGGACACGCTGGACATCCTCGATCCGTCCATGCCCATCATCATCTACTGCTGGACCGGCCAGACCGCCTCGATGGTCGCCGCCTGGCTGCAGGTGGTGGGCTACGACGCCTACACGCTGTCCTATGGCGCCAACGGCATGATCTACGACAACCTCCTGGCGAACACCTGGCACGGCGCGATGGACTTCGCCTACGTGACCGGCCCCTGATCGCCTGCTGAATCCGCTGGGGACGGGTGGTCGCACCTTCCTCCTCCCCTCGCCCCCGCGGCATAGGACTCCCGGAGTGTCCCCCCGACCTCCGGGAGTCGTCATGTTCCAGGTCCTGCGCCGCGAGCAGCTCTCCGACCACACCTTCCTGTGGGAGGTCTACGCGCCGGACATCGCCCGCGCGGCGCGCCCTGGACAGTTCGTCATGCTGCGCCTGCATGAGGGTGGCGAGCGCATCCCGCTCACCATCGCCGACTTCGATCCGCGGCGTGGCACCGTCACCCTGGTCATCCAGGCGCTGGGGCGCACCACCTTCGAGATGATGGAGGGCTGGCAGCCGGGCGACTGGTTCCAGGACCTGGTCGGGCCCCTGGGTGTCGAGAGCCACCTCGACGGCGCCGCGCACCTGTGCTTCGTAGGTGGGGGGCTGGGCGTGGCGCCGATCTACCCGCAGCTCCGGCGCGCGCGGGAGCGGGGGGTGCGGGTCACCGCCATCGTGGGCTTCCGGTCCAAGGACTTCGTGTTCTGGGAGGAGCGCTTCCGCGCGCTGTGCGACCGGCCCGGCGACCGGCTGATCGTGTGCACAGACGACGGCAGCCACGGGCGCCAGGGCCTGGTGACCGCCGCCCTGGCCGAGCAGTGTGCAGGTGCGGATCGCCCCGACAAGGTCATCGCGATCGGACCGATGGCCATGATGCGCGCAACCGCCGAGGTCACGCGCCCGCTGGCCGTCCCCACCGTGGTCAGCCTGAACGTGATCATGGTCGACGGCACGGGCATGTGCGGCTCCTGCCGCGTCAGCGTGGACGGACAGGTGCGCTTCGCCTGCGTGGACGGTCCGGACTTCGACGCCCACCAGGTCGACTTCGACGAGCTGCTCCGCCGCCAGCGGCGCTTCCACGGCGACGAGGCGACGGCCAACCAGGACCGCGGCCACGTCTGCAACCTGGAGCGCACCCTGGTGGACCAGGGCAAGCGCAACTACAAGAAGCTCAAGGACATCGCCCTGCACGCCACGCCCATGCCCGAGCGGGACGCGACGGAGCGGGCCAGCAACTTCCTCGAGGTCAACCTCGGCTACGGCTGGGATCAGGCCCTGGCCGAGGCCGAGCGCTGCATCCAGTGCAGCCGACCCACCTGCGTCAGCGGCTGCCCGGTCGGCGTGGACATCCCGACCTTCATCCGCCACCTGCTGCTGCGGGATCTCGAGTCCGCCCAGGCCGCGATCCACCAGAACAACCTCTTCCCCAGCGTCTGCGGTCGCGTCTGTCCGCAGGAGAGCCAGTGCGAGGCGTGGTGCATCGTCGGCAAGAAGCAGGAGCCGGTCGCCATCGGTCGGCTCGAGCGCTTCGTGGGCGACCACGCCCCTGTGAAGATGGACCTGGCTCCGGTGCGCGACCCGGCGCTCGGCAAGGTCGCCATCGTGGGCTCCGGCCCCGCCGGGCTGGCCTGCGCCGGCGACCTGGCCCGCGCCGGGGCCGAGGTCGTGGTCTTCGAGGCCCTGCACACCATCGGCGGGGTGCTCCGCTATGGCATCCCCTCCTTCCGGCTGCCGCGACCGGTGATCGACAGGGAGATCCAGGCCCTGCAGCGCCTGGGCGTGCGCTTCCAGGTCAACGCGGTGATCGGACAGACCTTCACCGTGCCCGGGCTGCTGGAGGAGCAGGGCTTCCGCGCGGTCTTCGTCGCGACGGGCGCGGGCTTCCCCGCCTTCCTGGGCCTGCCCGGCGAGGGGGCCGGCCAGGTCTACAGCGCCAACGAGCTGCTCACGCGGGTCAACCTGATGGGCGGCGACCGCTTCCCCCTCCAGGAGACGCCGGTTGGCCGCCCGCGCAAGGTCGTCGTCATCGGCGCCGGCAACACGGCCATGGACTGCCTGCGGGTCGCCCGGCGGCTCGGCGCCGAGGAGGTCCGCTGCGTCTACCGCCGCACCCAGGCCGAGGCCCCCGCGCGCGCCGAGGAGCTGCGCCACGCCATGGAGGAGGGCATCACCTTCCACTGGCTGCGCGCGCCGCTGGAGGTCATGCTCGACGAGCGGGGCGATGTGGCCGGGCTGCGCACCCAGGTGATGGCGCTGGGCGAGCCGGACGAGGGCGGGCGGCGACGCCCGGAGCCCGTGGTCGGCCAGGAGGAGACCTTCCCCTGTGACATGGTCGTCTACGCGCTGGGCACCGGTGCCAACCCGATCATCGGCCGCAACACCCCCGGGCTGGCGCTGTCCCGCCGGGGCTACATCCAGGCGGACGAGCACAGCCAGGCCACCAACCTCCCGGGGGTGTTCGCCGGCGGCGACATCGTCACCGGTGGGGCCACCGTGATCCTGGCCCTGGGGGCCGGGCGCCGCGCCGCTGCCGGGATCCTGCGCTGGCTGCGCGCGCCGGGCCAGTGGCCACCCGACCTGGAGGCGCCCGCGGCGCCGGCCTCCCAGCCGGGCCAGGGCCAGTGCCCGCGCTGCCACCGCCCCGTCGAGGGGGCCGAGGACTACGTCTGCTGCGCCGACGAGCTGCTGCGCCTGCGCTGCCTGGGCTGCCACAAGGTCTACGAGGTGGGGGCCTTCCCCTTCGGCCTGTGCCCGGCCTGCGGCGGCCGCCTGGTCCACGACGAGCCCGCCCTGCCGGGCGCCGCTGACGACCCGGTGCGGAGGGTGGTGCGCCAGGCCTACGAGATCGAGCTGGGCGGCGCCGCCTTCTACGCCCGGGGGCAGGACCTCGCCGCCGACCCCGATCTGGCCGGGATCTTCGGGCGCCTGGCCGCCATGGAGCAGGAGCACGCGGCGCTGCTCGCGCGGCGGTACCACCTGCCGGCTCCCGCCGCCCGGGCCGAGGCCGCGACCTGGCAGGCCCTGCTGGGTTCGGATGCGCTGCCCGGCGACGCCGACGCCCTGCTCGGCCTGGCGCTGCGCCTGGAGCAGCGGGCCTGCGGGCACTTCGAGGACGCCGCCCGCGCCCTGCCCGAGGGCAGCCCCGCCTGGCGCCTCTGCCGCGAGCTGGAGGCCGAGGAGCGCGAGCACGTGGTGGTGATCGAGGACGCGCTGCGGCGCCTGCGTCGGGGCGAGCGGCTGGCCCTGTAGGCGGCTTCAGGCCGGCGGGCTGCGGCTCAACATGCGCGAGACCTGGCGGGTCAGCGCCTCGGGGGGGAAGGGCTTGTGCAGCACGGCGTGGGTCTCGTGCCGCAGGCCGTGCTGCACGGTGGCGTCGTCGGTGTACCCGGTCACGAACAGGATCGGCAGGCTCGGGTTGCGGGCGTGGATGCGCTCGGCCAGCTGGACCCCGTTGACGTCGGGCATGATGACGTCGGTGACCACCAGGTCGAAGTGGAGGTCTCCCCGCGCGACGAGCTGTTCGGCCACCTCGGCCCCCGAGGCCATCCACACGTCGTGTCCGGCGGCCCGCAAGGTGCGCACCATCACCTCGCGCACCCCCTCGTCGTCGTCGACCACCAGCACGCGGGCGCGGTCGCCGGGCCGCTCCTCCGAGGGCCGGCTGCCGGCCTCGTCGGCGCCGGCATGGGGCAGCTCGGCCAGGGGCAACAGCACCGAGAAGCGCGAGCCCAGCCCCGGCTCGCTGCTGACGTGGACGAAGCCACCGGCCTGCTTCACCACGCCATAGACGGTGGACAGGCCCAGGCCTGTCCCCTTGCCGGGCCCCTTGGTGGTGAAGAACGGCTCGAACAGGCGACCCAGGGTCGGCTCGTCCATGCCCACGCCGGTGTCGTGCACCTCGACCACGGCGTAGAGCCCGGCGGGCGGCTCGTCCGACCAGCGCCCCGGGCGGGGGCGCTCCAGCCGCTCCCGGCAGGTGCGGATGTGGAGCACGCCACCGCGGGGCATCGCGTCGCGCGCGTTCACCGCCAGGTTCATCAGGACCTGGTCGAGGCTGCCCGGATCGATGAGCAGCGTGACGCCCGGCGCGTCGAGCGCCAGGTCCAGGCGCACGTCCTCGCCGAGCAGCCGCCGGAGCATCCGGCCCAGGTCCCCGACCGCGAGATCGAGCTCGACCCGCTCGGGCCGCACGAGCTGCTTGCGGCTGAAGGCCAGGAGCTGCCGCGTCAGGTGGGCCGACCGCTCTCCGGCGCGCAGGATCCGGTCGAGGTTGGCGCGCAGCTCGTCGCCCTCGGAGACCAGCCCCAGGCTGAGGTTGGCGTAGCCCAGGATGACCATCAGGTTGTTGTTGAAGTCGTGGGCCACGCCGCCCGCCAGGGTGCCCAGCGCCGCCATCTTGGCCGCCTGGTGGCGCGTCTCGTCGCGGCTGACCCGCTCGGTGATGTCCTGGGCGATGCCCACCACGCGGACCGAGCCGCCGTGCGCGCCCGGCAGCGGGAAGGAGCGGTCGTGGACGTGCCGGACCGAGCCGTCCGGCCGCACGACCCGGTAGATCTCGTCGAAGAGGCGGTGGTGCTGCTCGCGGGCCGCCGCGCGCACCCGGTCGCGGTCGTCGGGGTGGACGACGGAGAGGTAGAGGAACGGGTCCCGCACGGTCTGGGCGGGCGAGAGGCCCGTCAGGCGCTGGAAGGCTTCGTTGACGTAGAGCACGGCGGGCGGGTCCACGGCGCGCAGGTAGATCACGTCCTCGGTCAGCGCCCCCAGCGCGTGCGTGACGGCCTCGGTGGCGCGCATCGCGCCCTCCAGGGCCAGGCGCTCCTGCGCGTGGGCCACCACCGAGCCCAGCCCCTCCAGGATGGCGACGTCGGCCGAGTTCCAGCGGCGCCGCCCGTGCACCGAGTCGAAGCCGACCATCCCGACGAGCTGGCCCCGCAGCAGCGTGGGCACCATCACCGTCGCGCGGATGCCCTGCGCCAGCAGGCGGGCCTGCTCCGCGGATCGCTCGCCGGGCATGGTCTCCACGTCGCGGACGTCGACGACCCGGCCCGCCACCAGCTCCCGCATCGGCCAGGTGGAGGCCTCCAGCGGCAGGCGCTGGAGGTCCTGGATCCGAGGGCGCTCCCCGTCCGCGCACCACTCGTGGGTGTTGACCATGATCCCCTGGGACGGGTCGATCCGAAAGGCGTAGGAGCGGTCGGCGTCCACGTAGCGACCGATCACCTCCAGGGCCGTCTGGATGGCCTGGTCGACGTGCTCCACCGAGACCGTGAGGAAGTCGCGCGACAGGGCCGTGATGAGCTCGAGGCCCCGGGCCCGCCGCTCGGCTTCGGCGCGCACCGCGGCCAGGCGCTCCTCCTCCCGGCCGTTCACCAGGGCCTGTGCGGTGGCGAGCAGCACGGGCGCCAGCGCGGCGGGGACCTCGTCATCGGGGACGGAGACGCCCGACAAGCCCACGACGCCGACCACCTCCCGGCCGATCCGCAGCGGCAGCAGCCACTCGCGCCCGCGCTGCCAGGGCTGCCCCAGGCACCCCGCGGCGTGCACGGCGCCCTGCGCGCCGACGGGGAGGACCAGCCCGACCTGCACCTGCTGCCACAGGCTGGGCGCGCCCGCCCGGGGCTGTCCGGTCCGCCCCAGCACCAGCAGGTCCGTCCGCCCTCCTGCGCTGGCCGAGAGCTCCCCGACGAAGGCCGCCGACGCCGCGACGGCGTCCGCCAGGCCCTGGGCCGCCAGCGCCATGGTCTCACCCACGTCGTCGCCGCGGGCCAGCGAGGTGTAGATCACCTCCGCGCGCCCGGCGCTCGACGCCGGCTGGGGACTCGTGCCGTGGCCCATCGCCTCCTCCGCGGACTGCATCGCCAGGACGCCAGGCCCCCATGCGGTCCCGGCGTGGCGTCGCGACATCATCTTACCGACGCGTCCCCGAAAGGGCGAGCGGTGGCCGTGCCTCGCTGCCCTCAGCTGGCATCGCGCGCCCTCTGGATGCGAGCCAGCGCCTTGCTCGTCAGCGTGGAGAGCGCCACCTCGACCGGCTGCTCCGGGAAGACCCAGGCGGACGCGGTGTAGCCGTCGGGGCGGACCTCGGGGGCGAGCGGGGGCGCGCCCGGCTCCGCCACCACCGGGCCGGCGGGCGCCGCGACCTCGACCAGGTGCAGGGTGAGCTGCATGTGGGTCAGGGTGTGCTCGACCTGGCCCACGCGGCGCGCCGCACCCACCTCCAGGCCCAGGCGCTCGCGCGCCAGGCGGGTGGCGCCCTCCTCCACCGGCTCGCCCGGGTGCAGGAAGCCGCCCGGCAGCTCGTAGAGGCCGCCGAACAGGCCCTGGTCGGGCCGCCGGGCGAGCAGCACCCGGCCGCCGCGTGCCACGACCAGGCCGACGGCCTGCCGGAGGGGGGCTGCCCGCCGTGCGCGGGGAGGCGGGAAGGCGGCGACGGCGTCGGTGGCCAGCGCCCGGCAGCCCGAACGCAGGGGGCAGGCGCCGCAGCGGGGCGACCGCGGGGTGCACACGGCGCTGCCCAGGTCCATCAGCGCCTGGTTGAAGTCGCCGGCGCGCCCGGCGGGCAGCATGGCCCGGGCCAGCGCCTCGACGCCCGCGCGGCCCGCCGCCACGGCCCAGGCCCGGCTCAACACGCGCTCGACGTTGCCGTCCACCGCGGGCTCGTCGCGGCCGAAGGCGATGCTGGCGACGGCGCCGGCGACGTAGGGGCCCACGCCGGGCAGGCGCCGCAGGCCCGACACCGTGTCGGGGAAGGCCCCCAGGGCCGCGACCTGCTGCGCGGCGGCGTGCAGGTTCCGGGCGCGGCTGTAGTAGCCCAGGCCCGCCCACAGCCCGAGCACCTCGTCCAGCGGCGCCCGGGCCAGCGCCTGCACCGTGGGGAAGCGCTGGAGGAAGCGTGTGAAGTAGGGCTTGACCGCCTCGACGCGGGTCTGCTGGAGCATGATCTCCGACAACCAGGTGCGGTAGGGGTCGCGCTCCTCGGGCCGCTCGGGGCGCCACGGCAGGGCGCGGTGTCCCGCGTCGTACCAGCCGAGCAGCGCGCCGGAGAGGGCGGCGCCCTCGGGGCCGCGGGCCGCGGCGAGCAGGTCGGCGGGCGGGACAGGAGCGCGCGGGCGGCTGGCGGGGGACATGCGGACCCTGTAGCGTGGCCGGCGTGTACGGCCCGCCGCCCGACCCCCGAGAGATCCAGGCCCCCGTCGAGGTGCTCGACGCGCCCGAGGCCTACCTGGGCTGCCTGGTGGTGGGGCTGCTGCTGACCGCGCTGGCCGCCTGGAAGCGGCCTCCGGTCACGCTGCGGGCCCTGGTCTTCATCCTGGGGCAGGCCATCGTCCTGACGATGCCGCTGCTGTGGTACCTCGACACCTACGTCTACGGCGCCTTCCCCACCATCGACAAGGAAGGAAGCCTGCTGTTCTACCTGGACGGCGTCCACGTCCGGATGCTCCTGCACCCCTGGTTGTCGACCGGCGACCCGGCCGCGGCCCTGATCGGCGTGCACACGGGCCACCTGTGGGTCACCGGGCTCTTCGACCTGCTGCTGAGCCCCTTCGGTGCCTTCAACGCCCAGGCCCTGCTCTACCCGGCCCTGGCGTGGTGGGCGGCCTGGCTCCTGCTTCGAGACCTGTGCGGCCACAGCCGCACGGCCATGGTGCTGGCCTTCGCCTGGGGCATGGGTCTGCACCTCTTCCGCGACCTGAACTGGTACACCATCGAGAAGGCGGCGGTCTTCTGGCTGGCCCTGTTCGCCTGGGCCCTGCACCGCGCCTGGCAGCGGCGGCAGCGCCGCTGGCCCTGGATCACGGGGCTGTTGTACCTGGCCATGACCTGGAACAACCTGTACCTGGGCCTGGTCGGCGCCTTCATCGGCGCCATGGCCCTGGCGGGCACGCTGATCGACTTCGGCCGCAGCCGCCGTGACCCGGACGCCGCCCCCGCGGCCGCCGCGCGCGTCCGCGACGTCGGGCTGGCCTGCGCCGCCTGCGCCGTCCTGGTCTCGCCGCTCGCGGTCTGGCAGTGGGCGCTGCTGCACGGCGGGCCCAGCCTGGGTGACCCCGACCGCTTCCTGTGGGAGCGCGCGGCGCTCGACAGCTTCACCCTCGCCCCCTTCCGCTGGAACCGCCTGGAGGTCTGGCGGGCGCTGAACATGGTGGTCGTCGGCCTGGCGCTCTTCGGGAGCTGGCGCCACCGCGCCGAGGGGCTGATCCGCTTCGCCGTGGTCGCCGGCGGCCTGCTCTTCCTGCTGGCGCTGGGGCCGCAGCTCCTGCCGGGGGTCGAGAACCCCGTCTACATGGCCACCCGCGCCGTCGTGCCCGGCTTCTGGCGCCTGGCGAAGCCCGAGACCTTCTTCCACGCCACCTGGCTGTTCATGTGCGGCGTCGCCGCCGTCCACCTGCGCCGGGTCGACCCCGAGCCGCGGACCCTGGGCTCGCTCTACCTGGTCTTCGTCTTCTTCTGGGTGCTGATGGTCCGCACCCACCCGGCCTACCCCGAGATGACGCTGCCGGTCGCCGGCGAGCTCGATCCGGCCTGGCAGGAGCGGGTGTTCCGCTGAGCGCGCGCGCCGGGCTCCGCGCCCGGGCCCCGCCACCCACCCCCGATGGCCCGCGCTACATTGCGGGCCCGCCACCCCGGAGCCCCCGCTGATGTCCGCGCTGCCCTACTACCGCCCCACCGGAAACGAGATCGAGGTCTTCGAGACGGCCGCGCGGCTCAAGCTGCCCGTCCTGCTCAAGGGCCCCACCGGCTGCGGCAAGTCCCGCTTCGTGCGGTACATGGCCAGCAAGCTCTCCCGCCCGGTGATCACCGTGGCCTGCCAGGAGGACCTGGCCGCCGCCGACCTGACCGGGCGCTTCATGCTGGAGGGCGGCGAGACCGTGTGGCGCGACGGCCCGCTCACGCGCGGCGTGCGCGAGGGCGCCATCGTCTACCTCGACGAGGTGGTCGAGGCGCGCAGCGACGTGATGACCGTGCTGCACCCGCTCACCGACGACCGGCGGGTGCTGCCCCTGGACCGGACGGGCGAGGAGCTGGCCGCGCCCGACAGCTTCCTCATCGTGATCTCCTACAACCCCGGCTACCAGTCGGTCACCCGCGAGCTGAAGGAGAGCACCCGCCAGCGCTTCGTCAGCCTGTCCTTCGACTACCCCGACGAGGCGGTCGAGACCGAGATCGTGGCGAAGGAGAGCGGCTGCGACGCCGCGACCGCCGCCCGCCTGGTGGAGATCGGCCGCGCCACCCGCAAGCTGAAGAGCCACGGCCTGAAGGAGGGCGCCAGCACGCGGCTGCTGGTCTACGCCGGCCAGCTCGTCACCGGCGGCCTGCCCCTGCGCCAGGCCTGCGAGGCGACCCTGGTCGGCAGCCTGACCGACGACCAGGAGATGACCAGGAGCCTGCGCGAGCTGCTGCGGAGCGTGCTGGGCTGATGGCGGCGCCCACCTGGCCTCCGACCCCGCAGGACGCCGACAAGGCGACGCTGGAGGAGTACGGCGAGGCGGCCCGCGCCGTGCTGGCCGCCGAGACCGACGAGGAGGCCGAGCACGCGCTGCTCGCCGCCTTCCTGATGGGGCGGGTGAAGCGCCAGCTCACCGACGGCGTCGACGTCGGCCTGCCCCTGGAGGAGGTGCGCCGGCCGCTGGCCGGCTGGGTGCGCATGGTCAGCGGCCTGGACGTGGACATCGCCGTCAACGACCCGGCCTGCACCGACACCCACGACATCTACCTGCCGCGCGCCGTGCCCGCGCCGGAGACGCCCGAGGAGGACCGCCTCCTCTACCGCTGCATGGCCATGGTCCAGGCCGGCTTCCTGGCGCTCGGCCTGCTCGACGACAAGCGCTTCCTGGCTGAGATCCACGCCGACTGGGTCTTCCGCAACGCCTGGCACCTGCTGGCCACCCGCCTGGTCGTGCGGCTGTGGTCGGAGCGCTACCCCGGCCTGCGCAAGGACTTCGCCGCCCTGCCGCTGCTGGACAAGGCCGGCATCATGCGGGTCAACCTCTCCGAGGTCCCTCGCCGCGGCATGCCCGGGGCCTTCCGGCCCCTGTACGACGGCCTGGTCCGCTTCCCGACCGACGACCGCCTGCCGCCGGGCCCCACCGCCGAGGACAGCGTCGCCCGCGCCGCCCTGGTCGCCGTCGACCGCCTGGATCTGTCCACCCTGCCCGGCCGCAAGGGCGCGCCCCTGGTCCTGTCCGGCCAGGCCCGCCGCCTGCGCGAGGAGTACCGGCGCCTGCGGCTGGGCCCCCCTCCCCTGCCCTACGTCGCCGGCGTGCTGCGCCCCGAGTGGATCCTCGACGACCTCGCCCGGGACCTGGCCTACGAGCAGGAGTGGAAGAAGGGCAACACGCCCCTGCGCAGCCTGCTCAAGGCCATGCAGCAGAAGGGCGCGGGCGGCGGCATCCAGGACAAGCTCAAGCGCGCCATGCGCCCCGGCCGCGTGGCCAACGTCCCCGACCCGGCCGACCTGGTCACCAACGAGCTGCAGGCCCGCCCCGAGGAGGACGGCAGCCGCCAGTACGACGAGTGGAACGCCGAGCGTGGCCACTACGTCGTCGCCGCCACCCGCGTGACCGAGGAGCCCGCCGGCAGCGGCCCCATCGAGTCCTACCAGCGCATCGTCGACGCCAACCGGGCCCAGATCGACCGCATCCGCCGCCAGTTCGCCGCCCTGCGGGTCGAAGAGCGCTGGGTGCACGGCCTGCCCGACGGCACCGAGATCGACCTGAACAGAGCCGTGTCCGCCATGGCCGACATCAAGGCCGGCCACACGCCGAAGGTCGACTGGTACGTGCGCTTCCAGCGGCAGCGCCAGCAGACCGCCATCCTGACCATGGTCGATCTCTCGGGCAGCACCCAGGGCGGCATCATCTACAGAGAGCAGGAGGCGCTGGTCCTGTTCAGCGAGGGCCTGCGGGTGCTGGGCTTCCCCCACGCCTTCTACGGCTTCTCCAACCAGGGGCCCATGGCCTGCGCCTGGCAGCGCATCAAGGGCTGGGAGGAGGGATACGACGAGACCGTCTTCAAGCGCATCGGCAACCTGCGGCCCGGCGGCGCCACCCGGCTGGGCGCCTTCATCCGCCACGCCGCCTGGAGCCTGGGCAGCCAGCCCCAGCAGCGCCGCATCCTGATGGTGCTGTCCGACGGCCGCCCCGAGGACCGCGGCCAGTACCGCGGCAGCTACGGGGTCAAGGACACGGCCATGGCCGTGCACGAGGCCCGTCGCCAGGACGTGCACGTGCACTGCATCAGCATGGACGCCAGCGAGGGCGCCGAGGAGTACCTGGCCGAGATCTTCGGCAAGGGGCGCTACCTGCTGCTCGACGACGTGGACAAGCTGCCGACGCGGCTGCCCGAGGTGTTCAAGGGGTTGGTGAGATAGACTCCGCACCATGAAGAAGAAGGACGACGTGGCGTGGCCGTCGGCCGAGGTCTACGTCTCCCGCGCTGGCGGTCCGGCTGACGCGCCCGAGTCCAAGCCCTACCTGCGGCTGCGGCGGCGCCTGCTCAAGTCCCGCGACGCTCAACGCATGCTTCTGCATGGCCAGATCGGCTCCGGCAAGTCGATGGAGCTCCACCAGCTCACCTTGGACCCGGAGATCCGAACGGCCTACGAGGTCGTCTCGATCTCCCTCGCCGACCGACTGAACCTCGCGGCCGAGGTCAACGTCCGCCTGGTGCTCCTGGCCCTGGCCCAGGAGCTGGCCCGGACGCTGGTCGAGGACCATGGCCAGAAGGTGGGACGGCTGGGATGGGCGGCGGACGACGAGAAGATCCTGGCAGAGTGGCTGCGGGTCCTCACCGGCGGCACCGGGCTCTCCGCGCCCGACAAGGTGATCGCGGACGACTGGCTTCTGAAACTGAGCGCCGGTCTCTTGGAGAAGACCATCCAGGTGCGCTCGGACGACTCGGTACGTCAGGCGCTGACCACCAGCGAAGCCTTCGCTCCCAGCAAGGTCCGCGACCTGGTCCACGCCTTGCTTGTCCGCCTGCACCGCATGGCGGAGCGTTCCGTCCTGCTCGTCGTCGACGATGGAGACAAGATCGGTGATGACGAGGCAGCGCGCGATGTCTTTGTGCGCAACCTCCACTTGCTGCTCGGCCTGCCCTGCTCCAGCGTGCTGACGGTACCCTTCTGGCTGCACTTCGACCCCGACTACAAGGCCGCCGCCCGCAACGTGCATCGGGTGACGTTGAACAACGTGAAGGTGATCTCCCGGGACAATCCCGATCAGCTCGCCGATCCCGGTCGCCAGTTCTTCCAGGCCCTGTACGATCGCCTCGCCGAGCGCGCGCTCATCGAGCCAACCGCCCTCGAACTGGCGGCACGTACGAGCGGTGGGGTCCCGCGGGAGTTCATCCGGCTGTTGGCCGCTGGCTTCGACCTGGCGGATGAGCGAGGCGCCACCGTGCTCGACCAGGGTACCCTGCGTGCGGCGCTGGCCCTGGTTCGGCGTGAGATGCTGGGCTTCACCCAGGACCAGCAGGTCCGCGAGGCGCTCGGGCGCATCCACCGCACGCGGCGCCTGAGCGGCCTGGCAGACTGGAAGCTGCTCAACGCGCTGCTGGTCGTCGAGTACACCAACGACGAGCCCTGGTACGACGCCCACCCGCTCCTGCTGAAGGACGCCGAAGCCTGGGCGGGCGAGGCGGATGGCTGAATCACTCGAGACCCTGGACCCTGCGCATCAGGACGCGCTCCGCAGGCTGCGCCGCTGGTTCCGGGCGCCCGGCGGACGGCTGGTGGTGGCGGTCGGCGCGGATCCGGCGATTCGAGCAGAGGTGGCCCGGGCCCTGGGAGAGGTGGCCGTGCTGGAGCTTGATCCAGATGAGCCGGCGCCGTGGGAGATCCTGGTCCGTCACCGTGCACAGCTCGTGCTGGCGGTGCTCCCCCCAGACAGTCCACACAGCCTGCTGCAGCGGCTGAACGTCGGGCGCGAGCAGGTCGCACGGCAGGGCCTGCGCCTGATCCTGTGGTTGTCGAGCCTGTCGACCATGGACGGCCTGCGGTTGGCGGCACCGGATCTGTGGGCCCACCGCTCGGGGTGGCTGCCCTTCCTGAGTGAGGCGGACCTTCCCGCTCCAGCGGGGCCGCTGCCGCCGTCGGTGGACGAGCAGTTGGCGGAGTTGGAAGCGCGGATCGCGAGCTGGCCGGCCGAGGACAAGGTGGGGAGGTTTCAGGCGGAGGCGAATGCGGTCTGGCTGCTGACTGAGGCTGGCCACCTGGACGGTGCGCGAGAGCGCCAGCGGTCTCTGGAGCTGGGCTGGCGCAAGCTCCCTCCGTTTCTGCGTTGGATGTGCCGGCCTCACTTGGAACAAGCACGGACTCATGCCCACGCGGAGCGTGCTCCGCATGAACGGCTGTCCGCGTTGGACCCCGAGCGCCTTTCCGATACCCCGGAAGAACAACTGTTGGCTTGGGTGACGCGACTCGCGATGCTCAACCGTCTTGGCTGGCTGAACCGCTCCAAGGCTGAAGTCTCTCGCCAACCGCCACCGGGACTGGACCAGAGTGGACGGGCGGCATGGAGGTTCAACCAGTCAGCCCATCTGGCATCGGCAGCGATCAACACTGCGGACCTGGCCACGGCGCGGCGGGCCATCGACCAACTCTGGCCCGCCTTCTCGGAGCTGAACGACGAATCTCGAGCATTTCAGGAGGCGCGTGCCCGAAAGCAGCTTGCGGTCCAGACCGTTCAGGCGTCGCTGATCGCCAGCGATTGGCTCGATGCCCTCCGTGAAGTCCATACCGGAGCTTCCGTCTCCCAGGCCGGCGGTGCGGGCACGACGTACGAACTCCTCGACCTCGGTCTCCGCGTCGCCCGTGACGCCGGCCTGCTGACCCTGGCCGAAGCCTGGACGGACCGCGCCCTCCTGCTCGCACAGCGCGCCGGCCCCACTGCCGAGGCCCGCCTGTTCACCTCCCTGCTGACCAGTGGCACCCTCTCCGCTGCCCGCCAGGCCGACCTCGTGCCGCGCGCCCTGGACCTGGCGCCGCAGATCCGCGACTTCCAGCTCTCCTGCGACCTCCAAGCCGCCGCCGGCGTCGCAGGTGCCCCCGAGCCTGCCCGCAGCGCCCTGCGCCGCCGCCTGCGGCGACACGGCTACGAACGTTTCTGTGCCGGCCGCGCCCTCGCCCGGATGGAGCGGGCCCTGTGCAATGGGGTGGCCGCGGCGGACGCCACCCACGCGGCCATGGACTACGCCAGCAAGTACGGCGGCTTCGCCCTGCGGGCCGAGCTGTGGCTGGATCTCGCCACCGCCGGCCGCCTCGCAGGCCAGCCGGACCTGGTGGAGGAGGCGCTCGCGCAGGCCGCCCGGGCCCTGGCCGAGGTCGATGAGGCGCTGCACCCCGCGGAGCTGCGCGCCACCCTGGCCCGCGAGCAGGGGGCCCGTCACCAGGGGCGCGGCGAGGGCGAGCTGGCCGACCGCGCCCTGTGGACCGAGGTCGAGCGCCTGCGCGATCGAGGCGCTCGCAGCCTCGCGCAGAGGGCGCTGGTCGACGCCTGTCGCTTCGGTGGGCCTCGCCGCGCCGAGGCCGGCCAGGCGGCCTTGGAGCTGGCCCTGGAGATCGGCCTGCCCGCCTTGGAGGCCGACGCGCTGCTGGAGCAGGCGGCGCTGGCAGCCGAGGCCGGGAACCCGGATTCATACGCCCTGGACCGGGCGCGCTGGTGGATCGAGCGCATCGGCTCCCGTGCGGACCGTCGGCGTCTGCACGAGGTGCTGGCCATGCACTCCCCCGCGAGGGGATAGCCTGCCCGGCCGGAGCATTTCGCCTTGTCCGATCCTGTCTCCCCTGCCCTGCCCGAGAGCTTCCTCTTCCTCGACCTGGAGCTCGGCCGCGACGGCAGCTTCCACGCGATGGCCGCCAGGCGCGGGGAGCGCGAGCAGGTCTGGGAGAGAGGCAGCTTCGCGCAGGCCCTGGCCCAGGTCGAGGGCTGGATCCGGCCCGGCGACGTGCTGGTCGGCCACAACCTGCACGCCTTCGACCGCCCCCAGCTCCAGCAGCGGGCGCCGGACTCGCCCTTGCTGGCCCTGCCCACCGTCGACAGCCTGGAGCTGTCGGTGCTGGCCTTTCCCGCGCAGCCCTACCACCGCCTGGCCAAGGACGACCGGCTGGTCCGTGACAGCAAGCCGGACCCGCTCTCGGATGTGCGGGCCAGCGCGGTGGTGGTGCGGGACGCGCTGGCGGCGCTCCCGCAGGATCCCAGCGGCCTGCTGCCGGAGCTCCTGCCCCGGATCGAGCTGGAGCCCTGGGCCGAGGCGGGCTGGCGGCGGATCTTCGACCTGCTGGGCTGGCCGCGGCAGCCGACCCGCCCCCTGGACCTGGCGGCGGCCTGGCGGGGCAGGGTCTGCCAGCACGCGCCCCTGCTGCGCGACCCGCCGCTGGACATGGGCCTGGTCCTGCTGGCGGCCTGGCTGGGGGTCGCCGACCGCGGGGACGTCTCGGTCCTGCCCCCCTGGGTGCGCCGCGCCTGGCCGGGCACCTCCGAGCGCCTGCGCCAGCTCCGTGCCGTGCCCTGCCAGGACCCGGGCTGCGCCTGGTGTACGACGCAGCTCTCTCCCGAGCACTGGCTCAAGTCCGTCTTCCGCTTCGACGGCTTCCGGGACGATCCGCCAGCCCCCGGCGGCGGCTCGCTGCAGCGCCTGCTGGTCGAGCGCGGGCTCCAGGGTCTGTCCACCTTCGGCATCCTGCCGACCGGCGGCGGCAAGTCCCTGTGCTTCCAGGTGCCGGCCGAGGCCCGCCACCGCCTGCTCGGCCAGCTCACGGTCGTGATCTCCCCGCTCCAGTCCCTCATGCAGGACCAGGTCGACGCCCTAAAGCCGCGCATCTCCAGCGCGTGGGCCATCTCGGGCGCCCTGCCCTCGCTGTTGCGCCCCCAGGTGATGGAGGAGGTGCGCACCGGCGCCTGCGGCCTGCTCTACCTCTCGCCCGAGCAGCTCCGCAACGCGGGCGTGCTCAAGCTGCTGAGCCAACGCGAGCTGGGCGCCATCGTCTTCGACGAGGCCCACTGCCTGTCGCAGTGGGGCCACGACTTCCGCACCGACTACCCCTACGTGCTCAAGGCCCTGGCCCGCCTGTGCGAGGAGCAGGGCCAGCCCATGCCGCCGATCTTCCTGTTCACGGCCACCACCCAGGCCGACGCCACCCGCCAGATCCTGGCCCACGTGGCTGAGCACACCGGCGGCGAGCCCCTGCTGCTCGACGGCGGCTCGGCCCGGGAGAACCTTCGCTACGAGGTGCGGGCCGTGCCCGAGCACCAGCGCCTGGACCAGGTCGTGGCCCTGCTGGAGGCCCACCTGGGCCACCCCGACGCGGACACGGGCACGGCCATCGTCTTCTGCGGCAGCCGCAAGCGCACCGAGCGCTTCGCCCAGGATCTGTCCACGATGGGCTGGCCGGCCGTCGCCTACCACGCGGGCCTGGAGGGCGACGAGCGCCGCGAGCTGCAGGAGGCCTTCATCGGGGGAAAGCACCGCATCATCGCCGCCACCAACGCCTTCGGCATGGGGGTCGACAAGCCCGACGTGCGGCTGGTCGTGCACGTCGACATGCCATCCAGCCTGGAGGCCTTCCTGCAGGAGGCCGGCCGGGCCGGGCGGGACCGCAAGCCCGCCACGGCGGTGCTGTTGTGGGCGCCGGGCGACGCCGAGGGGCGCTTCTCGCTGGGGGCCACGGGCGACCTGTCGAAGGGGGACCTGGAGGCGCTGTGGCGGGCCATCCAGCACCTGCCCTGCGTGAAGGACCGGGGCACCGAGCGGCGGGTGGTGACGGCCGCCGAGCTGCTGCACCAGGAGGCGGTCCGGGGCAGGTTCCGCCCCGGCGAGGCGGGCGAGGAGACCCGCGTCAAGGCCGGCGTGAACTGGCTGGAGCGGGCGCGGGTGCTGGAGCGGTGGGAGAACCACACGCGGGTCTTCACGGGCCGGCCCCGGCTGCCCAGCCTGGAGGCGGCGTTGGACCGGGTCCGGGCGCTGGACCTGCCGGAGCACCGAAGCAAGCAGTGGGAGAAGATCCTCACCCGCCTGTACGACGCCGACGAGGCAGGGCTGTCCGCGGACGACGTCGCCGTCCTCTGCCAGGAGCTGTCGTATGACAACCCCCTGGAGGGCGGGCTGCGCGTCCTCCAGATCCTGCACCAGATGGCCGGGCAGGGCCTGGTCGATCCGGGGCAGACCTTCCAGGCCATCCTGGCCCACGGCGTCGAGGACAGCAGCGCGCGCCGCCTGGAGCGGGTGGTGGGCTGGGAGGAGCGGCTGCTGGCCCTGCTGGCCGAGGAGGGCTTCGAGGGCTGGGAGCGGGTCCACCTGCCGGTGATCGCCGACAGGCTGAGCACCGAGGCGCTGCGCTGCACCGAGCGGCAGGTCTCGCGTCTCTTGCAGGCCTGGCCCTCGGCCGCGCAGGGCTGGTCGCGGCGGGCGGGGGTGGTGCGCTTCCGCGACCAGCCCGGGCGCGCCGCGCACCTCGCCCTGGACGTGCCGCTGGCCGAGCTGGAGGGCTGGCTGAGGGCCCGCCGCGCCCTGGCCGGCCTGTGCCTGACCGCCCTGATCGAGCGGGTCGAGGGCACGGGCAAGCAGCTCGCCGTCTCCTCGGAGCTGGAGCTCCTGGTGGACCGCGCCCAGGCCGACCTCTCCCTGCGGGGCCTGCTGCAGGACCCGATCGAGGCCGTGCGGGCCGCCCTGGCCTGGCTGCACGACCAGCAGGTCCTGACCGTCCAGGACGGCCTGGCGATCTTCCGCTCGGCGATGCGCCTGGACCGCCCCCGCGACGCTCCCCCGCTCACCGGCGAGCGGGCGGGCGACGCGATGCAGGCCCTGCGGGAGCACCAGGCGCAGAAGGTGCTGCGCGTGCACGTGATGAACGAGTGGGCCCGGCTGATGCTGGCGACCCCCGACCAGGCCGAGCGCCTGCGGGCCGACTGGTTCGCCCTGCCCGTCGACGACTTCAAGGCCCGCTGGTTCCCGCGGCGCCTGCAGGAGGTGGAGCGCCCCACGACGCCCGAGAGCTACGCGCGCATCGTCGCCGCGCTGGGGGACCCGGTCCAGATCCGCATCGTGACCCGCGACCCGCGCAAGAACCTGCTGGTGCTGGCCGGCCCGGGCAGCGGCAAGACCCGGGTCCTGGTGCACCGGGTCGCCTGGCTCCTGCGGGTGCGGCGCGTGCGGCCCGAGCAGATCCTGGTGGTCTGCTACACCCGGGCCAACGCCCTCGAGCTGCGGCGGCGGCTGGTCGAGCTGGTCGACCGGGACGCCCGCTTCGTGCGCGTCGAGACCCTGCACGCCTTCGCGCTGGGGGTCGTGGGCGGGCAGCGCCTGGCCGAGGGCGGTGATCTCACGCTGGAGAGCTGCCTGGGCGAGGCGGCGGCCATCCTGCGGGGCGAGCGGCTGGACGAGGACGAGTCCGCCCGCCAGCGCGACGCCCTGCTGCGCGGCGTGCAGCACCTGCTGATCGACGAGTACCAGGACATCGACGCCGACAAGTACGCCCTGCTCTCGGCCATGGCCGGGCGGGCGATGGGGGGCGACCAGCGCAAGCTGCGGGTCTTCGCGGTGGGCGACGACGACCAGGCGATCTACGGCTTCGAGGGGGCCAAGGCCGACTTCATCCGCCGCTTCGAGCAGGACTACGGCGCCGACCGGGAGGTGATCGCCCACAGCTACAGAAACCCCCGCGCGGTGCTGGAGCTGGCGCAGGGGCTGATCGCCGCGCTGCCGGAGCGGCTGAAGGCGGGGCAGGCCCTGACGGTGGATCCGGCCCGCCGCCAGGACCCACCCGCCGGCCCCTGGGCGCTGGCGCACCCGGTCCTGCGGGGGCGGATCCTCTGGCACCAGGCCGACGGCGTGCGGCTGGCCGCCAGCCTCGCCGTCCAGGCGGCGCGGGAGCTGGTGGAGGAGGGCGTGGATCCCACGCGCATCGGCCTGCTCACCCGCACCCGGCCGCACGGCCTGCACCGCCTGCGCACCGCCGCCGAGGCGCAGGGCCTGCCCTTCTGCTGGCCCCTGCCCGGAAACCATGCCCTGCCCCTGCACCGGGTGCGCGAGGTGACCAGCGTCCTCTCGCTGCTGGCGCCGGGCGCGGAGGAGCTGCCGGCCCGGCGGATCCAGGAGCACCTGGACAGCCTGGGCACCGGCCCCTGGACGCGATCCCTGCACGGCTGGTTGGAGCCCCACCGGGACCGCACCTGGTCGCCGGATCGCTGGCGCCAGGACCTGCTGGCCTGGGCCCGGCTGGAGCGCCGCGCGCGCACCGTCGGCCAGGGCGTGCACCTGTCCACCATGCACGGCGCCAAGGGCCTGGAGTTCGACCACGTCCTGATCCTGGACGAGGGCAGCATGCAGGACCACCCCGACGAGCGGCGCCTGCTCTACGTGGCGCTCACCCGCGCCCGCCGCTCGCTCCAGCTCTTCTCGCCCCGCGAGCCCAGCCCCGCCTTCCTGGCCCTGGACCACCCGCTGCTGGTGCAGCGCCCGGCCCCCTCCCTGGCCGCCGACGCGCCCGTCGCCCACAGCTATGACCTGGTCGGTCGAACCGACCTCTTCCTGGACTGGCTGGGCCAGCGCGCCTCCGACCACCCCTCGCACGCGGCCTGGGAGCAGGCGCGCCCCGGCGACCCGGCGACGATCGAGGAGCGAGGTGGTGGGCTGGTGATCGTCGACGGCGCGGGCCAGGTGCTGGCGCGGCTGTCGAAGGAGGGCCGGGAGGGCTGGGGCCCGCGGCGGACCCAGGGCCTCAAGCTACGCCTGCTTGCCGCGGTCCAGGAGCGCGCCGACGACCCCTGGCGCGAGGAGAAGTACCGCTCGCAGCTGCGGGTCGAGCGGTGGTGGACGGGCCTGTGGGAGGCGCGCTGGCGAGAGGGTTGACCCCGGCGCGTCAGCGGCCCCCCCTACTTCTTGAGCCCCCGCGCCTTGGCGACCACCGCCGAGATCTGCTCCAGCTCGTGCGGCTCCTTGCGGCCGGTCTCCAGGTGCAGCTTGGGCGGCTCCTGGGTGACCAGGTGGCCGAACTGGGCGCGGAACTCCTCCAGGCTGATGCCGGCGGTGGCGGCGTACTTGGCCAGCTCGTGCGGGTCCTCGAAGTCGTCGCGGCGCAGGCGGATCATGTAGCGCCGGGCGATGGCGTAGCGGGTGGAGGAGATGTCCACCAGCCGCACCCGGGTCCGGCCGGTCTTGGGGTCGATCATCTCGGCGAAGGGCATGGGCACGAACTGGCCGCCCTGCATGGAGACCATGGCGCCGTTTCCGCCCTCCAGCAGGAACTTGGCGGCGGAGTAGCCCAGATCCCGGGTGTACTCGATGTCGTAGGGGATCGGGTCGGCGCAGCGCAGCTCGTAGCCGATGTCCTTGCTGACGATGGTCACCTTCTTGTGGAACTCGGCCAGGCGCTTCTGGACGGCGCGCTTGAGCAGCTCGCCGATGTTGACCTCGGCGATGCGCAGGTGGCCGTGGGCGTCGCGCTCGACGTCGGCCAGGCCCTGCAGGTCCTCGGGGTGGATGTCGAGCACCACGCCCTCGGCGATGACGGCGACGCCGTCCTGGCGGCCATAGGCCATGCGCTTGAGGATGGCGCCGACCAGCGTGTCGACCAGCTCCTTGAAGGGGATGTGCTTGCCGCCCCACTCCTCGGGGATGAGCGTCAGCGTGGCGCCCGCGGCCTTGCCGATGCCCAGCGCAAGGTGGCCGGCCTTTCGGCCCATCGCGATGCAGAAGTACCAGCGGCTGGTGGTGAGCGCGTCGACCATCAGGTTCTTGACGATACCGACGCCGACGTGGCGAGCGGTCTGGTAGCCGAAGGTGTCCATGCCCGGCGGCAGGTCCAGGTCATTGTCGATGGTCTTGGGGACGTGCACGACCCGGATCCGGCCTGCGGCCTTCTCCTCGACCTTCATGGCCGAAAACGCCGTGTCGTCGCCGCCGATGGTGATGAGCTGGTTGACGCTCAGCCGCAAGAGCGAGGTGACCACGTTCTCCAGGAGCTGCGGGTCCTTGGTCGGGTTGGCCCGCGCGATGCCGATGTGCGAGCCGCCCAGGAAGTGGATGCGGCTGACCTCCTCGATGGACAGCTCGCGCACGTGGTCGACGTTGCCCTGCATCAGCCAGGAGAAGCCGTCCTGCACACCCAGCACCCCCGTGCCTTCCAGGAGCAGCCGGATGCTGGCGGCCGAGATCACGCTGTTGATGCCGGGGGCGGGGCCGCCGCCGACCAGGATGGCGGTCTTCTTGGGGGTCATGGGTGCTCCTGCACGGCGGAGATCTTCATGCTGAGATCGGCCCAGGGGGCCTGGTGGATGAGCCCGCCCATGCTGACCATGTCCACCCCGGTGGCGGCGACGACGGGCAGGCGGGCGGCCGTCATGTTGCCGCTGGCCTCGAGCAGCACGGGGCGCGGCGCGGCGCGGGCCAGGCGCACGGCGGCGGCCAGGGTGGCGTCGTCCATGTTGTCGAGCAGCAGGGCGTCCGCGCCGGCGGCCAGCGCCTCCTCCACCTGGGAGAGCGTCTCGACCTCGATCTCGATCCGCAGCAGGTGGTGGGCGGCGGCGCGGGCCCGCTGGAAGGCGGCGGTGATGCCCCCGGCGGCGGCGATGTGGTTGTCCTTGATGAGCACGCCGTCGTAGAGCGCGAAGCGGTGGTTGCCGCCCCCGCCGATCCGCACGGCGCGGCGCTCCAGCGCCCGGTGCAGGGGCGTGGTCTTGCGGGTGTCGACCACCTTCAGCCCGGGGGCCGCCGAGACGGCCTTGCGGGTGTGGGTGGCGATGCCGCACAGGCGCATCAGGAAGTTGAGCGCCAGCCGCTCGCCGGTCAGCAGGGCGCGCAGCGGGCCCTCGACCTCGGCCACCAGGGTGCCCGGCGGCACCAGGACCCCCTCCTCGGCCCGCGGCCGGTAGGTGGCGCCCACCTGGCGGAAGACCTCGGCCGCGGCCTCGTGTCCGCAGACCACCAGGTGCTGCTTTGCGCGGATCGTCGCGGCCCCGCCCAGCCCCGCGGGCACGGTGGCCTCGGTGGTGACGTCGGCCGCCCCCACGTCTTCCAGGAGGGCGAGGCGGACGAGCTCGGAGAGGTGCATCGGGGCTCCGGGAGAGGGCGCGGCGCCCGGTATCCCGGCGAGGGGCCCGCAGGCGCGGCAGCTCAGCGCAGCGCGTCGAGCGCCGCCTGCAGCCGGGCCTGCCGCTCGCGCGCGGCGGCCAGCTTCTCCTGGAACTCGGCGACCACCTCGGGCGGCGCCTTGCTGGTGAAGCCGGGGTTCGACAGCCGCTTGTCCAGGCCGTCGACGTCCTTGGCCGACTTCTGCAGCTCCTTGTCCAGGCGGGCCTGCTCGGCCGCCACGTCGACCAGGCCCTGCAGCGGGATGTAGATGTCCACGCCGCGCACCACCGCGGTGGCGCAGGCGCCCTCCCGCCCGCCCTGGCGGATCTGCGTGACCTTCGCCAGGTCGCGCAGGGCCTGGGCATGGCGCAAGAGCGCGCTCGGGTCCCGGGCGATGAGGGTCAGCTCCGTCCGCGGCGAGATCTCCATGTCGGCCTTGATGCGCCGCAGGGCGACGATGGCGTCCTGCAGCAGGGCCACCTCGTCCAGGGCGGCGGCGTCCTCGGGGAAGTCCTCGCTCCGCGGGAAGGCCGCCTTCATCACCGTGCCCTCGGTGCCCGGCAGGTGGCGCCAGATCTCCTCGGAGAGGAAGGGCATGAAGGGGTGGAAGAGGCGCACCAGCGCGTGGAAGCAGGTGAGCAGCGTGTGGCGGGCGCCCTGCCGCGCGGCCTCGGCCTGGGGGCTGTCGTCGGCCAGGTAGAGCGTGCCCTTGGACAGCTCCAGGTACCAGTCGCACAGCTCCGACCAGGTGAACTGGTAGATCTCGCTGGCCGCCTCGTTGAAGCGGTAGTCGTCCAGCGCGGTCCGCACCCGGCGCACGGCCTCGCCCAGCCGGGCCAGGATCCAGTGGTCGTAGGCCGACAGGCTGCGCGGGGCGGCGGCGTCGTACTTCTCCAGGTGCATCATGGTGAAGCGGAAGGCCTGCCAGATCTTGTTCTGGAACTTCACGTAGCCGTCGGCGCGGGCCTCGTTCCACAGCACGTCGCGGCCCTGGGCGGCCATGGCCACCAGGGTGAAGCGGAAGGCGTCGACGCCCAGCTTGTCGATCATGTGCAGCGGGTCGACGACGTTGCCCTTGGTCTTGCTCATCTTCTGGCCGTGCTCGTCGCGGACCAGGGCGTGGATGTAGACGTCCCGGAAGGGCACGGCCCCCATGAAGTGCTGGCCCATGAACATCATCCGGGCGACCCAGAAGAAGATGATGTCGAAGCCCGTGATGAGCACGCTGGTCGGGTAGTAGCGCGCCAGCTCGGCGGTCCTGTCGGGCCAGCCCATGGTGGAGAACGGCCACAGGGCGCTGCTGAACCAGGTGTCCAGCACGTCGGGGTCCTGGCGCAGGGGCAGGTCCGCGGGCAGGCCGTGCTTGTCGCGGGCCTCGGCCTCGGAGTGGGCGACGTAGACGTTGCCGTGGTCGTCGTACCAGGCCGGCACCTGGTGGCCCCACCACAGCTGGCGGCTGATGCACCAGTCCTTGATGTCGCGCAGCCAGGCGTAGTAGGTGTTCTCCCAGCCCTTGGGCACGAAGCGGGTGAAGCCGTGCTCGACGGCGGCCAGGGACGGCTGGGCCAGCGGCTTCATGTGCACGAACCACTGGGTCGAGAGCATCGGCTCGACCACCGCGCCGCTGCGCTGGCTGCGCGGCAGGGCCATGGTGTGCGGCTGGCTGCCCCGCTCCAGGCCCAGCTCGCGGATCCGGGCCTTGACCGCCTCCCGCGCCTCCGCCACCGACAGCCCCTCGAAGGGGCCGCCCATCGCGTTGACCGTGCCGTCCAGGTTCAGGATGTTGATCATCGGCAGGCTGTGGCGCTTGCCGACCTCGAAGTCGTTGAAGTCGTGGGCCGGCGTGACCTTGACGGCGCCGGTGCCGAAGGCCGGGTCGACCAGGATGGCGTCGCCGACGACGGGGAACTCGCGGCCGGTGATCGGGTGGCGCACGGTCCGGCCGATCAGCGCCTGGTAGCGCGGGTCGTCGGGGTGCACGGCGATGGCCGTGTCACCGAGCATCGTCTCCGGCCGCGTGGTCGCGACCACGATCTCGGTCACCTCCCCCTCGGGGCCAGGCACCGGCTCGCTGAGCGGGTAGGCGAAGCTCCAGATCTCGGTCTGGTAGTCGGCCTCGGCCTCGACCTCCAGGTCCGAGAGCGCCGTCATGCCGATCGGGTCCCAGTTGATGAGCCGCTCGGCCCGGTAGATGAGGCCCTCCTCGTACAGGCGCACGAAGACCTCGCGCACCGCCTTGGACAGGCCCTCGTCCATGGTGAAGCGCTCGCGGCTCCAGTCGCAGGACACGCCCAGCCGGCGGAGCTGGAGCTGGATCTGCCCACCGCTCTCGGCCTTCCAGTCCCAGACGCGGGCGACGAAGTCCTCGCGGCCCAGGTCGCGGCGGTCGATGCCCTGCTGGCGGAGCTGGCGCTCGACCACCCACTGGGTCGCGATGCCGGCGTGGTCCATGCCGGGCACCCACAGCGCGTTGAAGCCGTCCATGCGCTTGTAGCGGATCAGCACGTCCTGCAGCGTGTTGTTGAGCGCGTGGCCCATGTGCAGGCTGCCGGTGACGTTGGGCGGCGGGATGACGATGCTGTAGGCCGGGCCGGGGGCCTGCGGGTCGGGGCGGAAGGCGCCGGTGCGCTCCCACTCGCCGTAGACGCGCTCGGCCGAGGCGTGCGGGTCGTAGGTACGGGGCAGCTCGCTTCCGGCGGCGTCGGCGAGGTCGGGCTCGGCGCTGCGCAGGTCGGTTGCGGTCGGGTCGGTGCTCATGGGGCCGTCCAGGTGGGGCGAGGGCGAGGTGCGCCCCTACCACGTCGGGCCGCCGCCTTCACACCCCGGGTGAGGCCCCGGCCGGCGCTACTCGCCCTGCTCGTCGCGCAGCTCCCGCTCGCGCAGGCGCTCGCGCACGACGCGCTCGGCGATCTCGGGGAGCTGGGCCCGCACGGCCTCGTCCACCGCCACCTCGACCAGGTCGCGGAACTCGGGCGCGGCCACCAGGCTGTGGCGCAGCACGCGCTGGACCACGACCGGCAGCACCTCCAGGATGGCGCGCTCCAGGGCCGGGCCCACCACCTGGGGGTCGACGGCGACGGGCTCGATCTGCTGGTAGTCGCGGGGCAGGAAGGTCGCCACCCGCTCGTCGCTGGCGGGCGGCCGGCCGGGGGGCCGGGGAGCGGGGGCCGAGGCCACCGGGGTCGTCGCGACCAGCGGCTCCAGCGCCCCGTCGGCCAGCTCGGACAGCTCGACGGCCTCGGCCGCCGGCGTGCCCGCGCCGTTGCCCAGGGGCCCCAGCACCTGCTCGAGGTGGGCGCGCAGGCTCTCGGCCGTGAAGGGCTTGTGGACCTGGCCGGCAACGCCGGCGTCGGCGGCGCGCTGGGCGTTGTAGACCTCGAAGCCGCCGGCGAGCAGGAAGACCGCCGCGGCCGGGTGGCGCTCGCGCAGGCTGCGGGCGAGGTCGTAGCCGTTGCCGCGGGGCAGCGAGGCGCTGGCCAGCACCACCGCCAGGTCCATGCCCTCGGCCGCGGTGGCCGCCTCGGCCGCGTCCCGCGCGGACAGGAAGCCGAAGCCGGCACCCCGCAGCGCTTCTTCCACGCGCCGGGCGGTGGTGGGGTTCGGATCGACGACGAGGACGTAGGACTGGGGCATGGAGGCGAGTCGATCGGGGGAAGGAGCTGGGGGCCGGACGGCAGCGCGGCGGGTATCACACCAGCCCCGTCCCTGCGTGTCAACCGACCCGCTGCACGCGCGCGGTTGGCGGGCCCGGGCGCTGTGGGCTACCTCCTGGCCGCGTGCTCCACCTGGGGGCGTGGCGGAATCGGTAGACGCGCTCGACTCAAAATCGAGTGGCTTCGGCCTTGTGGGTTCGAGTCCCACCGCCCCCACCCGGAGCGCCCCCCTGCTCGCCCCCGCCGCGGGCGGAACCGCCGAGGGCGGCGTGCCCCAGCCTGACGCGACCACGGTGCCCGACGACGCAGACCCGGGCGCCCGCGAGGTCGCCCTCCCCGTCGCCTGGGCGCGGGAGGACCTGTGCCGCGCCGTGCGCGAGGCGATCGCCGCCGAGGGGCACCTGCTCTGCGCCGGCGAGGTGGTCGTCGCCCGGCGCCTGCTCGCCCTGGAGCCCGCCGCCGCCGCCCTCTACGCCCGCCTGTGGGGCCGGCGCGGCGAGCTGTTCCGGCTGGACGGCCTGCGCTACGCGGAGGTGCCCGACCTGCCCGCCGCCGTCGATGCGCTGGTCGCGGCCGAGCTGGCCTCGCGCGGTGCGGCCCTGCTGCCCGCCTCCCACCTGGCCCGGGCGCTCACGGTGGACGAGCTGCGGGCCGCGTGCCGGGCCCTGGGGCGCTCCCCGCGCGGCCGCCGCGCCGAGCTGCTGGACCGGGTCGGGGACCCGGCGGCCCGCCCGGCCCTGGTCCGCCCGCTGATCCAGCTCCGCCACGCGGGCCTGTTCCGGCGCCTGGTCCGCATCTTCCTGGGGAGTCGCCACGGCGACCTGTCGCGGTTGGTGCTGGAGCGGCTGGAGCTGGCGCGGTACCCGGCCTACACCCCCACGGGAGGCATGGGCTTCTTCCCCGACCGGCGCAGCCTGCTGGCCTGGGAGGAGGGGCTGGCCCTGGACGAGGCCCTGGCGGCGCTGCCCGCCCGCGAGTGCGGCGCCGCCCTGCTCGCCTGCCTGGACTCCGACCTGTCCCGGGTCGAGCGCGAGCCGCCGCCTCCCCCCTGGCGGGCTCGCTTCTCGGCCCGCACCCTGGCCGCCCAGCGCGCTGCGCAGGCCGCGCGGCAGCTCGAGCGCGAGGGGCGCGCCGGGTCGGCGGCCACCGTGTACGCCCGGCTCCTGTCGGCGGGGGCGCCGGGCCGCGGGGAGCTGCTGCTGCGCCAGGCGCTGGCCCTCGACGCAGCGGGGGACCCCGGGCAGGGCGCCCGCCTGTGCGCCGACGCCCTCCGCCCCGGCGCGCCGAGCCCCCCCTCGCCCGCCGAGGCCCTGGCCCTGGC
>JAKLKF010000081.1 GCA_023150805.1 Myxococcota bacterium | reverse complement strand
GCCAACCCCGCGGGCGAGGCGCGCCCCGGCCCCGTGGCGCGACGGGTGGACGCTATGGGCTACAGGCTGCTAGCCCGGCTACGCAAGAAGGCGATCACAAGGGGGACCGGTCGCCCTATGATCGGCTCGCAACCCGGAGCCGCAATGCCGCCCGTTCAGAGCCCGCTGTCCATCTACGTGGTCCACCACCCGGGCTCGCTCGAATGCAGGATGCTGGCCGGCCACCTGCACGACTGGTTCCGGTTGAAGCAGAACGACGGAGACAGCACCGAAGCGGGGCTGCCCGTCTGGTTTCGCGCCCACCTGGGCCCCGACGGGCGCGTGGCGCCCGAGATCGTCTGGGCCGAGGCGGACATCAACGTGCTGGTGGTCCTCATCGACGACGTGATGGTCGCCGACCCGACGTGGCGAATTGCCCTCGACGTGTTGGTCCGCGAGGCCGAAGCGGCGCCACGTCCCGCCCTGGTGCTGTTGGCGCCGGTGGACTGGAGCGCCTTCCGGCTGAGCTACCTGTTCGGCAGCCGAAACCGCGTCCCTGTCGGTGACCCGCGGATCGAGAACACCCCCGAGGTGCGGGGCGAGGACGACAGCGCCGGCAAGGAGCAGAGAGCGAGGCGAATCGCGGCGCGCGCGCGCGTCCTGCGCCGCGCGGTGACCGAGGCCGCCACCCGCGAGCTGCGGAAGCCAGCAGGGTCAGAGCTTCCTCCGCCGATCGACGTGTTCCTCAGCCACGCCAAGCGGGACGGCGCCAAGGTGGCGATCGCGCTGCGCGACGGCATGGCGGACTTCGGACAGATCAAGGCCTGGTATGACGCCAACGAGCTTCCGCCGGGCTACAACTGGACCATGCCGATGGAGAAGGCCGTCCGTGACAAGACGGCGGCCCTGGTCTCCATCGTGACGGACAGCTACCCGACCCGCTACTGGTGCCGGCGAGAGGTCAACCTGGCCCGGACCCCCCAAGAACTGGCCAGGTCCCAGAACGGGGCCGTCACGGCCTGGACCGTTCAACCCACCGTCGCGGTGTCCCGGCACGACTCCAACTGGAGCCGGCCTCTGGCCCAGCTCGCCCAGGTCCCCCACATCGGCTGGTTGATGGAGCCCACCCAGGTCCAAGGGAGGGTCGAGGACGTGGTGGATCGGCTGCTGCTCGAGGCCCTGCTGGTGGAGTTCTACCGCCGCTATGCCCTGCACTTCGTCCATACCCACCAGGGCCCGCCGAACCAGCACCTGGTCCTGTTGACCTGGGTGCCCGACCCCTGGTCGTTGATCCAGTTGCTGGGGAAGCTGCCTACCGATGACTCGATCGAGGAGTTCATCCTCGCCTACCCAGGCCACGGCCTGCGCACCGCCGAGCTGAACGAGCTGAGGGAGCTGGTCGCGGCGAGCGGCCGCCAGCGTGGGGTGAGAGTGCGCCTGCTCAACCAGGAGCGCCTGGACGAGCCGGCGGCGGCGGCGGCCATCCCCCGCCAGCGGATCGCGCTGTCCGCGGCTGGTGAGGCCCCCGACCTCGACCCGGCCGGCGTCGGCCCCCAGCTCGTGGACGATGTCGTGGTGCGGCTGACGCGCAGGCTGCTCGAGCGCAACGCCCAGGTGGTGTACGGTGGGACCTTCGGCAACTACGCTGCCAACCTCACCCAAGCGCTGATCGACACCGCCTTGGGCTGGGACCGCAACGCCGATGCCCGGGGTGAAGGGCCGGCGGAGAGCGCGACGGACCTGCTGGACCCTCCGTTCGTCAACTACTCGGCGTGGCCTGCCTGGTCGGGCATCACGCCCCGGATCCGGGCGGACCTGACCGGTGTGTGCAGCTTCATCGAGGTCGATCCGGATCCGAAGAAGCCGGCCCCCGTTCCGGCCGACCAGGCCCGCACCCGTGAGGATCCCGCGCACGCCTTCGCCGCCGCCGACGCGCTCACACGCATGCGGGAGGCGTCGACCCTGGCCACGGATGTCCGCATCGTGCTCGCCGGAAAGCGCCGCGGCTGGCTGGGCTGGCTGCCCGGGATCGCTGAGGAGGTGGAGTGGTCGGTCGAGAAAGGGCAACTGGTGCTGGTCGTGGGGGGCTTCGGGGGCTGCGCCGCGGATCTGGCAGCGTACCTGAAGTCTCCGGATGCGCCGTGGCCCGCCTCCTTGACGATGGAGCAGGCCAGGGAGAAGGACCAGCCGTTCCAGATGGTCCTCAGGGCCGCAGAGGCGTCGGAACGTGCCAGGGAGCGATTCGAATGGCTCGAGCGGAACCTGTCGGCCTGGAGGAAGATGCTGCATGATCCGGATCGCTGGCCATTCCCCGGTGTCTCCCAACAGGCGGTGCGTGGTCTCTTGTCCTGCGGCAGTCCGAGCGGCGCCATCGACCGGATCCTGCGACTTCTCCCGGGTGTATCGCCGAGCGATATCAGGAACACGACGCGTCAGACCGGCGTGAAGCCTGGATAGCCGGCGGCAGCGGAGCCGGCCGACAAAGGGGGCAGGTCGCCAGCCCACGGAACGCCAGGGCCAGGGCACGAGCGGACTGCTCCTGGGCCCGCTCGTAGGAGAGGAAGACGAGGCCGTCGGGGTCGGGCTGGACGACATGGGCGGGCGTACGAGAGAAGATAGCTTCTTGATCACAGGCACCCGCCTCGAGCCCACTGAAGGGCGCCCCCCACCAAGGAGCCGACATGACCGACCGGGCCCTGCGACGCGCGCTCGAGAACGCCACCAACCTGCACATCCCCCAGGCCTTCGGGGACCCGCTGGCGAACATGGCACCCGGGACCATCCTGGACTTCCGTGACGACGACCGCCCCACCTTCGGCGCCATCACGGCGGCTCCGTTCGGGCGGGCGGCCCCGGCCGTGCGCGCGACGGGCCCGCTGGACATCGGCCTGTCGATCACCCGGACGGTGAACGTGTCCGCGGGGGCTGAGGGCGGAGTCCAGGTGCCGGCGGGCTCGGGCCAGGCCTCGGTCACCTTCGCGCTGAAGTCGAGCAAGGACGTCTGCGTGCTGCTGGACCCCGTCGAGGGGGTCGAGCTGACCAACCTGCTGGACGTGGCCGCGCAGGTCCGGGGCCTGCCGGACTGGGACCACCAGCGCTTCGGCCTGGTGGCGCGGGTCTTCATGGCCAGGAACGTGCATGTGTGGATCGCCAAGGACGGCGGCGGCAGCCTGACGATCCAGGGCAAGGCGGAGGATGTGACCCGTGCCATGTCCGGGCAGATCTCCGCGGGTGTCACCTGGACCAGCAAGAACCTGTACGAGAAGAAGTTCGAAGGGCCCGGGGTGTTCGGCGTGCACGTCGCGCGGGTGCCCAAGAAGGGCCTGCCGAAGGTGCTGTGAGATGTCGCTCCTCGTGCTCCTGCTGTGGTCGGGGACGGCGCTAGGCCAAGGTGGCGACGACGCTTCTGCTCCGCAGGCGCGGGCCCTCCTGTTGCAGGAGGACTGGCCAGCCGCGCTGGAGCAGGGGGTGCGCTTCAAGGTCGGTGACGAGTTGCTGTACTCGTCGGGCAGCGCCCACCAGAAGGTAGACGGCGTGTTCTCGAAGCTCTTCGACCGACCGGAGATGGACAGTGCGCAGGCGCTGTTGGAGGCGCTGAAGGGCGACGAGATCCGCCGATTCTGGGCCACCGCGGCCCTCTCGCAGTACTACCAGAACACCTGGTACCCCGACGACGCGGCACGCCACGTGCTGTCTTGCGCGGTGGACGACGCCTTGGCGCTGCTCGCCCAGGACATCCAGGCGGTGGACCTGGCGTGGAGCCAGGCGCAGGACCTGGACGCGGCGGCTGAAGCGACGGGGCGCGCGATGCACACCGTGATGGACTTCCATGGGCTCACGGACTGGATCGACCGGCAACTGGTCCCACCCACGACCCTGGCGATCTGGACGGAGAGCGGCCGTAGTCAGGCCCGAGGCCTGCACAGCCACTTCCGTGCGACCGCACAGCCCAGCCGCTGCGGCACCGCCCGTCCGGACCTCGACAAGACCCGGAGGACGAAGCACAGCGAGACGGTCCACGCGATCACGGGGCGCACCCTGTTCCAGGAGGCCGAACTGCTGGCCCCGCAGGCAGCCCTGGAATTCACTCGGTGGTTGCTGACCGAGCGGGTCCCAGGGCTGGGCGCGCGCCTGGACCACCGGATGGTGTACTTCCCGGGGGTGGCGAGGTCACATGGTGTAGACGCCGGAGGTGGTGGATGACCCTGTGGACCCTGTTCGTGGGCCTTGCCTGGGCGGCGCCGCAGCCGCAGTGCCTGGCAACGGCGGACGCCCCACACCTGGAGAGCCACGCCCGAAAGGCCGTGGAACACCTCGGCATGCCCTGGCCGGTCGTGGTGAACCCCGCCTCGCCGCGGGAGGACGCGCTTGAGCTCTACCTGCTGTCCGACGAGGAACAGGTCGGATGCTTCCCGGTGGATGCGGCCTCGATCTGCGAGGCAAAGGCCGATCGCATCGAGTGCTCGGCGGCAGCGATCGCGGCGACGCTCACGGAGGCCAAGCAGCACGATCACCCCAGCATGGCGCTGCTCCTTGTTCTCGCCCACGAGCTGGGACACGTCCACGCCCGCCACCCCAGTGGCTCCTTCGACTCCAACGGGTGCGCGGCGGGGGACCGGAATTGTGCCCTGCGGGCGGCCCTGCATAGCTGGGACGCGGACAAGACCCGCGAGGCCGAGGCGGACGCCTACGGCTACCGGGCGATGGCGGCGGTGATGTCGGACCCGGTCTTTGTGGGCGATGGCCCGGGGGTCATGGCCGGCTTGTACATCGCCGAGCTGACCCTGGTGCAGGAAGGCCGGAACGAGGCGGCGAAGGCCGCGGGCAACCCGGTGGAGGCAGGCTACCCGGACTCGCTGCCGGCGAGCGCGGAGGACGCGCAGCGGTGGGCGGAGCGGCTGCACTGTGATGGCGGGACACTGCCCGCGCTAGGTGGAACGCACCCACGGTGGAACGACCGCCTGGCGCGGGGTCTGGAGACGATCTGCGGCAAGCGGCCGGCCAGCACCGGCAACGCCATCGCCGACCTGGCGCTCGCCTGGTGTGACATCCAGCGCTTCAGCTACCAGGAGATGGCCCGCTTCGACGCTGCGGTGGTGCTGGCACTGAAGGCGCGGATCGAGGCGGGGATCACCTGTCCATGAGCAGCCAGAGCGCCCCGACTCCGGCTCCGAAAAAAATAGCCGGGGCGACGAAGCCGGTGCGGAGCATGCCCTGAACCAGGCCCCGTCGCAGGCGGTGAAGTTCGACAGTCCCCTGGACCACAAGCAGCACCAGGCCCGCAAGCAGGACCGGCGCGAGGCAGGTGAGCGACGTCACCAGGAGGTGAGGCTGGGCTTGAAAGGCCCTCAGCACGGGGACGACCAGCAGCACGCCTCCGGCGGCCACGGCGCCGTTGCCCACCAGGTCTTGGGGGTCCTCCAGTGCCCGCGCCCAGAAGGGGGCCGCAGCACAGGCCCAGGTGAGCAGCAGCGCGCTGAGCACGCGCAGCCAGGATCCCCGCGGAAGGAGCAGGCGCACGGCGAGCCAAGACAAGGCGCCCGCGCCCGTTCCTGTGCCCAGCAGGAGCCAGGGACGAAGGTCGGCCAGGTCAGGCATGCCAAGGCGGCCACCCGCTGCCCAGGTGGACGTCGCGCTGGCGCTGATCAGCAGGCTGAGTCCCAATAGGGCCAGGGGTCGACGCAGCAGGAACTCTGAGAAGCGCCGCAGTCCAGCTAGCAGGCGGTGCGAAGGGGCGCCGTGGCCCCACCTAGACAGGTCGCCGACCACCCCCGCGATTGGGCGCCCCAGCGGTCCACAAATCAGGTGCTCTGCGCCAAGGGCGATCATCCCGGCGTAGCCCGCGAGCCAGGTGGTTCTCGCTGGGACCGAGAGGCGGAGCGAGGAGAGCACCACCGAGGAGAGCAGCAGCGAGGGGACGAGGAGATTCCATGCTCCGAGGCGCGGCACGTCCGCCCAGCTCAACGGCTGAGGCTCGGGCGGCGCGGGACCCACCTCCCTTCGCAGGAGCAACTCCGCCACCACGGCCTCCACTCCGTCATCCCATCGCAGGGCGGACAGCCCCTCCAGCCCATAGGGCAGGTGGGTGGGGTCGGTCTGCGGCAGCAGGACAGGCACGATCCGGCAGAGGCCGGCCCGGGCCCGCCCGATGGTCAGCTCGACCTCGGCCTCGAGGTACCAGCGCCGTCGGGTGGCGGGCGAGACCAGGAAGATCACGACGCGGCTGGCTTCCAGCGCTTGCTTGATGGGCTCGGGGAAAGGAGTGCCCTCAGGTACCTCCATGCCGTCCAGGAAAGTCCGCCCCCGCGCGGTGAGGGCGCCGTACAGGGCGGTGGCGAAGCCGGCGTCCGGGCCGGCGTAGGCCACGAACCAATCGTAGGGGGTCACGCTCTTCCTCCCACGACTGCCCTATCTCAGCGCCCGCGACCCCGTCCCCCCCGTGCCCCCTGGCCCGCCCGCCGCAGTCCGCCTGGGCCACCTCGCACAGCGCCGCGCCGAAAGTGCAGTCCCCTCGCGGGCACGCTTCTTGCGTTGTCGCGCCCCCACCCGTGCCCTCTCGCCCAGGGAGTCCCCATGCCGGCCACCGCCCGCCCTGTGCGCGCCAAGCCCTTCCTCGTCCCCGAGTACTGCAAGGGATGCGGACGGTGCATCGACGCCTGTCCCAAGCACCTGATCGAGCTGGACGACCACGTCAACCCCGAGAGCGGGCTGATCCCGGTCCACATCCACGACGAGGACTGCAACGCCTGCGGGCTGTGCATCACCGCCTGCCCCGAGCCCTTCGGCCTGCACGGCGCGGACGTGCTCTACGACTGGGAGCACGCGGCGATGGAGCACGGTGAGCTGGCGGTCGAGGCCCGCGCCGAGCGGCCCTGGCCCACGCCCCAGGACATCCCCGCGGTGCGCCTGCCGCTGCCCCCGACCGAGCCCTTGATGGTCAAGGGCACCTACGCCAGCGCCATCGGCGCCCTGCTGGCGGGCTGCCGGCACTTCTTCGGCTACCCGATCACGCCGAGCACCGAGGGCGCCGAGCTGATGGCGAAGATCCTGCCCCACCTGGACGGCGTGTTCATCCAGGCGGTCAGCGAGGTGGCAACGGTCAACCACATGTACGGCTGCGGCGGCGCCGGCCTGCCCTGCATGACCTTCACCAGCTCGCCGGGCTTCTCGCTGATGCTGGAGGGGATCTCCTACATGATCGGCGCCGAGGTGCCGGGCGTCTTCGTCGAGATCAGCCGCGGCGGCCCGGGCCTGGGCAACATCGGGCCCGAGCAGGCGGACATCAAGCTGTGCTGCCGGGGCCTGGGGCACGGCAACACCCACGCCGTGGTGCTGGCGCCGGCCGACCCCCAGGAGATGCTGGATCTCACGATGCTGGCCTTCGAGCTGACCTTCAAGTACCGCAGCCCGGTGGTGGTGCTGGGCGACGGCTACCTGGGCCAGGTCACCGGGAAGGTGCAGTTGCCCGACCACATGATCCAGCCGGGCCTGCCGCACTGGGCGGTGTACGGCGACCGGGAGCACCGGCGGAACCTGATCACCTCGATCTACCTGCAGGAGGCCGATCTCGAGCAGTGGAACGTGCACCTCAACGCCAAGTACGCCGCGATGACGGCCGACGAGCAGCGGGCGGACCTGTTCCGTTGTGACGACGCCGAGGTGCTCTTCGTGGCCGCCAACACGCCGGCCCGCATGGTGAAGGGCGCGATCCAGGCGCTGCGGGCCGAGGGGATCAAGGCGGGCCTCTTCCGGCCGATCACGCTCTGGCCCTTCCCGATCGACAAGCTGACGCCGCTGCTGCCCCAGGTGCAGAAGCTGGTCGTGGTCGAGGCCAGCCCCGGCCAGCTCGAGGACGAGCTGCGGCTGGCGCTGTCGCACGCCGGGGTCGATCACCCGCCCATCGCCCACGTGCGCCGCTTCGGCGGCGTGCTGCCCCAGGCTCCCGAGATCATGGCCGCCGCGCGCGGCGCCGTCGAGGTGCAGTGATGACCGTCTTCTACGAGCGCTTCGAGCGCCACGCGCACGCCCAGGGGCTGAAGGCCCACAGCACCCACTACTGCCCGGGCTGCGGGCACGGGCTGGTGCAGAAGTACATGGCCGAGGCCATCGAGGAGCTGGGCATCCAGGACCGCACGGTGGCCGTGTCGCCGGTCGGCTGCGCGGTCTTCATGTACTACTACTTCGACACCGGCAACACCCAGGCGGCGCACGGCCGGGCGCCGGCGGTGGCGGTGGGACACAAGGTCGCCAACCCCGACAGCATCGTGATCAGCTACCAGGGGGACGGCGACCTGGCGAGCATCGGCATGGCCGAGATCATGCACGCCGCCCAGATGGGCCTGCCGATCACGGTCATCTTCGTCAACAACGCCAACTACGCGATGACCGGCGGCCAGATGGCCCCGACCACGCTGATGGACCAGAAGACGGCGACCTCGCCGGACGGGCGCAAGCCCTTCATGGGCCAGCCGATGAAGGTGGCCGAGCTGATGACCCAGCTCGACGGGCCGGTCTACGTCGAGCGGGTCGCGCTCTACGACAGCAAGCAGCGCAACCGGGCGAAGAAGGCCATCAAGCGGGCGATCGAGCTGCAGATGCAGGGGATCGGCTTCACGATGGTCGAGGTGCTCAGCGAGTGCCCGGTCCAGCTCAAGCTCGACCCGATCCAGGCCCAGGACTGGGTCAAGGAGAAGATGGTCCCGGTCTTCCCGCTGGGCCTCAAGAAGGAGCCGGCGCCCGGCCAGGCCTACCCGGCGCTGCCCAAGCCCGAGTTCCACGCCGACAGGCTGCTGGGCGAGGTCGGGGCCAACGCCGAGCGGGTCGCGGCCCACGCGCAGGGCTTCCCGGCCCACCTGGACCCCGACGACGTCTCGCTCAAGTTCGCCGGAGCCGGCGGAGACGGGGCGCAGACCGCGGCCATGCTGGTGACCCGGGCGGGCCTGAACGAGGGCTTCGACTCGACCCACATCCCCAGCTACGGCCCCGAGTCTCGCGGCGGGACCTCCTACGCCGACGTGCACGTGGCCAAGGACGAGGTGCTCAGCCCGGCCTCGCCCGATCCGCACATCCTGGTCGCCTTCAACGCGCCCAGCCTGGCGAAGTTCGGCCCGTCGGTGCGCAAGGGCGGCGTGGCCATCTACGACAGCACGGTGGTCGAGGCGCCGCCGGTGCTGGACCCCTCGGTTCGCGTGGTGGGCGTGCCGATGTCCCAGATCGCGATCTCGATGGGCGCGCGCGTCGTCAAGAACGTGGTGGCCCTGGGCGCCCTGCACGCGGCGACCGACATCTTCCCGCGCGAGACCTTCGTGGCCGCGCTGGAGCACATGCTGCACGGCAAGCAGGACTACATGGCGATGAACGTCGATGCCTTCGACCGTGGGGCCGCGGCCGTCCGCGCGCTGCACGCCGAGAGCTGACCGGCGGGCGGAGGCCCCGGGACCTCCGCCGCGGGGAGAGAGCCGGACAGCGGATGTCCGCCTCGCCGCCACGGCGCGTGCTAGGCTCTGCCCTCCCCTCCCCTGCCGCCCCCGCCTGGGGCGCCCGGCCCGGTCATGGCCTTCGTCCACCTGCACTGCCGCACCCAGTTCTCGCTGCTGGACGGCGCCGCCGACCCCAAGTACCTGGCCGCCGGCGCTGCCGCGCTGGGCCAGCCCGCCTGCGCCATCACCGACACCTGCAACCTGTACGGCGGCGTCGGCTTCATGGGCTACTGCAAGGGCAAGGGCATCCAGGGGGTGCTCGGGGCCGAGATCTGGATGTGGCCGCCGGGCCTGGAGCAGCGCGATCCCCGGGGTCCGGACGGCGGCTGGCACCTGGTCTTCCTGGTCGAGGGGGAGCCGCCGCCGAAGAAGGGCAGCGGCCTGCCCTGGGAGCCCGTCGGGTACCGGAACCTGAGCCGGCTCATCACGACGGCCATCTTCGACGGCATGCACTACCGGCCGCGCATCGACTGGGACCTGCTGGAGCGCCACAAGCAGGGCCTGATCGTGCTGACCAGCGGGCTGTGGGGCCCCATCGGCGCCGCCCTGCGGCAGGGGCAGCCCGAGCAGGCTCGCCAGGACCTGACCCGGCTGCGCGACCTGCTCGGCCCCGACCACCTGTTCGTGGAGCTGCAGGACACGGGCCTGCCCGGGCAGGCCGAGTGCAACGCGCTCGGGCGGCAGCTCGCGGCGGAGCTGGGCCTGCAGACCGTGGTCACCAACGACGTGCGCTACCTCAAGCCCGAGGACGCCGTCACGCTGGACCTGCTCAACTGCATCGGCCGCGGCGAGAACGTCGACGCGCCGGACCGACAGCCCCTGCCGACCGACCAGCAGTACCTGAAGTCCGAGGAGGAGATGCGGGCGCTGTTCCCCGACGACGGGCCGGCCCTGGATCGCACGGTCGAGATCGCAGCGCGCTGCCGCTTCGACTTCAAGATGGACACCTACTGGTTTCCGGCGACCGACCCGCCGGATCCCGACCCGCCCGCGCCGCCCGAGGTGCACAAGGCGCACGCGCCCCGCGCCGACACGCAGGCCAACTGGGAGTACTTCTACCGGGCCTTCCCGCCGCCGCTGGACTTCGGCCTGCCCTCGCCCGACCAGGCCATCCCCGAGAAGCCCCCGGGGGCCGGCAGCATCAACGGCTACTTCGAGTGGTACAGCCAGGAGGGCCTGAAGCTGCGGCTGCGCAGCATCCCGCAGGACCAGCACCAGGAGTACTGGGAGCGCCTGTGCTTCGAGCTGGAGGTGATCGAGGGCATGGGCTTCCCGGCCTACCTGCTCATCGTCGCCGAGTTCATCAACTGGGCCAAGGACAACGCGATCCCGGTCGGTCCGGGCCGTGGCTCGGGGGCCGGCAGCCTGGTCAACTACGCGCTGCGCATCACCGACATCGACCCGCTGCGCTTCGGCCTGCTGATGGAGCGCTTCCTCAACCCCGAGCGCGTGTCGATGCCCGACATCGACGTCGACTTCTGCCAGGACCGGCGGGAGGAGGTGATCGAGCACGTCCGCCAGAAGTACGGGACCGCCCTGGTCAGCCAGATCATCACCTACGGCAAGCTGCAGGCGAAGGCGGCGCTCAAGGACGTGGCGCGGGTGCTGGGCCTGGACTTCAACCAGGCCGACCGCATCGCCAAGCTGGTGCCCGAGGAGCTGGGCATCAAGCTCGACGCCGCGCTGGCCGAGGAGCGGCTGAAGACCCTGGTCCAGGGCGACCCGATGGTCGGGCGGGTCTACTCCCTGGCGCGCCGGGTCGAGGGCATGGTCCGCCAGACCGGCGTGCACGCCGCAGGCGTCGTCATCGCCGACCGGCCCATCGTCGAGCACGGCCCGCTGTACCGGGACGGGCCCGAGGGCGGCCCGGTCGTGCAGTACGAGATGAAGTCGGCCGAGGGCATCGGCCTCATCAAGTTCGACTTCCTGGGCCTGAAGACGCTCGACCAGGTGCGCGACGCGGTCGCGATGGTCGAGCGGAACACCGGCCAGCACATCGACCTCTCGGCCCTGCCCTACGACGACGAGCCGACCTACCAGCTCCTGCAGCGCGGCGACGCGCTCGGCGTGTTCCAGGTCGAGTCCAGCGGCATGCGCGACCTGCTCACGCGCCTGCGCCCGACCACCATCGACGACCTGATCGCGCTGCTGGCGCTGTACCGGCCGGGTCCCCTCTCCTCGGGCATGGTCGACAACTTCATCGACTGCAAGCACGGCCGGAAGGCGATCGAGTACCCGCACCCCTCGCTCGCCCCGATCCTGGAGTCGACCTACGGGTCGATCGTCTACCAGGAGCAGGTCATGCAGATCGCCCAGGTCTACAGCGGCTACTCGCTGGGCGGCGCCGACCTGCTGCGCCGGGCGATGGGCAAGAAGAAGCCCGAGGAGATGGCCAAGCAGCGCGCCACCTTCGTCGAGGGCGCGCTCCAGCTGGGCCACACCGAGAAGGCCGCCAACGAGCTGTTCGACCTGCTCGACTTCTTCGCCGGCTACGGCTTCAACAAGTCGCACTCGGCGGCCTACGGGGTGGTCAGCTACTTCACGGCCTGGCTCAAGACCCACCACCGCGCCGAGTACATGGCGGCGCTGATGTCGATCGACGCGGGCAAGACCGAGAAGGTCCTGCTCTACATCGGCGACTGCAAGCGGGCGGGGATCTCGGTGCTGCCGCCGGACGTCAACGAGAGCGTGCGCGGCTTCGACGTGCCGCGGAGCGACCGCAAGGTCATCCGCTTCGGGCTGGCGGCGGTGAAGGGCGTGGGGGAAGGCGCCATCGAGGCCATCCTCGAGGCGCGGCAGCGCGTGGGCGGGCGCTTCCGGGGCTTCCTGGAGTGCCTGGAGGAGCTCGACTACCGCAAGGTCAACAAGAAGGTCCTGGAGAGCCTGATCTGCTGCGGCGCTTTCGACTGGGCGGGCCTGCCGCGGCGGGCCATGCTGGAGGGGCTGCCGGGCGCGATGTCGGTGGCCCAGGGCACGCAGGAACAGAAGGCGGCCGGCCAGGTCAGCCTGTTCGGCGCGATGGTGGCGGCTCCGCCCAAGCGGCTGCAGCTCCCCGACGTGGGTGAGTGGCCGACCGCGGTCAAGCTCAGCAAGGAGCGAGAGGCGCTGGGCTTCTTCATCACCGGCCACCCACTCGAAGCGTACCGCGGCCTGGCGGGCAAGCTGACCACCTGCCCCATCCCGGGGCTGGAACGCCTGACCGGGGACCGGGAGGTGACCGTCGCCGGGATGGTGACGGCCTTCCGCCAGATCACGACCAAGAAGGGCGACAAGATGGCCTTCGCCACCTTGGAGGACGAGCACGGCAGCGTCGAGTGCGTGTTCTTCCCGAAGGTCTACGTGGCCAACGCGAGGTCGCTGGTCAGCGAGCAGCCGCTGCTCCTGCGCGGCAAGCTAGAGCGCACGGCCGAGGGCGCGAAGATCCTGGCCGAGAGCGCGGAGATCCTCTCCGACGTGCGGATCCGGCGCACCCGCGAGGTCCACCTGCACGTGCTCGACGACGAGCTGGGCGAGGACCGCGTCCAGGCGCTGCGCGGCCTGCTCACCGAGAGCCAGGGCCGCTGCCCCGTGCGGTTGCACGTGCGCCGGCCCGGCCACGCGCGGGCCACCTACGCGCTGGAGGCGACGGTGGTCCCCGACGAGGCCTTCATGCAGGGCATGGAGAGCCTGTTCCGGCGCACCGACGCCGTGGAGCTGCGATGACCGACCGGACGCTGCGGGCCTGCATGGTCGGCTGGATGCTGTGGGCACCGACGGCGCGCGCCGCCACGCAGGACCCCGTGGTCGAGTCGCTGCCGGACGGCCGCATCGACTGGAGCCGCCTGGTGCTCGAGGCGCAGGCCCAGAGCGACCTGCGCGTCGGGGCCTGGATGGACCGGCGGGTGCAGGAGCAGGACGCGCTGGACCGCCTGGGGCCCCGGGTGGAGCGCCTGGCGCAGCGCGTGCGGGTGACCCCGGACACGCTGGCCATCGACCTGATGTCCGCCGACGGGGACCTGCCGCGGCGGCTGGAGGACACCGTCGACGACTGGAGGGTGGTCGAGACCCGTTACCACGACGGGGGCACCGTCGAGATGCTGGCCGAGCTGGACCTGCAGCGATGGCTCCGGCCCGCGCTCCGCTCCCTCGCCGCCCAGGAGGCGCCCCCCGCCGGCCCGGGCGAGAGGACCGGCCTGGTGGTGGACGCCAGGGGACTGCCCTTCGAGCCCTGCCTGGCCCCGCGGGTGACCGGTCCCACCGGCACGGTCCTCTTCGGCGCCCAGCGCCTGACGGAGGCCGCCTTCGAGCTCGCCGCGCCAGTGGTCTACGTCACGGACCCCGCCGACACGCGCGCCGCAGAGCGCGCCGGTGACCACCCCCACCTCGTGCGCGCCGTGTCGGTCGTGGGAGGGGGAGAGCTGGTCCTGGACCCGGCGACCGCGCGCCGGCTCGAGGTCGATCCCGACCTGCCGACCATCGCCGCCCGCGGGCGCGTGGTGGTCGTGGTGGGCCCGTGATCCGTCGCCGCGGGACCAGCCTGGCGGGAGCGCCCCGGAGCAGGGCGCGGCTGGCCCGTCCAGCGCCCCTGTCGATCCCGGTGGGCGCCGCGCCGCCCCCCGCCCCCGCCGGCCCCTGGCCTCGCCGCCTCGCTTGGGGCGCGGGCTTCGCCGTCATCGGCGGCCTGCTGCTCTGGCTGCTCTGGCCGGTGCTGGCCATCCTGGTCGCCGCTGCGGCGATCGCCTACGTGCTCGACCCCCTGGTCGACCGCTTCGAGCGGCGCGGCATGTCCCGGGAGCTGGGCATCGGCGCCCTGCTGGTGGCCGGGGTCCTGGCCGGCGCGGTGGTCACCCTGCTGATGGTGCCGCCCTTCGTCCGCAAGCTCGGCGAGATCGGGGTGCTCCTGGCCGACTTCTTCTCCACCATCGACCAGCGGGTGCTGCCGCTGGCCGCCAAGGTCGAGGAGCTGACCGGCCGCTCGGTCCCGCTCGACCTGACCGAGCTGCAGGCCCAGGTCCCCCAGCTCATCGAGGAGGGCCTGCCCCGGGTCCAGGCGACGGCGACCAAGGTGTTCCAGGGCCTGTTCACCCAGGGGATGGGGCTCATCTCGGCCATCCTCAACCTGACCCTGCTGCCGCTGTTCGCCTTCTACCTGCTGCGCGACTGGGACCGGCTGATCGCCATGCTGCACGACCTGATCCCGCCGACGCTGCGGCCCCGCGTGGAGCGGGTGGCACGCGAGGTCGACGGGCGCCTGGCGGCCTTCGTGCGCGGCCAGCTCACGGTCTGCGCCGCCCTGGGTGTCATCTACAGCCTGGGCCTGTGGATCGCGGGCATCGACCTGCCCTTCACGGTCGGGATGCTGGCGGGCGCCCTGTTCATCGTGCCCTACCTGGGGACCCTGGTCGGCGTGGTGCTCGCCTCCCTGCTGGCTGTCGTCGAGTACGGCATCGACGTGCACCTGCTGTGGGTGGCGCTGGTCTTCGGCGGGGCCCAGGCGCTGGAGGGCTACCTGCTCACGCCCAAGATCGTGGGCGACAAGGTCGGCCTGCACCCGCTGGTCGTGATCATCGCCCTGCTGGTGGGCGGCAGCCTGCTGGGCATCTGGGGGATGCTGCTGGCGATCCCCATCACCGCGACCTTGTCGGTGCTGGGAGCCGAGTGGCTGGACCTGTACCGCGGCAGCGCGGTGTACCGCGACGGGCGGCAGGGGTGATCCCGTCCCCACCGACCTGGCGCTGGCTGGGCACGGTTCCCTACCTCCAGGCGCTCGACGCGCAGCGAGCCCACCGCGAGGCCATCCTGGCCGGCAAGGCTGGCGAGGAGATCTGGCTGCTGGAGCACACCTCGGTGGTGACCACCGGCCGCCGTCCCGTGCCCGACCTCGACCCGGCGCGGCTCGCGCGCCATGGTGTGCCGATCGTCGCGACCGAGCGCGGAGGCCTGGCGACCTGGCACGGGCCGGGACAGCTCGTCGCCTACATCCTGATCGACGCGGGCAGCCGCGGGATCGGCGCGAGGGCGCTCGTCGGCCTCGTCGAGGAGACCGTGATCGGCTGGTTGGCCGGGCTGGGCCTGGCCACCACGCGGCGCCCGGGGCTGCCGGGCGTCTGGGCCGGCCGCGACAAGCTCTGCGCGGTCGGCCTGCACCTGGCCCACGGCGTGAGCATGCACGGGCTCGCGCTCAACCTCGACCCGGACCTGGGGGTCTACGACCTCTTCACGCCCTGCGGGGTCATGGACGGCGGGGTCGGCTCGGTCCGCCGCCTGCTCGGCGACGCTCCCACGCCCGAAGCGGCCGCCCGAAGCCTGGGGCCCGCCCTGCTCCAGGCCATCCTCGCGGCGTCGCCGGGGACCCCCCACCAGATCTTCCAAGGTGGTGTTGACGCCTGAAGCGCCCCTGAATAAGAGGGCCGGGCCTGTAGGCGTGTAGCTCAGTGGGAGAGCACCGTCCTGACACGGCGGGGGTCGGCGGTTCAAGCCCGCCCACGCCTACCACTCTCCCCGCTCCCCGCAGCACCTCTCCCCAGGGGGTGCTGCGGGGAGCGTTCATTCTACCCCCCCCGTCCTTCGCCGTCGCGCCCGCGCGACCCCCTCACGAACCGCAGCCACGGAGAGCATTTGCGCCGTCCCCCCAGGAGAGGCCGCCGGCTTCAGGAGCCCGAGCAGACTGGACCCCGCGTCAACGACCGGATCCGCGCCCCCCGAGTCCTCGTCATCGACGACGAGGGGAACAAGCTTGGCGAGTTCCTGACCGAGGACGCGATCGCGCTCGCGTTGGAGCGTGGCGTGGACCTCATCGAGGTGGCGCCCAACAGCCGCCCCCCGGTCTGCCGCCTGGGTGACTACGGTCGCATCAAGTACGAGAAGCAGAAGAAGGACGCGCAGGCCCGCAAGCGCCAGGCAGTCGTCTCCATCAAGGAGGTCAAGCTCCGCCCCAAGACGGACGAGCACGACTACCAGGTCAAGATCAAGCACGCGCGCCGCTTCCTGGAAGAAGGCGACAAGGTCAAGGTGACCGTGCGGTTCCGCGGCCGCGAGATGGCCCACCGCGACATCGGAGAGGAGCGCTGCCGCGAGTTCGCGAAGGACCTCGACGAGCTGGCCGCCATCGAGACGCCCCCCAGCATGGAGGGCAAGCAGATGTTCATGATCATCGCCCCGAAGAAGAAGTCGTAGGCGAGACCCCCTCGGAGGTTCCCATGCCCAAGCAGAAGACCCACAGCGGCGCCAAGAAGCGCTTCAGCCTCACCGGCACCGGCAAGGTGATGTTCAAGCGCGCCAAGATGCGCCACATCAACGAGCACATGTCGAAGGGCACCAAGCGCAAGCTCCGCCACAACGGCATCCTCACCGAGGCCGACGCCCGCCACGTGCGCGCGCTGCTCGGCCAGGGCTGAGCCCCCCGGGGCTCGCAAGGGCCCCGATCACCCGACCCGCCGCTACCGCCGTCGCCTCGACAGGCTGGGACCCGGCTGATCCCCAAAGGAGTCGACCATGGCCCGCATCAAGCGCGCCCAGATCCGCAAGACCCGCGTCAAGAAGCTGTTCGCGCGGACCAAGGGCTTCCACCTCGCCCGCAACAACACGCTGCGCCAGGCCCACGAGGCCTCGCTGAAGGCGGGCTCCTACGCCTTCGCTGGCCGCAAGCAGAAGAAGCGGCACTTCCGCGCCCTCTGGATCCAGCGCATCAACGCCGCCCTGATGCCCCACGACCTGTCCTACAGCCGCTTCATCCACGGCCTGGACCTGGCGGGCATCACCCTGAACCGCAAGCAGCTCTCCGAGCTGGCCATCCACGACCCGGCCGCCTTCGCGACCGTCGTGGCCCAGGCTCGCGCCGCCGCCGACCAGGGCGCCAAGGCTTGAGCCTGCCCCTGCTGGTGGTGCTGCTCAGCGGCCTCCTCGCCTGTGACAAGGAGGAGGAGGCCACCTACAGCCAGTTCAACGGCGCCGACGACTCGCTGACGATCCAGGTGGGCGCCAGCGAGGCGCTCGACGCCGTCTCGATCGAGCTGACCAGCACCACGGGCGAGGTGATCGTCGGCACCGCCACCGTGGACCCCGGCGGCGGTCCCGTGGGCACCGAGCACGCGATCGTGGTCGAGGTCTACGACGACTACCAGCACATCGTCGACCGCGTCTCGGTCCGCATGGACGCCGGCAGCCGGGGCGAGGACGAGTTCGACCTGACCCAGGACAGCGCCGACGAGGGCGTGTGGAAGACCACCCTCGTCTCGGCCGGCGAAGCCGACGAGGTTCGCGAAGACACCCTCACCGTGCGATGCTGGGACCTGGACGGCGACGACGACGCGGAGGCAGGGACCTCCAACGACAGCGGCGACTGAGACCCCAGCGCGGAGGCGAGCATGCCCGGCGAGACCCTGACCAAGGCCCGGCTCGTGGAGGGCATCCACGAGAAGGTCGGCATCACCAAGAAGGACGCCGGCGAGCTCGTCGACGCGGTCTTCGACATCATGCGCGACGCGCTCGCCGCCGGCGACAAGGTCAAGATCTCGGGCTTCGGCAACTGGGTCGTGCGGGACAAGGCCGCCCGCAAGGGGCGCAACCCGCAGACCAGCGAGGAGATCATCATCGCCCGCCGCCGGGTGATGACCTTCAAGCCCTCGCAGGTGCTGCGCGCCTCGCTCAACCACGAGGAGGGCTAGGCGCATGGCTCGCCGCATCCCCAAGGACGCCATGACGCGCGCGCTCGCCGCCGCGGGCGGTCCCGCGGAGACTGCGGCCGAGCCGACAGCAGCCCCGCCCTCCGAGATCGAGGAGCTCATCGACCTCGACGACATCGGCGAGGACGACGACGGCCAGGGCACCGTCATCGTCGACGACGAGGCCGTGCCGGACAAGCTCTACTTCCGCATCGGCGAGGTCGCCTCGTTGGTCGGCGTGGACGCGCACGTGCTGCGCTACTGGGAGAGCGAGTTCCGCATGAAGCCGCACCGGTCCAGCTCGGGCCAGCGGCTGTACCGCAAGCAGGATCTCGCCCGGTTCTACCGCATCAAGCGCCTGCTCCACGACGAGGGCTACACCATCTCGGGGGCCCGCAAGGTGCTGACCGGCAGCACCGGCCAGGCCGTCTCGGTGGACGTGCCGCGGGTGCGCGAGGCCCTGGACCGCGTGCAGCTCCTGCGCGACCGGATCCTGGAGCTCCGCGACGAGCTCGATCCCGACGGCAGAGCTTGACGCGGCGGCGCGGACTTCATAAAGAGCAGCCGCCTTCGGGGAGTAGCGCAGCCTGGTAGCGCATCAGACTGGGGGTCTGAGGGTCGCAGGTTCAAATCCTGTCTCCCCGACCACTGAGCCCCGCCACGCAAGTGGCGGGGCTTCGTGCGTTGCTGCGGTCGCCCTCCGAGGTCTTCCCGCCCCGCCCGCCCCTACACCCCCAGCACCTGCCGGACGGCCGCCACCACCTGCTCGTGCAGCGGCCCGTTGGTCGCGATCACGCCCTTGTTGCCCTCCAGCCCGCGGCCGCGGCTGAAGTCCAGCGCCTGCCCCAGGACGTCGGTGACGGTGCCGCCAGCCTCGGTGATGACGGCCCAGCCGGCCGCGTGATCCCAGATGCGCTCGACGTAGCCGGGCTTTGTGGGCAGGCGCAGGTAGATGCTGGCGTCCCCCCGGGCCACGGCGGCGTACTTGCACTGGCTGTCGATGCGGTAGGGCGGGGCGGTGATGCCCAGCAGCTCGGCCACCTTCGCGGAGTCGTCCTGGCTGGTGTGGGCGGTCTCGACGCTCTCGCAGAAGCGCACGTGCGCCGGGTCGCTGGCGTCGGAGACGCGCACGGGGCGCTCGGTGGGGTCGTCGAGGGTGCGCATGAAGGCGCCCTGCCCCCGCACGGCCACGAAGAGGCAGCCGGTCTCGCCGTCGGGGCGCTCGGCGTCGACGGGCAGGCTGGGGCAGCCGAGCACGCCGAGCACGACCTGGCCGTCCTCGATGAGGGCGAGGGCGATCGCGTACTGCTCCATGCGCAGGAAGCCCTTGGTGCCGTCGATGGGGTCCAGGGTCCAGTGCAGCCCGGTCGGCCCCCCAGCGTAGGTGCCGCGGTCGATGGCCTCGAGCACGTCGTCCTGGTGCAGGCCCGGCAACACCTCCTCGACGGCGGCGAGCACGCGGGCGCGCAGGGGAGCGTGCTCGTCCTGGCGCAGGCTGTCGGCGTCCTCCTCGCCGACCATGGGCAGGGTGGGGAAGCGCTGCCGCAGCAGGTGGCTGACGACGGCCTGGGCGGCGAAGTCGGCGACCGTCACGGGCGACTTGTCGCCCTTGGCCAGGGTGGCACCCGCGACCAGGTGGCGCTGCACGGCGAGGCAGACGCGCGCGGCGTGCAGGACGGCGTCGACGGCGACGGCGCGCTCTTCGGCGAAGGCGAGGGGGGCGTGCGAGGACATGGGCGGGCTCCTGGGGCAGGGGCCGTGGCCTAACCGCCACCCCCCGTCCGCGTCCCGCGCCGCGTCACCACGATCCGGCCCCCCCCCGGCGTGACGGCCACGCCCGTGAAGCCCGCCCGCGGGGTGACCACCGAGCCCGGGATGGCGCACCTGCGCCCCGCGAGCATAGCAACCCTTCCTCCTCCCCCCACCCCGGAGTCCCCGCATGATCCTCTTCGCCCACGGCCTGGAAGGCTCCCCCAACGGCGCCAAGGTGCAGGCGCTGCGCGCGGCCGGCCTGGTGGTGTTGGCCCCGGACGGCCAGGGCCTGGTGCTGGCCGACCGCCTGCCGGCCCTCCGCGCGGCGGTCCTGGAGCACGGCGAGCGGCCCCCGGGCGAGCGCCTGGTGCTGGCCGGCAGCAGCTACGGCGGACTCGCGGCGGCCTGGCTGGCGCGAGAGCTGGGCCCGCGCATCGACGGCCTGCTCCTGCTGGCGCCGGCCCTGCACCACAGCGAGGCGCCAGTCCACGACGCCAGCGCCCTGTCGCCGCCCGAGGGGATCCCCACCGTGATCATCCACGGCCTGCGCGACGACGTCGTGCCCATCGGCGCGAGCCGGGCCTACGCCGCGGCGGGCCGCGCGGCCGGCGCGCCCGTGACCCTGCGGGAGGTCGACGACGACCACGGCCTGCACGGCAGCCTGGACCTCATCGTGGAACAGGCGCGGGTGCTGCTGTTCGGCTGATGCGGCTCAGGGCGCGGCGGGCTCGAAGGACAGCGCCGCGCCGTTGATGCACCAGCGCTGGCCGGTCGGCGCCGGCCCGTCGTCGAAGACGTGGCCCAGGTGCCCGCCGCAGCGGCTGCACACCGCCTCCATGCGGACCATGCCGTGGCTGATGTCCACCTTGGACTGCACCGCGGCCTCGCTCACCGGCCGCGTGTAGCTGGGCCAGCCGGTGCCCGAGTCGAACTTGTCGGTCGAGGTGAACAGCGGCTGCCCGCAGCCGGCGCAGCGGTAGACCCCGTCGTCGTGGCTGTCCCAGTAGGGCCCGGTGAAGGCCAGCTCGGTGCCGGCCTGGCGCAGCACCTTGTACTGCATCGGGCTCAGGCGCTCCTTCCACTGCGCGTCGGAGAGGCTGCCGGGGTCCGCCGGCCAGGACGTCGTGTCGGCGAGGGCGACGGGCCCGGGCGAGGCGAGCCCGGGGTCGCCCGCGCTGGCGGGTCCTCGGGCACAGGCGGACAGCAGCAGGCAGGCGAGGAGGGGCAGGCGGGACACGGGACCTCCGGGGGCGCTGCCTGCATGGATACCCACGCGCGAGGCGGGTGGCGCCCCCCCACGCCCCAGACCCGACCCGAGCAGGCGCGCCTCCGCCCTCTCCGGCCGCCACACCCCCCTTGCCTGTCCCCCCCGCGCACGTACAACCCACAGGCTCACCCGAGGTGCTGCATGACCCAGAGCCCCTCCCCTCCCCTGCGGGACCGCCGCGAGGCCGGCGCGCTGCTGGCGCGCCAGCTCGGCGACGCTGCGGCGCGTCGTCCCCTGGTCCTGGCCACGCCCGACGGTGGGGTGCTGGTCGCCCTGGAGATCGCGCGCGCCCTGGATGCGCCGCTGCACCTGGCCGTGATGGACTCCGGCGCCGGCACCCGCCACCGCCTGGAGGCCGAGGCCCGCATGCGCTCCAGCGGCGGCGCCGGCTCCATCTTCGACGCGGCGGGCGGCTCCGGGCACCGGGCGATGAGCCGCCTGGCCGACGAGCTGGCCGATCTGACCGAGCGCATGGGCCACCACGACCAGCTCCCCGAGGTCGACGGGCGCGCGGTGATCCTGGTGGACGACGGGCTGACCGCCGACACCGAGGTCCACGCCACGCTCCGCGCCCTGCGCCTGGCGGGCGCGGCCTGGGTCGCCCTGGCGACGCCCTTCCTCACCCGCGCCACGGGAGACCTGCACGAGAGCGAGCTCGACCAGCTCGCCAGCCTGTGGGTCGTCGAGGAGTACGGCGCCGCGACCGACTTCTACGTCGACCCGACCCCGCCGGGCGCCGACGCGGTGCGCGAGCTGCTCCGCTCCTGGCGCGACCGCGGCCCCCCTCCCCGGGCCTGAACCGCGACGCAAGGGTGGACGCTGGCCCTCGCCCGGGCCATGGTGCTCCGGTCCCGGAGCCCCCATGCGCCGCCTCGGCCTGCTCTTGCTCTCCCTGCCCCTCGTCCACCTCGGCTGCCGCAAGGACGAGGACCCCGGCGACGACGCCACCACCCCGGCCCTGCGCGTCGGCACCGCGCTCGGCGACGCCACCTCCGCGGCGCCGCTGGACTGGCCCGGCCTGGTCGTGGTGCCGAACCTGGACGACGACGACGGCGACGAGCAGGCCGACTACGAGCAGGTGCTCGCGGGCGACGACGACGCGGCCACCCTGACCGTCGACGCGCCGTCGGGCTTCACGCTCCAGCTCTCGGGCGCCGACCTGCGGGTCTGGCACGAGGGGCAGGTGGTGGCCGAGGACGGCAGCGCGGCCTGGACCGGCCCCAGCGGCGAAGGCCTGGTCCTGCTGGTCGAAGCGGGCGCCTACCGGGCGAGCGGCAGCCTCACGCTCACCGACGCCGGCGACGGCCAGCAGCTCGTGCTGCCCGTGACCGGCGCGCCGCTCATCCTCAACCACCACCTGCAGCCCTCCGAGCTCACGATGGCCGTGAACTTCGCGAGCACGGGCTACAACAACTCGGCGATGATCGAGGGCTTCGAGGCGGTCCTCGGCGACTCCTTCGACCGGGTCTCGGGGGTCAAGTACCAGGACCCCTGGCTGCAGGACGAGGTCGAGTTCGCCACCGCCTCCGGCCCCGACCAGCTCCTGGACGTGGTCATCGACTCGATCCGCGACGGGCAGTACGGCCCCGGCTACGGCCTGGACGACTTCGCCGAGGACGAGTTCCTGGGCGACGGCTGGGCGGTGGGCACCTGGGGCCGCAGCGGGATGGCCAACAGCCAGGACTACTTCGGCAACCTGGAGGTCAGCCCCCCGGTCACCGTCGGCGGGGTCTCCTACCCCTTCGGCCGGATCTACTACGGGCTGAACGGCTCGCTCACCCCCAACGCCCAGATCCGCGACTTCCTGGACGCCCAGGCCGTACAGGCGCCCTTCACGCTGGACGTGAGCTGGCTGTGCGTGGGCCACGTCGACGAGTTCGTGACCACCGTGCCCGCGCCGGGCAGCCGCCTGGGCTGGAAGCTCGTGTACACCGACGTCGACCTGGCCTGGGAGGTGCTCGAGGGCATGGACCCCGACACCGTGCTCACGCGCTTCGCCTCGGCGAACTCCAAGCCCTGGGACACGGTCGGCGACATGCTGGCCGACAAGGCGCTGCGCAGCCTCAACGAGGAGCTGAAGGTCGACTACCTGCTGCCCAACCTGGAGACGCTCAAGGCCGAGCTGGAGCTGACCGAGGACGACATCGCCTACATCCCCGGCCTGTTCGAGGAGGTGTCCTACTGCGGCGGGACGACCGCCGCGGCCTTCCCCGGCATGGCGAACCTGATCGTCGCCGACGCGCCGGACGGCACGACCACCCTGTTCGTCGCCGACCCCTTCATCCGCACCGACACCGAGGACGTCGCCAGCGACCCGATGGCCGCCGCCTTCGTCGCCGCGATGCCGCCCGAGCTGGACGTGGTGTTCCTGGACGACTGGCAGGTCTACCACCTGAACCTGGGGGAGGTGCACTGCGGCAGCAACGTCGTGCGCAGCCCCGACCCCGACCTGGCGTGGTGGGCCGACGCCCGCCACCTGCTGGAGGCCCCGTGATCGCCCTGCTGCTCAGCCTGGCCCTGCCCGCCCTGGCCGCCGACTGGCGCGCCACCCTGCAGCAGGCCGTGGACCAGGCCCACGCCACCGCCCCCGCGACGGTGGAGCTGGCCGCCACCGCCCAGGTGGTGCCCACCCGCAACGGCGGCCTGCGCATGATCGACGTCGGCGCCCCTTGGGGGCCGGTGCTGATGGCCGACCGCCTGGTCCACGGGGAGGAGCCACCCCCGGTGCGGCAGGCCCTGGCGGCGGCCCTGGTCGCCCGCATCGACGCCTGGCCCGAGGTCGCCGTCGGCCTGGTCCAGGAGGAGCAGGACCCGCAGGTGCTGGCCACGCTGCTGTCCGGCCTGCAGCGGCTGCCCGCCGACCTGGCCCTGCCCGAGCTGGAGCGCGCCCTGGCCGATCCCCAGGCCCAGGTCCGGATCGAGGCCGCCGCCGTGCTCGGCCGCCACGCCGCGGGCGGACAGGCCGACCAGGCCCTGATCGCCGCGCTGGCCGACGCCGACCCGCAGGTCCGCGCGCTGGCCGCCCGCGCGCTGGGGCGCCACCAGGTCGCCACCGCCTTCGCGCCCCTGCGGCCGCTGCTGACCGACCGTGACAGCCAGGTCCGCCTGCAGGCGCTCCGGGCGCTCGCCCGCATCGACGACGCGGCCACGCGGGCCCTGCCGGAGCGCGCCTCGCTGGAAGCCGACGCCGACCCGCTGGTCGCGCGCGCCGCCGCCCAGCTCCGTCCCTGAGCGCGAGGCCGCGCCCCGCGCCCCTCACCAGGTCGTGGTGCTGCCGGTCGTGCCGGTGTCGGAGGGGCAGGCCTGGGCGATCGCGGCGCTGACCTCCAGGCAGTCGCCCGCCTCCGGCGTGTAGGTGCCGTCCTCGGCGCACACGTCCTCGGCGGCGCAGTCGAAGCTGTCGATCTGCTCGATGCAGGCCTCGGCGGCGTCCTGGTTCTCCAGCAGGACCCCGCCCATGTCGCACTCGGGGTCCATGAACATCACCATGAACATCTTGCAGTCGGCCGCGGTGTCGAAGGAGATCGAGAAGCCGCAGGTGTCGCTCATGTTGTCCACGCAGGCCGGCTCGCTGTACAGGCGACAGATCGCGTCGAGGTAGGCGCTCTCCAGGTCGGCCGCCTTCTCCTCCTCGTTCTTGCAGCCGACGGCCAGGGCGAGGGAAGGCAGCAGGGCCGCCAGCAGTGCGAACGAGGGGCGCATGACGTCTCCGTGGTGAGGGCCGCCCGGCATCCTGGCACAGTCGGCCCGCCGCGCGGTACAAGACCGCCCCGCCCCGCCCCGCCCCGCCCCCCCGCGAGCCCATGCCCGGACGCATCGTCCTCCTCGGCCCCCAGCACCCCGAGCCCAACCTGCCGGCGATGCTGGACCGGGCGGGCGTGCGCGGCCCGCTGGCCGTCGTCAGCGCGGGCTGGCGCTACGACGAGGGCCACCTGGGCCCCCTGGCCGCCGCGGTCAAGCGGCCCCTGGTGCACCTGCCGCTGTACCGCTGGTTCGACGACCTGTCGCAGCACGAGCCCGGCCTGGCCGAGGAGTGGCACCGCCGCCAGCAGCGCATCGCCGCGCTCAAGCGCGCCTACCAGATCGAGCTGCGCGGCGTCGCCCACGTGCTGGAGGAGCTGGAGTCCCGGGCCATCCATGACAAGGGCATCCAGGCCGAGGAGATCGCCTACGCCCGCGCCGCGGTGCGCACCCTCGACAAGCGCGTGCTCCAGCGCCTGGACGAGGTGCGGGCCGCCTTCCCGCGCAGCCTGCGGCCCTGGGAGCTGCCCGAGGTGGCCGCCCTGCACGACAAGGCGCGCGCCTGGCTGGCCGACTGCGAGGGCATGCTCGTCGCCGGCGGCCACGTGGCGATCCTGCTCAACCGCATGGTCTTCTTCGGCCTGGACGACCTCAGCCGCGAGCTGCTGGAGCGCGGCGGGCTGGTCGCGGCCTGGAGCGGGGGCGCCATGGTGTGCAGCGAGCGCATCGTGCTCTTCTACGACGACCCGCCCGAGGGCTCGGGCGACCCCGAGATCCTCGACCGCGGCCTGGGCCTGTTCCGCGGGCTGGCCCTCTTCCCCCACGCCGGCCGTCGCCTGCGCCTGGAGGACGCCGACCGCGTCCACCGCCTGGCCACCCGGCTGCACCCCGCGCGCTGCCTCACGCTGGACAACGGCGCCTGCGTGGAGGTCCACGCCACCGCGGACGGCTGCGAGCTGGTCGACCTGGGCACCCCGGGCAGCGCGCGGGAGCTGGGCACGGACGGCAGCGTCACCGCGCTGCCCGCCGCCGGAGGGGCCCGATGAGCGCCATCGCCGAGCTGGAGGGGAGGCTGCGGGCCGAGCCCGGCCGCGCCGACGAGCTGCTCCGCGCCTTCGTCTCCACGCACGACCTGCCGCTGCGCGACGGCCGGAACGCCACCTTCCTGTTCTGGGACGGCATGCCCGCCGAGCAGGTGTTCCTGGTGCACTGGATCTTCGGCCTGGAGTCCCGCCAGCCCCTGCAACGCCTGGCGGACAGCAAGGCCTTCGTCCTGCGGCTGGACCTGCCCGAGGGCGCGCGGGTCGAGTACAAGTTCGAGGTCCTGCGCGGCGGCCAGGCCCAGTGGCTGCGCGACCCGATCAACCAGCGGCAGGCCTTCGACCCCTTCGGCAGCAACAGCGTCTGCCCGATGCCCGGCTACCACGAGCCGCACTGGGTCAAGCGCGATCCGACCGCGCGCCGCGGCCGGCTGGAGAGCTTCGTCCTGCGCTCGGACGTGTACGGCGACGAGCGCCCCATCGTCGTCTACCTGCCCTACGAGTACCGGCCGGGGAAGCGCTACCCGCTGCTCATCTGCCACGACGGCTCGGACTACCGACGCTACGCCAGCTTCCTGGCCATCCTCGACAACCTGATCCACTGGCACGAGGTCAAGCCCCTCATCGTGGCGTTCACCGACGGCGTGGAGCGCAACCGGGAGTACGGCGCCGACCCGCGCCAGCCGGAGTTCCTGGTCGACGAGGTGCTGCCGGCGCTGCAGGCCCGCCACAAGATCAGCCAGGACCGCGAGGAGCGCGGGCTGATGGGGGCGAGCTTCGGCGGCGTCGCCAGCCTGTGGACCGCCTGGAACCGGCCCGAGGCCTTCGGCCGCCTGCTCCTGCAGTCCGGCAGCTTCGTGTTCACCGACGTCGGCGGGCACGGCCGGGGGCCGCTGTGGGACCCGGTCGTCTCCTTCGTCAACCAGTACCGCGTCGACCCCGGCCGCATCGGCGCCCGGGTCTACATGAGCTGCGGCCGCTTCGAGTCGCTCATCGCCTACAACCGCGGCCTGGTGCCCCTGATGCGCCGCGGCGGCCTCGAGCTGCGCTTCACCGAGAGCGACGACGGCCACAACTGGATCTGCTGGCGCGACCGCTTGCGGGAGGGCCTGACGTGGCTCTTCCCCGGCTACCTGTGGATGGTGTACGACTGAGCGCCCCCCGCCCCCTCCTGCCTCCCCTCCCCTCCTCCGACGTGGACCCATGGACCAGACCCGCAACATCGGCCTCTCCCTCGGCGCTGACCTCTGCTGGCCCGCCGCCTTCGAGGACATCCTCTCCCGCATGGACCTGCACCTGGGCCTGGGCGAGGACACCGTGCGCTTCGCCACCGAGCGCGTGACGATGGAGCCCTACGATCTCCAGTACACGCCCAAGTACGACGTCGTGCTCGACCGCATCACCCACTGGTACCCCCTGACGCGGGAGTGGGTGAAGAAGATCTCCCTGATGGACGGCACCTACGTCCTCAACAACCCCTGGGCGATCCAGAGCTTCGAGAAGCACACCAGCTACTGCGCGATGATGAAGCTGGGCTTCCCCATCCCCAAGACCTGGATGATCCCCCCCAAGGACCCCCGCGAGGCCGAGGGTGACATCGGCGTCACCGTGCGCCGCTACGGCAAGCTGTTCGACCTGGGCAAGGTGGGCGAGCAGGTGGGCTACCCCGCCTTCCTCAAGCCCTACGACGGCGGCGGCTGGGTCGGGGTGAAGCGGGTCACCGACGGCAAGAGCCTGCACGCGGCCTACGACGCCAGCGCCGAGCGCGTCCAGCACCTGCAGGCGGGGGTGAAGGACTGGGATCTGTTCGTGCGTGCGATCGGCGTCGGCCCCCAGGTGCTGATCGTCCGCTACGACCCCGACGCGCCGCTGCACGCCCGCTATGTCGTCGACTTCCACTTCCTGCCCGGGGACCAGTGGATGACGGCCACCCGCACCTGCCGGGTGATCAACGCCTTCTTCAACTGGGACTTCAACTCCTGCGAGATGCTGCGATCCGGCGGCGTGCTGCACCCCATCGACTTCGCCAACGCCTGCCCGGACAGCCAGGTCACCAGCCTGCACTACTACTTCCCCGAGCTGGTGAAGGCCCTGCTGCGCTGGAGCCTGTTCTGCGCCGCGACCAAGCGCAAGCCCAACCTGGACACCCGCTGGGAGCGCTTCCTGGCCATCGCCGACGAGCCCGGCAGCTTCGAGGACAAGCTCCTGCGCTACGACGAGCTGGCCCGTGAGCACTTCGACGCCGACCGCTTCGCCGCCTTCTGCCAGGAGCACCTCGCCGCCCTGGACCAGGTGGCGCTGGACTACTTCTCCTCGCCCCGCTTCAAGGAGGTGGTGCGGCTGAAGGTGGCAGCGCTCTACCCGGCACACGAGATCGACCAGTTCACGGACCACTTCTACGGCCTGGTCCAGTTCTGGTGTCGCACCGAGGGCGACCGGCTGGCCGCGGACCGCGCGGGGGCGGCCGGATGAGCCCGCTGCCCAAGCGCACCTGGTCCTGGCAGAGCCCGAGCCTGGGCCGGAGCATGGACGTCGCCTGCTGGGGCAGCTTCGGCGTGCCGGTGATCCTGTTCCCCACCGCCGGCGGCGACTTCGAGGAGTGCGAGCGCTTCCACCTGGTGAGCGCCCTGGCCCCCCTCATCGAGGCCGAGCGCATCAAGCTGTACAGCGTGGGCAGCATCAGCAAGCAGGCCTGGCTGGACCCGCAGGCCCGCCCCTGGCACAAGAGCTGGTTGCAGGCCCGCTTCGACCAGTACCTCGTCCAGGAGCTGCTGCCCCACGTCGAGCGCGACTGCCAGGGCTACAAGGGCTTCGTCGCGGCGGGCGCCAGCCTGGGCGCCTTCAACGCCGTCACGGTCGCCACGCGCCACCCCGAGTGGTTCAAGCTGGTGGTCGCGATGAGCGGGACCTACGACTTCGACCGGTGGATGGGCGAGCACCGCGACGAGGACTACTACTTCCACCAGCCGCTCTACTTCCTGCCGCACCTGGGGGAGGGGACCATCCTGCAGGCGCTGCGCCAGGTGCGCTTCGTCATCGCGACCGGCCAGGGGCGCTTCGAAGCCCCCTGGGAGTCCGACCGACTGGTGCAGATCCTGCAGTCCAAGGGCGTGCCTGCCCAGCTCGAGCTGTGGGGGCACGACGTGCACCACGACTGGCCGACCTGGCGGAGCATGCTGCCCCTCTTCCTCGACAAGCTGATCTGACGCCCGCCCCAGGGAGGCACTGTGCACGTCATCTTCCTCGCCCCGCACTTCCCGGCCAACCAGCGGCGCTTCGTGCGTGGCCTCAAGCAGGTCGGCGCCATGGTCACCGGGATCGGCGACGCGCCCGCCCACCAGCTCGACCCCGAGGTGCGGAGCCTGCTCGACGCCTACGAGGAGGTGGGCAACGTCACCGACGTCGACCAGGTCACCGCCGCGACCCGCCGCATCCAGGCCCGCGGCCCCTGGGTCCACCGCCTGGAGGCCGTGGTCGAGGCGCACATGATCTGCGCCGCCCAGGTGCGGGAGGAGACCGGCATCCCCGGTCTGTCCAGCCGCACGGTGGACCTGTGCCGCGACAAGGTCCAGATGAAGGACTTCCTGGGGGGCCTGGGCTTCCCCGTGGCCCGCCAGCGGGCGGTCGACCGGGCCGAGGACCTGCGCGCCTTCGTGGCCGAGGTCGGCTTCCCGGTGGTGCTCAAGCCCCGCGCCGGCGCGGGCGCCGCCCACACCTACAAGATCGCGGACGAGGCCGAGCTGGCGCGGGCCATCGCCGAGACCGGCCTGGCGGTCCGTCCGACGCCCTTCTCGGCCGAGGAGTTCCTCCAGGGGCACGAGGGCTTCTTCGACACGCTCACCGTCGGCGGGCGGGTGGTCTTCGAGGCCGTCAGCCACTACTACCCCAACGTCCTGCCGGCGATGCGCGACCGGGACGTCTCGCCGATGATCGTGACGACCAACCGGCTGGACGCGCCCGGCTACCAGGAGCTGCGCCAGTTCGGCCGCCGGGTGGTGCAGGCCCTGGGGATCCGCACCAGCCCGACCCACATGGAGTGGTTCTTCGGCCCGCAGGGCCTGAAGTTCAGCGAGATCGGGGCCCGGCCGCCGGGCGTGAACGTCTGGGATCTGTACTGCGAGGTGCTGGGCCGGGATCTGTACACCGAGTGGGCCCGCGCGGTCTGCTGGGGCGACGTGCACGACCTGGAGGGCTCGCGCATGGCCGGCGGCCTGGTGGCGATCCGTCCGGACCGGGACGGCACGGTGCGGGGCTACAGCGGCCTGGACGAGGCCCAGCGGCGCCACGGGCCGCACATCTGGCGGGCCAACCTGCCCCAGCCCGGCCAGCCCACCCAGCCCGTCGGCGCGGGCTACCTGGCGAACGCCGCCGTGTGGGTCCGCCACCCCGACTTCGACGCGGCCCGCGAGATCCTGGCCGACATCGGCCGGACGGTCCGCCTGCACGCCGGCTGAGACCGCGCCGGGCGCCCGCCCGGCGTCCGGCCGGGTTCAGCGCTCGTAGCGGACCTTCACCGTGGTGATCAGCTCGAAGATCGCGCGCTTGACGACCTCGGTGTCCTCGTGGCGCACGATGACCGTGCCCTCGCCCTCGTAGCTCTCGCTGCGCATCCAGCCGACCTGGGGCAGCTTCGCGTCCACGACCAGGGCGCCCATCTTGCGCTGCGCCTCGTCCAGCCCCTCGACCGCCGTGATGCGCCCCTGCCCCTGCCCCCGCAGGAAGGCGACGCCGACGGCGTAGCGGCGGGTCCAGGGGCCGTCGAAGGCCTCGTCCACCACCGCCCGGGCCCAGGCCCGGTACAGGTCGACGCTGCGGCCCTGGGCGTCGACGTGGCCCAACCCGGTGACGTCGACGATGCGCGCGCCCGGCGGTCGGGCGGCGATCTCGCCGATGGCCAGGCTGCCGTCGGGGCGCCGGAACCACTCCATGTGGGTCATGCCGGTCCGCAGGCCCAGGGCCGCGACCGCGTCCCGCCCCAGCGCGGGCACCCCCTGGTACTCGGGGCCCGAGACGTCGCGTGGCAGCACCACCGCCCACTGGATCCAGTCGTTCTCCATGACCTCGAGCGGGCTGGGGTAGTAGCGGGTGGTCGAGGAGAACACGACCCGGCCGCCGATGGTGAGGGTCTCGAAGCTGTGCTCGGCGCCGACCAGGAACTCCTCGGCCAGGACCAGGCGGGTCGGCCCGGGGCGGATCTCGGCCAGCACCCGGTGCAGCTCCTGCGGCGAGGAGACCCGGTACGTGGCCCGGCAGCCGGCCCCCGACGGCGGCTTGAGGACCAGGGGGTAGCCGACCTGGTCGGCGAAGCTCCACGCCTCGGCGTCGCCGCGCAGCAGCATGTGCCGCGCGCAGGGCAGGCCGGCGGCGCGCAGCCGGTCCTTCATGTGGGCCTTGTCGCGGAAGGCGCTCGCCGTGGCGACGTCCGGGCCCTCGACGCCCAGCAGCTCGCGCACCTGGGCGAGCTGGACCTGCAGGTCCTCCAGGATGCCGAGCAGGCGGTGCACGGGGCCGTGGCGCGCGGCCAGGCGGCGCACGGCGTCGGCGACCTGCTGCGGATCGGTGGCGTTGGCGACCACCTCGGCGTCGTGGAACAGGGCCCGCGCCTCGCCCTGGGGGGCCTCCTGGAAGACGCCGAGCAGGCGGACGTCCTGCAGGCCGGCGAGCGCCCGCGCGAAGCGCAGGGTGGTCTCCTTGGGGAAGGGCGCGACGTAGACGAGGTTGCGAGACATCACCGCTCCTGGGGCGGCGCCGACCATACCGCGCCGGCGGGCCCGGTGAGCGGCCGCCCCCGGGCGCGTTAGGCCCCCGCCGTCCCAGGAGCCTCCCGTGCGCCGTGCCTCATCGGTCCTGCCCGTCGTGTCCCTGGCCGCGGCGCTCACCGGCTGCGGCCCGAAGGAGCCCACCCTGGTCGAGCGCCCCGCCGGCCTGGTCTCGTCCTCCAGCGTCTACCTGCGCAACACCTTCGACACCGACCCCTCGGGCTACCTGGGCCGCTTCGTCGCGACGGGCGCCACCGACCTGGACGAGTCGAACACGATGAAGCTGGCCTGCTCCACGCACATCACCTGGCGCTTCGTGGACGGTGGTGGGGTCTCCTACAGCGAGAACCTCAACGTCAGCTCGGAGATCGGCGCGCGGCTGGGCATCCCCGTCGTCGCCCAGGCCGAGGGCAGCCACGCACAGGCGCGGACCGCGCGCGCCCAGTACGTGCTGACCGGCAAGATGGTGGCCGACATCCCCGACCCGGCCGCCTTCGCCGCCTGCTGCAAGTCCCAGCCCGACCAGTGCAGCGACCGCTACGTCAGCGAGTTCATCCAGGGAACCGGCGGTCTGTTCCACCAGGCCAGCAACAACACGGCGGTCAGCGCGTCGGGCACGGCCCCCCAGGCGGGCGTCACCGGCGGGGTGGACCTGGCCCGCAGCGCAGAGTGGCAGCGGGCCGCCGAGTTCCCCAACCCGGTCTACTTCGCCTTCAAGCTCAGCCCCACGCCCTACACCCAGGGCGACGTGGACGCCTGCCCGGCGTGGGTCGAGGCGCCACCGCGGGCCGAGGACGGCGTCTTCGTGGTCGGCGCGGCCGACAGCGCCAAGAGCGAGCAGGCGGCCCGCGACGCGGCCATGCAGAGCGCCCAGGGCGCCGCGCGCACCAGCACGGGCATCGGCGGGGCCGACCTGGGCGGGGCGACCCTGGCCTTGCGCGCCGACGAGTGGTGCGTGCGGCCCCAGGTCACCAACAAGGGGACGCGCTACTCCGCGCGGGTGCTGGCCTTCGCCTCCCACGACGCCGTCGCCACCGCGCGGGTCCAGGCCGAGGCCGCCGCCGCCGCCCGCGCCGAGCAGGCCCGCCTGGCCGCCGAGCAGGAGAGGGCCCGCCTGGCCGCCCAGGCCGAGGCCGACAAGCTGGCCGCGGAGCAGGCCGCCATCGCGCGGGTCGAGGCCGAGCGCCGCGCCGCCGAGGAGGCCGCGCGCCTCGCCGC
>JAKLKF010000080.1 GCA_023150805.1 Myxococcota bacterium | reverse complement strand
CGCCCGCCGCCGGGGCCGCGCCCGCCGCCCGGCCCGCGCCCGCGCCGGTCGTCCCGCTCCTCGCGGGCGTCGTGCAGGGCCTCGATGCTGCCGGCCGTCTCCTCCTGGTCGGCCCGCCGCATGCGGTCCCACAGGAAGAAGGCGCGCAGCGCCGCCGCGAAGAGCATGTCGGCGTCCTCGCGCTCCCGGATCACCTTGACCGTGCCCAGGTAGCCCTCGAAGGCCATCTTCCCCATCGCCTCGCGGATCTGCCGGGCCTGGCGCTCGACCCGCGCCCGCGCGCTCTCCTGCGCCGTGGGCAGCGGCTTCACCTCGAACTCGATGTGGTGCTGCCGCGTCAGGATGTTGCGGGTGCTCAGGTCGGCGCCGCCGGCCAGCGAGATCGCCGTGCCCTTCTTGCCGATGCGGCCGGTGCGGCCGGTGCGGTGCAGGTAGACCTTGGGGTCCTCGGGCAGGCTGTAGTTGATCACGTGGCTGAGGTCGCTGATGTCGATGCCGCGCGCGGCGACGTCGGTGGCCACCAGGAACTGGGTCTCTCCCCGCTTGACCCGCGCCATCACCTTGTCGCGCTTGGTCTGGGGCAGCTCGCCGCTGATCAGCTCCACGTCCAGGCCCTGGCGGGACAGGAAGGTGGCGACGGTCGCGGTGTCCTCGCGCGTGTTGCAGAAGATGATCGCGCTGTGCGGCTCCTCCAGGTCGATGAGCGCCAGGAGCGCCCGGGCCTTGTGGAAGTCCGGCGAGGTCTCGTAGAGGATGTGGGAGATGCCCTCGACCCGATCCTCGTCGGTCGAGATGCGGAAGTCCTCGGCGTCGCGGGTGTAGCGGGTGATGAGCGCCCGCACGCGATCGTCGACGGTGGCGCTGAAGAGCAGCACCTGGCGCTCGGCGGGGCAGAGGTCGAGGATCTTGGTCACGTCCTCGAAGAAGCCCATCGAGAGCATCTCGTCGGCCTCGTCCAGGCAGGCGAACTGCACCGTGGACAGGTCCAGGTTGCCGCGACGGATGTGGTCGAGGACGCGGCCGGGCGTGCCCACCACGATCTCGGCGCCTTCGCGCAGCGCGTCCTCCTGGGGGCCGAAGCCCACGCCGCCGTAGATCAGCGCGATGCGCAGATCCTTGTAGCGGGCCAGCACCATGGCCTCGTCGGCCGTCTGGCGGGCGAGCTCCCGAGTGGGGGCCAGGATGATCGCGCGGGTCTTGCGGTCGCCGGCCTGGACCCGCTCGACGATGGGCAGGCAGAAGGCCGCGGTCTTGCCGGTGCCCGTCTTGCTGCGCACCACCAGGTCCCGCCCGGCGAGCGCGGGCTCGAGCGTGATGGCCTGCACCCGCGTGGCGAAGGTGTAGCCCTTGTCTTCGATCCCCTTGAGGACCTCGGGCGACAAGGGGAAGTCGGTGAAGGCGCGATCCGAGCGGTAGGCGGCGTCGCGGGGGTGGGGCTCGTCCCCCTCCTCGTCGCCCGCGGCGGTTGCGTCCGGGTCCAGGTCGGCGTCCGCGCCATCTTCTTCGGCCGCGTCGCCTTCCTCCTCGTCTCCCTCTCCCTCTTCGCCGTCGCCGCTGCCTTCGTCGCCGCTGCCTTCGTCGCCGCTGTCCTCGTCGCCGCTGTCCTCGTCGTCGCTGTCCTCGTCGTCGCTGTCCTCGTCGTCGCTGTCTTCGTCGCCGCTGTCTTCGTCGCCGCTGTCTTCGTCGCCGCTGTCTTCGTCCTCGGTGTCCTCGTCTGCGGCGTCCTCGTCCCGCCCGTCGTCGTCCCCCGTGGCCAGGCCGGCGTCGGCCGGGTCCGTCTCGTCGGCCGCGTCGTTGTCCTGGGCGAGCAGGTCCTGCTCGATGATCTCGTCGTAGTTCACATGTGCTCCCTGTCTTGGCCGCGTGGGCTAACGCGCCGGACCCTCGGCGGCCCCGTGGCGTGCTACCGTCCGGCCCGCCGAGGTTGCCGTGTCTCGCCTGCCTTCCCGCCTCCACGCTCTCGCCATGGTCGCGCTCCTGGTGCCGGCGCTGGCGTCGCTGTCGGCCTGTCAGGGGGATCCCGCGCCGGACGCCGCGCCCGCCGCCCTGGTCGAGCCGACCTCGTCCGCCCCGGTGATCGAGTGGCTGGACGACGAGGCCATGGCCTCGGGCGTGACCCACTACCGGATCGCCGGGCAGGTCCACGCGCCGCGAGACCAGGAGGCGACGCTGCGCAAGCTCCTGCGGGACGGGCTGGTCAGCCGCGCGAAGGCGCTGGGCTTCACGCGGCTGGACAACCTGCAGATCGAGACGGAGTGCGCCGACGCGGGGCCCGAGGGGACCGCCTGCACCGCCCGCGTGGTGGCCATCGCCTCGCGCTGAGGCCCCCCGGGGCAGCCGCGGTCGGCTGGAAGCGGGCCTCCTCCCCTTGCCGGCACCCCCCGCGGCTCGCTAACCTGCCGGCGCCGACCGTCTCGCTCGGCCCGCCCTCGCCGGCGGACTCCATCGGTACCCCCTTCCCTGCCTTCGGCCGCCCGACACGACGCCCGCAGGCCCATGCTGACACGGAGATCCCCATGCGCAAGCTCCTCCCGACCCTGGCCGTCATGCTCGGCTTCGCGCTCGCCTGCGGCGAAGGCGACAACGGCGGCACCGACGCCCCGGTGATCACCGTCGAGCAGCCCGCCACCGACAAGCCGGCCGAGGCCGAGAAGCCGGCCGAGCCGACCGAGAAGAAGGTCACCGAGACCATCTCCGCTACCGTCTCCGTGCCCGCCGAGCAGCGCGCGACCATCGAGAACCGCGGCCGCCAGGAGATCATCAGCAAGGGCAAGAGCATGGGCTACGCCCGGGTCGACAACATCAAGGTGGGCGCCGAGAACTGCTCGGGCAGCACCTGCACCGCCACCGTCACCGGCACCGTGACCAAGACCGTCAAGGTCGAGGCCGGGGCCGAGGGTGAGGCCACGGGCAGCGGGGAGTAGCCCTGCACCGGGACCGCGTTCTCCGCGCACGCCGCTGGCCGCAAGCCGGCGGCGTGTTGCTGTGGGGGGTCCTGCTCGTCGCCTGCCGCGACGAGCCCCCGGCGCCGGAGATGCCGCCGCCCTTGCCGCCGGCTCCCGAGGCCGCCGCCCTGGAGGCCGAGCTGGAGCTCAGGTGGGACCAGCGGGACCAGCTCGCCACCCTGGCCCGCCAGGCGATGCAGGTCCAGGCCGAGGCGGCCGGCCTGCGGCGGGTCGAGGACGTCCAGGTCGGCCTTCGCTGCGAGGGACAGCGCTGCCGCGCACAGGTCCAAGGGACCGGGCTGCCCTGAGGCAGCGTCCTGACGTCAGCGCGCGCCGCCCTCGGGCAGGCCGGGGTCACACAGCAGGACGGCGCCCCGCTCCAGGCGGATGACCCGGCTGACGTTCTGGGCGCTGCCGGCCTGGGAGTAGGCGGGGATGGCGTTCGTGTTCCGCACGCAGGACTCGAACAGCGACCAGTGCGGGCTGAGCCTGGCGCGCACCTCGGCGGAGCACGCGTCGACCGCCCGCGGCGTCAGGCGATGCCCGCACTCGCCGATGATCGCGCTGTAGACCAGGTTGTTGAACATCTCCCGGCGGAGCTGTGCCAGCGCCTCGTCCCGCTCGACCTGGACCTCGTCCAGGTCGCGGTCGGCCAGGGACAGGCGCCCGCGGAGCTGGCGGGTCTGCTCCAGCAGGTCCAGGGTCTCGGGCGCCGGGGCGCCCGTGGTCGCGCCGCGGCTCTCGACCACCAGGTCCAGGCTGCCCTCGGCGCGCTCCCACCCCTGCAGCTCCGCGCGGGTCCGGGCCAGCTCCCGCCGCAGCGACGCCGCCTCGGTGGCGAGCTGCACCCGCTGCTCCTCGGCCTCGGCCAGGTCCGTCCACGCGCCCTCGCCGAGCGCGCTGCCGCCGTAGGAGACCGTCGCCTGCGCGGGCCTCTCGGGGGCCGCGCCCGTGTCCATGGCTCCCTGGGCCTGCAGGCGCTGCACCTCCTGGCGGAGCGCGTCGCGCTCGGCGGCCAGGTCGGCCCACTGCATGGCCGCCAGCGGCGCCGCGGCACCGATGGTGAGCGCTCCGAGGGTCACGCGGGTGTACTGGAGGAGGCGGGGCACGGCAGCCTGGGGAGGTGGGGGCCCCATTGTGCCTTGTCAAGAAGCTGTTGGGAAGAGGTGCAGCCGCTGTCCAGGCGTGCGCTGGTGTGAAGGCCAGGACGAAGGCGGGAGATCCGCGTCGCAGATTCAGCGCGCGGTGGGCAGGAAGGCCTCGCACCAGTCGGCGTCGTCGCCCAGGTCGCCGTCCAGCCAGGGCGAGGGCTGCTGGAAGGCGTGCTCCACCGCCCAGGCGACCGCCAGCTCGTAGCCGTCGTTGGTGACCGTGTGGCCGCGGCTGTGCTCGCAGCGCACCACCAGCGACCCGTCCTCGACCAGCTCATCCTGCAGCGTGTCCGTCGCCGCGGAGAAGTCCACCACCGCGAAGCTGGCGTTGGGCCAGACGTCGCTCTCGCCACCGGACTGCAGCAGCACCGGCAGCGCCCAGGCCGGCGTGTCGTACTCGGCGATGGGGTCCTCGGCGAGGGGGATCTCCACGTCGGCGCCGCCGCTCATCTCCACGGCCGCCGCCAGCGTGTCGCCGCGCTGCGAGAGGACCTCGGTCGTCCAGAGCGCGCCGCCCGAGAAGCCCATCGCCACGACGCGGTCCAGGTCCACCTCGAGCTCCTGTGCCGCGCAGGTCCGCAGGTCGTCGAACAAGGCCAGGTCCTTGGCGCCGTCCCCCAGCATGTCCCACAGGAAGAAGGACAGCCCGAGCATCTCCACCACGCCCGACTCGGGCAGGATCACGACGGCGCCGTGCTCGTCGGCCAGGTCCTGCAGGCCGAGCGCCGTCGCCATGTACTCGCCGGGCTGCGGGGTGCTGGCCGGGTCCATCAGGCCATGGAAGAAGAAGACCACCGGCATCGGGCCCGAGGCGTCCTCGGGCAGCAGCACCGTCACCGTGCGCTCCTCGTCCGAGGAGAGGAAGGTCGAGGTGCCCGAGGCCGTCATGTCGGGGCACTCGCCGCTGGAGAGCGGGGCCAGCTCGGCAGTGTGCGATCCGGTGCCGCCGTCCCCCGTCGAGGCGCCGCCACCGGAGTCGTCGCCGTCGTCCTTGTCGCCACAGGCAAGGGGGAGGAGGAGCAGGGCGGCGGGCAGCGACATGGGGTCTCCTGACGAACGTCGACCAGGAGCGTAGCGCGGGTGGGGTAGTCTTGTCCGGCCCGGTCCTTGGAGGGCGGATGACCCTGATGCTCGGCACCCTGTTGGCGGGCTGCCTGATCAACGCGGAGCTGTACCAGGAGCGCCGAGACGCCCTCACGGACGACGACGGCGACGGCCTCACCGACGAGCAGGGGGACTGCGACGACACGGACCCGGCCGTCGCGCCCGGGCAGGTCGAGCTGTGCAACGGCCAGGACGACGACTGCGACGGGTCCGTCGACGAGGAGCCCGGCGGGGTGGCCTGGTACCCCGACGGCGACGGGGACGGCTTCGGCGTGGAGTCCCTGGGGGTCGCGACCTGCGATCCCCCCCAGGGCTACGTCGACCAGGGCGGCGACTGCGACGACACCGACGACGGCGTGTTCCCTGGCGCAGAGGAGCGCTGCGACGAGGTCGACCAGGACTGCGACGATGCAGTGGACGAGGCGCCCGTCGTCGACGCGCCCACCTGGTACCTGGACGCGGACGGCGACGGCTGGGGCGACGAGGACCGCGCGGTCGAGGCCTGTGACCCCGGCGAGGACTACGTCGACCAGGCCGGGGACTGCGACGACCTCGACGCGGCCGTCAGCCCCGGCGCCGCCGAGGTCTGCGGCAACGGCCAGGACGACGACTGTGACGCGGACGAGGGCGAGTGCCGCTGGGCGGGCGAGCTCGGCGTCGACGACGCCGCGGCCGTGTTCTACGGGGAGATGGGGGGGGACGAGGCAGGAGTTGCGCTCGCCTGGCTGCCGGGCTCCGAGGGAGGACAACTGGCGATAGGTGCCTACAGCAGTGGGCGCGCCTTCGCGCAAGGGGGCGCCGTCTTCGTGTACGACGCGCCATTGGCTGGCGTGCTCGATCCCGACCTGGCGACGGGTCTGGTCCTCGGCGCCACCGATGCTGCTCACGCCGGGTGGGCGCTGGCGGCGGTCCCCGATCTCGACGGTGATGGCCATCCGGAGCTGTTCGTCGGCGCCGACGGGGACCACACGATGGCGTCGTGGGGAGGCGCCGCCTACATCGTTGACGGGCCCGTTTCGGGGACGGTGGAGCTCGCAGAGGCACCGCGCCGGCTCCTGGGTGACGAGGAAGACGGACGCCTCGGCACCGCGGTCGCTGCGTTCGCACCCAGTGATGGTGAGAGCCTCTTGCTGGCGGGTGCCCGTGGCCGTGGAGTCGGGGGAGAGGTCCTGGGCTGGGTCGATCCGCCCGAAGGCGTGTCTACTTCCGCTGGAGCCACCTGGCAGATGTCCGCATCCGAGGCAGGCGCCGAGGCCGGGTCGGATGTCGTCCTGGCCGACTTCGATGGCGACGACGTCGCGGATGCCGCGGTGGGCGCGTGGGCCGCGGATGAGGGCCTGACGGACCAGGGCGCGGTGTACGTCTTCATCGGTCCGTTGGAGGGCTCCGCGACGAGCGACGATGCAGACCGTACCTTTCTGGGACAAAGGGAGTCAGCGGCGCTCGGCATCCGGATGGACGCGTCGGGGGACGCGGACGGAGACGGGCTGACAGACCTCCTGATCTCGGCGCCGCTGTCCTCCTCGAAGGGCAGTGATGCCGGGGCCGCATGGTTGCTCACGGATCCCGCAGGCACCGAAGACCTCACGGATGCGCGGGCGACGATCGTCGGGACGGAGGCCGAAGCCTTCTTGGGCAGCGGCGTGGCGATCGGTGGAGACTGTGATGGAGACTCGTGGACGGATCTCGCCATCGGCGCAGCGGGGCTGGATGGGGGCAAGGGGGCAGTGTTCGTCCTGTTCGGACCTGTGGAGGGCGTGGTCGACCCCACGCTCGCTCCTCGGGCCGCTGGACGTCAGGTGGGCGGCCAGTTCGGGAACGCGGCCCTGCTCGGCCCCGATACGAACAAGGACGGTCTCGGCGACCTCATCCTCGGCGCCACTGGTGTCGACGGGCTGGCAGGCGCTGTCTACCTCTTCACCCCCACGCTACCCTGACCCCCGTGACCCACCTCCCGCCCGGCGATCCCATCGTCCGACCCCCGCCTCCGCGCTTCGCGCAGGTGGGCCGGGCGCCGCCGGGGGGCGCGGGCGCCTGGTCGCGGGGCCTGATGCTCTTCGTCGCGGTGGGTGTGTTCCTCTCCCTGGTCGCGCTGCTGTGGGAGCTGCAGCGCGCCCCGGAGCGGCTGCGCGCGGTGGAGGTGACCTTCATGGAGGAGGAGGCTGCGGCCGCCGAGGCGGAGCGCTTGGGCGCCGGCGAGGTGCCCGCGGCGCCGGCCGAGGCGTCCCGGCACTGAGATCCGCGCCGTTCAGGGTGCGCAGCGCGCCTGCCAGGCGGCGTCGGCGCGGGCGAGGGCCTCGGCGACCGGGGCCTCCGCGGCCCCCGCCCGGCTCGCCCAGCGCGCGAGCGCGATCTCGGCCGGCGCGCAGGCGCCCTCGGACACCAGCCAGGTGATCCCGGGCTCGAGCAGGGCCAGGTCGCCGGGCGGCGCCTGCTCCAGCAGCGGGACCAGCCAGCCGGGGTCGACCCCGGCGCCGGTGTCGGGGTGCACCTCGAAGACCCGGAGGCGGGTGCGGGCGGCGTCCCACTGCCAGCCGTCGTCGCGCGACAGCAGGCCGGCCAGGAGCGCGTCGGCCTCGGAGAAGCGGCCGGAGACGTAGAGCTCGTGGGCCAGATCGTAGGCGCGGGCCGGCGCCTCGGGCTGCCGGGCGAAGCGCTCCCGCTGGGCGACCAGGTCCGGCGGCTCGTCGATCCGCAGGGTCGCGAGCGCGGCGCGGTACAGGCGCTCCCGGGCCGCGGTCGGCGCGCCGCCGGGGACGACCCACGCGACCCGCACCACGTACAGGCCCTCCTCGCGCTGGTGCTCGACCACGGTCCAGCGCGCCTCGCCGTCCACCCGCCACGACAGGGCCCGCCAGCCCGGCGCCAGCGGCGCGGGGGCCGGCAGGGGGACGGCGACACCGCCCAGGCGCCCCCCCCACCAGTCGCCCCCGTCGAAGGCAGCGCGGGCCTCGAAGCTGCGGTGGAGGGCGCGGTCGACGAACAGGGCGCCCTGGCTGTTGGGGTCCCCGCGCCAGCCGCGCAGGCCGGAGACGGCCACGGGCTGCTCCACCATGCGCCAGGGCAGCGACAGGTGCAGGCCGGCCTCCTCGACCTGGACGGGGCGCCAGGGGCTGCCGGCCAGGCGGGGGGCGAGCGGCAGCGTGATGCTGACCAGGACGGGCACGGCCAGCCCGAGCGCGGCCACCGCGAGGTCGGTCCGCCGGGCCCTGCGCCCCAGCGCAGACGGTCGCAGCGCGGCGGGCGCTCCCACCAGCACGCCGAGCGCCCCGCCGAGCAGCCCGCTGGCGTGCCCCAGGTGGCTGACGCCCTGGGCCAGGCCGGTGTGGCCCGCCAGCGCCAGCTCGACGCCCTTGTGCACGGCCATGATGAGCAGCACGGCACGCAGGCTGCCCCAGCCGTAGCGCCCCGTCAGGCCCGGCGGCAGGTGGTCGCCCATGCGGAAGCCGATGGCGATCTGCGCGCCCAGCAGCCCGAAGGCCAGCATCGACGAGCCCAGCACCGGGGGTCCCGACAGCAGCAGCACCGCCGTGGAGCTGACGGCGACGGTGGCGCCCAGCACCCGCAGCAGGCCGGTCCACCCCCAGGCCCGCTCGACCCGGTAGCCGCAGTAGGCCAGGAAGGGGAAGTTGGCGAGCGCGTGCACGATGGGCGCCCGCGGCCAGTGCAGCACGTGGGCGGTCCAGGTCGACCACCAGCGGCCCTCCAGGAGCGCCCCGTCCCAGCCCAGGGCACCCTTCGCCACCTGCGCGTCGACGTTGCCCAGCCCCGATCCACCCAGGGCCGACGCGATGCCCTGGGCCAGCGCCGCGCCCATCAGCAGCACGGTCAGCGCGATGGCGCCCCAGGTCCGGCCCGGGGCGTGGAGCTGCGCGACGAACCGGGCCCCGGGCGCCTGCAGCGCCTCGGCCAGCGCCGGCAGCTCGTCGACGCGGCGGAAGCCCTCGCCGGTCCAGGGCGGATGCCACAGCCGGGCGTCCCCCCGCACGGCCCCGCGCCGGACGTCCTCCTCCAGCTCGAGGAGATCGACCGGACCCTCCTCGCCATCGCGCTGGAGGATCGGTGGACGCACGCGGCACCTCGGGACCTGTGCCCCGTATCGTGACAGCTCAGGGCGCCTCGGGGAAGCGCTGCGCGATCATCGCCAGCACCGCCGCGGGCAAGCGGACGAGCTGCTGCTGCGCGTTCACGCAGCACAGGTGCACCTCGCCCTCGACCATCGCGCGGGCCCCGCCGGGGCGCCACACCTCCTGGACGAAGACGGCGCGGAAGTCGCTGGCCCGGCGCACGGTCGTGCGGATCTCCAGGCTGTCGCCGAAGACCGCCCCCTCGCGGTACTTGACGCCCACCTGGTAGACCACGAAGCCGGTGCCCTCCTGGCGGTACAGCCGGACCAGCTCGTCGACGCCCAGCAGGTGCTCCCGGGCGCGCTCGAAGTACTTCAGGTAGTTGGCGTGATAGACCACGCCGCTGTGATCGGTGTCCTCGTAGTAGACCTGGACCGGGTGCACGTGGGGCGTCATGCCTGCCCCGTAGCGCCCGCCCCGGTGGCGTGCACCGCGAGATCGTGCAGCGCTGGCCGCGCTCGGGCCAGCACGTGGGCGATGCTGCGGTTCTCGACGAAGCGCACCACCCGGCTGTGGGCGTGGGCAAGGTCGGCCAGGTCGTCGCCGTCCGCGGAGCGCCGGGCGAGGTCCAGCGCCAGCAGGTGTCGGCCCAGGCCGACCAGCAGGCCGTCCTGGCGGTGCAGCTCCTTGCCCAGCAGCGCGTGGGCCAGGCGCTCCCGGGCGTAGCCGGCCTGGTCGGGCGACCACGCCGGCTGCTCCCCCCGCTCGTGCGAGGCGCTCGCCCGGCGCACGCGGTCGTGCAGGTCGGCGACGAAGGCGGCCTCGGCCGGACCCGGCGCCTCCTCCTGCGCGCGCACCTGGGCCAGGGTCAGGTCGAGCGCCATCAGGACCGCGCGGGCGGCCAGGTGTCCCCGGGCCGGGTCGGGCGTGGGCAGGGGATGGCCCCCCCAGGCGAAGACCCGGTCCCGCAGGCCGGCCACCAGCGCGGCCGGGGGGCCCTCGGCCTGGCCGAGCCACGACAGCAGCGCCGGCTCCCCGTCCATCCAGGTGGCCAGCGGCACCTCGAAGCCGGGGGCGACGGCGACCGAGGCGGGCATCCAGCGCAGCAGGGCGCCGCTGTCCCGCGCCAGCGCCAGCACCTCGGCGGCCCCCGAGAGCAGGAGCGGGCCGCCGCCGTGGTGCAGGCCCCCGCAGGAGTCCCGCACGACGATGACCACGCCCCGGGCGTCCTGCACGAGCTGGTAGGGGAAGAGGCGGCAGAAGGCGGGCTTGGCCTGGGGCCCCAGGCGCGCGTGCAGGGCGCAGCGCTGGTCGTCGTCCAGGAAGACGCAGTGCCCGTCGAGCTTGCGCAGCTCCACCCCCGCCGGCCCCTGCCGCGACCAGCCCGCCGCCGCCGGCGCCCACCAGTCCTGGGGCCGGGCCGCCTCGATGCGCGCCCGGTCCTGGGGCAACAGCGGCCCGAGCTGGTGGAAGCGGCAGCAGAAGCCGCAGCCCTGGCAGGCGAAGCGGGCGCCGTCGACCCCTCGAAGCGCCGGAGCGTCCACCTCACCAGGCCCCGGTGAAGCGGTACAGCGGCGCGCCCTTGCCCTCGCTGACCGTCCAGTAGCCGTCCTCGTCGGCGGCGATGGCCTCGCCCTGGTCCTCGGCGCGCGAGGGCAGCACGGTCATCTGGCCGGCGAAGGCCTCCTCCACTGGCCGGGAGGGGTCGCGGGACCAGGCGAGCACGTCGCCGTAGGTGCGCAGGTAGAGGCAGGTGCCGTCCGGCGAGGTGGCGCCGCCCGTCACCACGCCGAAGACCACGCCCTGGTCGGCGGACAGGTCCAGGTCGGCGACGTGGACCAGGTCGTTCTCGGCCGCCAGCGGGGCGCGGGCGAGGTAGACGCCGGCGCTGGTGGACAGCGTCTTGGTCACGATCAGCAGGTCGCCCGAGAGCGGGTCGACCAGCAGGGCCTCGGCGTCGTGCGCGCCGTCGGGGTAGCGCAGGCGCAGGCCCGTCGCGTCCACGTCCTCCTGGCCTTCTTCGGGCTCGGGCAGCGCCCAGGCGACCACCTCGACCCGCGCCTGGGCGTTGTCGCCGATGTCCCCGACGAACAGGCCCTGGCCGCCCTGCCAGGGGCCGGTCGCCAGGTCCTCCCAGTCCGTCGCCGTCGCCTCGTCCACGTCGACCCGGGCCGCGGGCGCGCCGGTCGCGTCCAGGGCGTACAGGTCGGTGCCGCCGCCGGAGTCGTTGTGCGACCACAGGAGCCCCGGCCGCGTCCGGCTGACCACCAGGCCCGAGGCCTCGACCAGCTCGGCGTCCCCGACGGTGCCCACCTGGGCGACCGTCGCGGTCACCGGGCAGCCCCTGCCCGTCGGTGGCGTGCCCGTCTCGCTCCCCCCGCCGTCGCCGGTGGGCAGATCGGGATCCCGCGGGGCGCCGCAGGCCAGCAGCAGGCCCAGCAGCAGCACCTACCAGCGCCCCTGCACGCGGTGCATGAAGTCGTAGGGGTAGGGCAGCGGGGTGGCGCTGGCCTGGTCCAGCAGGGCCACCTGCTCGGTCGACAGCGCCAGGGCTGCCGCCGGCAGGTTGTCCTCGAGCTGGGCCACGGTGCGCGCCCCGAAGATGACGCTGCTCACGCCCGGCTTGTGCAGCAGCCAGGCCAGGGAGACCTGGGCGGCGCTGGCGCCGGTCTGGGCGGCCACCTGGTCCACGGCGTCCAGGATGCGCCAGTTGCGCGGGTCGTCCATGCGCGACCAGCGGTCCTTCCACTCCGACAGCCGGCTGCCCGCCGGTGGGCCCTGCCCCGGGCGGTACTTGCCGGTGAGGAAGCCGCCGGCCAGGGGCGACCAGGGGATGACGCCCAGGCCCCACTGCACGGCGGTGGGCACGTGCTCGCGCTCCAGGCCCCGCTCGACCAGGCTGTACTGCATCTGCAGCGCGATCCACCGCTCCAGGCCCTGGGCGCGGCTGGTCCACAGGCTGTCGACCAGGCGGTAGGCCGCGTAGTTGCTGGCGCCCAGGTAGCGGACCTTTCCCTGGCGCACCAGGTCGTCCAGCGCCCGCAGCGTCTCCTCCTCGGGCACGTCCAGGTCCTGCATGTGCACCTGGTACAGGTCGATCCAGTCGGTGCGCAGCCGGCGCAGGCTCTCCTCGCAGGCGCGCACGATGTGCCGGCGCCCGGCGCCCTTGCCATAGGGCATGGCGAAGCGGAACTTGGTCGCCAGCACCACCCGGTCGCGCTGCCCGGTCGCCTGGAACCAGCTCCCGACGACCCGCTCGCTCAGCCCGTCCTGGCCGTAGACGTCCGCCGTGTCCCAGAACTGCACGCCCGCGTCCAGCGCCCGGCTCATGATGGCGTGCGAGGTGGCCTCGTCGCAGCCGACCTTGTGCATGAACGAGGACGAGTCGGCCTCGCCGAAGGTCATGGCCCCCAGGCAGAGGGGAGAGACCTTCAGGCCCGAGCGGCCGAGCGTGCGCAGCTCCATGGGAGACTCCGGGGCGAGGGGGGAGAGCGGGGACTATCCCGCCCCGGGCGCCTGTCGGGGTCCCGATCGGGGCGCACCGGCCCCTCCGACGATGGGCCCCGCGGTGCCGTCGGGAGCCCCGCCCTCCGCGTTAGCCCTGTCCCAGGAGGCAGCAGGATGCGCGACTGGCTCGAGAGGCGCTTCGGGCGGCCGGAGTGGGACCTTGCCCGCGCGGCCCTGCCCTGGGGCGACGCGCCCGGCCTGGCGCAGTTCCTGGAGACCCAGCTCGGCCCCGGCGGAGAGCGGCTGCCCCACAGCGGCATGCCCCTGCCCGACGACGAGCGGGTCTCGCTGGCCGACGGCGTGCGCTTCGCGGCCGGCGCCCGCGACGGCATCGCGCTGCACCACCTCGACGCGGTCGACGAGCCCGAGGTCGCCCAGGAGGTCGTCCGCCTGCTGCGCGACGTGCTGGCCGACGGCGGGCTGGCCCGCCTGCCCGAGCTCTACGCCGCCATGGTCGCGCACCGCGCGTTGACCTGGGTCGACCAGCTCGGCCCCGGGATCGCCCGCGCGCCGCAGCCCGATCCCAACCGCCTGTACGCGCTGGCCTTGTGGCTGGCGACCCAGGCGCCGGACCGGGAGCCCGTCAAGGCCGGCATCGCGATGCTGGCCCTGCTGGAGCTGGACGGCGACGAGCTGGGCCTGCTGCGCCTGCTGGGCAGCCACGACGAGTTCACCCTGTACGCGGTGGTGGCCCTCTCCGCCCAGTCCGAGGAGCCCGAGCAGGAGCTGTGGAGCCTGGCCCGTCGCGTGACCGGCTGGGGCCGCATCCACGCCGTGCAGCGCCTCTGCGACACCGGCGACCCCGAGATCAAGGACTGGCTGCTGCGCGAGGGCTTCCGCAACGACGTCACCGACCGCTACCTCGCCCTGTCCTGCGCGGTCGCCGGCGACCTGGCCCTGGCCCTGGCCGACCCGGTCGACGACGCGCTGCTCTTCGCCGCGACCGACCTGCTGGGCGCCCTCATCGAGCCCGCGGGCCCCACCGCCGGGATGGAGGCCTGGGAGGAGGGGGCGCTGGCCGTCGCGCGGTGGATGGACCGCCTGGGCGAGCGGGCACAGCCGCCGCTCTCTGCCGTGGCCGTGCTGGCGCGGATCGTCGAGGCGGCCGGCGAAGACGAGGCGCCCTGGCCGCCCGACGTCGCCCCCGAGCTGGCCGGGCGCGCCCGGGTGTTGCTGGCCGACCCGCGGTGGCGCGCGCGCGTGCTGGCGGGACTGGCGCCGGACAGCGCGGTCTTCCCCCAGGCCGTCGCCGCCGCCACCGCCCTGGGCATGGACACCTTCGACGCCTGGCTGCGCCGCCTGGACCCCGGCGACCCGGTGCCCTGGGACGGCGCGATCGACGCCGCCGGCAGCCGCCAGCGCCTGGCCCTGGTGCTCGACCGCGTCGCCGACCTGCTGCCCGCCGACCTGGTCGCCGGCGAGGACCGCCGCCACTGGGTCCCCGCCACCGCGGCCGGGCGCGTGCTGTCCACGCTGCTCTCCGCCCTGGCCGCCCACCCCGGCCTGGGCGGCGACCACCTGCTCGCCGGCTTGCAGAGCCCCCTCGCCCAGCACCGCAACCTCGCCCTGCGCGCCCTGGTCGGCTGGCCGCAGTCCGCCTGGCCCGACGGCGCCCACGAGCGCGTCGCCCGGCTGGCGCAGGAGGACCCCGAGCCCACCGTCCGCGAGAACGCGCTGGCCGCGTGGGGCGTCGCGGCCGAGGCCTGAGCCGCGGCGTCGGGCGCCGCCTCGTCACCGCTTGTCAACGGGGCCGCGGCGGCCCATGATGCCGCGATGCACCCTCGCTCCTCGCTCCCCCGGACCCGCCTGCTGCTGGCCGGCCTGCTCGCCGCGGGCCCCCTGTCGCTGGCCTGCTCCAACAACGACTTCCAGGTGACCAGCATCGAGGCCCGCCTGGCCGCCTCGCCCACCCTGACCGACTTCGGGGCCGTGCCCGTCGGCAGCGTGGTGGATGCCCAGGTCGAGCTGCAAGCCGAGGATGGCGCCGTGCAGGTGCTGTCGGTGGAGCTGGCGGGCGAGCAGTCCTCCGCCTTCACCCTGGTGGAGAGCGTGCTGCCCCTGGTCGACGAGGAGGCCGGGGGCGCGCTCACCTTCCGCTTCGCCCCGACCCAGGCCGGCTTCCACTGGGCCGAGGTCGTGCTGCTGACCGACGAGCAGGAGGATTGGTCCGTCCACACGCTCCAGCTGCGCGGCCAGGCCGGCGAGGGGAGCCTGCGGGTCTCGCCGCTGGTGGTGGACTTCGGCCCCGTCCCCGCCGGCCTGTCCGAGACGGCCACGGTGACGGTGGAGAACACGGGCGAGCTGGACCTGTCCCTGGCTGCGCTGCAGACCACCGGCGACGACGCCGCCGCCTTCGGCGCCCTGGGCCTGCCCCTGTCGCTGTCCGCCGGCGCCTCCGCCGAGCTGACCCTGACCTTCACCGCCGCCGACGAGCAGCCGGCGCGCGCCCAGGGCACGCTGGACCTGGGGGGCCTGGCCGCCGCGGAGCCCCTCACCCTGCGGGCCAACGACTGCGACACCGCCGCCAGCAGCCTGTACGACCGGGACGGCGACGGCGTGTCCTGGTGCGCCGACGACTGCGACGACCTGGAGCCGGCCGCCCACCCCGGCGCCGCCGAGATCTGCGACGGGATCGACAACGACTGCGACGGCGTGCCCGACCAGGGCACCTCCTGCTTCGACGACGACGGCGACGGCTTCTCCGAGGACGAGGGCGACTGCCACGACGGCGACGACCAGGTGGGCCCCGCGGCCACCGAGGTGATGGCCAACGGGATCGACGACGACTGCGACGGGGTCGTCGACGACGGGGCCGTGGACGGCGACCACGACGGCTGGGCGGGCACCGGCGGCGACTGCGACGACGGCGACGACGACGTGCACCCCGGCGCGGTGGAGCGCGAGAACGGCGTCGACGACGACTGCGACGGGCTGATCGACGAAGGCACGGACAGCTACGACGACGACGGCGACGGCTACAGCGAGGACGCCGGCGACTGCGACGACACCGAGCGCGGCGTGCGCCCGGGCGCGACCGAGACGGCCGACTGGGTGGACCAGGACTGCGACGGCGCCGTGGACGAGGGCACGACCAACGCCGACGACGACGGCGACGGCTTCAGCGAGCGGGGCGGCGACTGCGACGACGCCGATCCCACGCGCAACCCCGGCGAGCCCGAGACCACGGGCGACGGCCACGACAGCGACTGCGACGGGAGGGACGACTGACCATGACCCTGCTTGCCCTCCTGCTGCTGCCGCCCCCGGCCCTGGCCGACTGCTCGGACCTGTCCGTCATCGAGGAGCTGACCTGCTCCTCCGAGGTCAGCGGGCGAATCTCGGCCACCACCCCCAGCGAGGTCTCGGGCGCCACCGCGCGGGACGCCTACACCTGCGGCTCGCCCTTCGCCCCCCTGACCCAGCCCGGTGGAGACCAGGTCTACGCCTTCTCCTGCCTGGCGACCGGCAGCGTCACCCTGCGCGTCTCCGACCTGGACTGCGACCTCGACATCTACATCCTGGGCGACACCTGCGACCCCTACGCCGACTGCGTCGACGGCTCCACCGCCGCCAGCACGACGACCGACAGCGTCACCTTCGACTGCGTCGCCGGCGAGGACTACTACGTCGTGGTCGAAGGCTACGGCTACACCTACACCACGGGGACCGGCGCCTGTCGCACCGGGGGCGGCAACTACACCCTGTCCTTCGACGTCTCGCGCGGCAGCGGCTGCCCCGAGGACTGCGACGACGGGCGCGACAACGACCTGGACGGTGACATCGACTGCGACGACTCCGACTGCGCGACGGATCCGCTCTGCTGCGACGTGGACGGGGACGGCTTCGAGAGCGAGGCCTGCGGCGGCGGCGACTGCCACGACGGCGACGCCGCCACCTACCCGGGCGCGACCGAGGCCAGCGACGGGGCCGACGACGACTGCGACGGCATCGTCGACGAGGGGACCGCCTGGTACGACGACGACGCCGACGGCGTGACCGAGGCGGGCGGGGACTGCGACGACGGGGACGACGACGTGCACCCCGGGGCCAGCGAGACCCCCGACGGCGAGGACGAGGACTGCGACGACCTGGTGGACGAGGGGACCACCGCCTACGACGACGACGGGGACGGCTGGTCCGAGGACGAGGGCGACTGCCACGACGGCGACGACGGCGTCTCGCCCGACGCGGTCGAGGTCCTGGGCAACGGCGTCGACGACGACTGCGACGGCATCGTCGACATGGGGGACACCGACCTGGACGGCGACGGCTTCGGCGCCTGGGGCGGCGACTGTGACGACGGCGACGACGACGTGAACCCGGGCGCGGCCGAGGTCGAGGACGGCCTGGACAACGACTGCGACGGGCTGACCGACGAGGGTACGGACGCCTACGACGACGACGGGGACGGCTTCAGCGAGGCGGCCGGCGACTGCGACGACTCCGATCCCTCGGTCGGGCCGGGCGCGGAGGAGGACGCCGACAACGGGCGCGACGACGACTGCGACGACGCCGTGGACGAGGGGGGCCCGGCCTACGACGACGACGGCGACGGGCTGGCCGAGGTCCAGGGCGACTGCGACGACGCGGCGGTGGCGGTGGGCCCGGACGCCGAGGAGGTGCTCGGCAACGGGATCGACGACGACTGCGACGGCGAGGTCGACGAGGGCGGCGCCGGGGACGCCGACGGCGACGGGTGGACCGCCGACGGGGGGGACTGCGACGACGGCGACGGCTGGGTCAACCCGGAGATCCTGGAGTTCTGCGACGGGGTCGACAACGACTGCGACGGCGAGGTCGACGAGGACTGCGACGAGGAGGTCCTGGGCGACGACGACGGCGGGGAGAAGGGCGCCTGCGCCTGCGCGGCGGCGACGCCGACGGGCGGGCTGCTCGGGCTGGGCCTGGGCCTGTCCGCCCTGGTGCGGCGGCGCCGCTACCGCCCCTCCCGGTAGCGCAGGCGCGCCTCCTCCTGCAGGGCCACCTTCTGCTGGGCCGACAGGCCGGCCTGGCCCTGCACGAAGGCCACGATCTGGCGGAAGCCGAAGCGGGTCGAGGTCGCCATGGCCATCACCTGCTGGCGCACCTGGTCGACCTGGGCCTCGCTGGCCAGGCCACGCGTCCTCGGGTCGCGCCGGTCCAGGCCCTGGGCCAGCGCCTGGCGCAGGCGATCCACCCCGGCATCGGGCGGTGGCGCGCCGACGCCGTGGCTGTGCACGGACACCAGGGCGTCGTCCACCGGCTGGCCGTCCAGCCCGGTGACGCCGGGGACGCCGCCGCCGCGGGCCGCGCCGAGCTGGGCCAGGGGCATGGCCTTGCCCAGGTCCGTCAGGTTGCCGACGCCCCAGGTCCAGGCCCGCCCGGGGGTGCGCGCCTCGCCGGGCAGCTCCGTGACGTCGTAGCCCACGCGGTGGTGGGCGGAGCTGACCCGCTGGTGCGCCGCGACCCGCTGGTTCCACGCGTCGAGCATGGCGGCGTCCTGCTCGTCGATGGGCGGCGCCTGGAAGGTGACGACCCGGCCGATCGCCTGGGGGTGTCGGCTGGCGGCGAGCTGGGCCAGGGCGCCTCCCAGGCCGTGCCCCACGACGTCCACCCGGCTGCGGGCGCCGCGCAGGGCCGCCACCACGTCGGCCTGGTTGGCGGCGAACTGGAAGCTGCCGATGCCCTGCGCGTCGAAGTCGTCCATCGGCTCCTGGTCGCGCCGGGCGCCGCGGAAGGCCAGCACGGGGCGGATCGGGGCGCCGTGCAGCTCCAGCATCGCGTGGCCCTGGGGCGTGGTGGGGGCGGCCGCGCCGGCCAGGGGCAGGAAGACCACCGCGTGCAGGCCCGACTCGGGCCGGTCCAGCACCGCGCCCTGCCGATAGCCCCAGGCAGCCAGGCGCTCGGGCGAGAGCTGCTCGTAGGCGCCCAGCCGGGCGAGCTGCTCGTAGATCACGTCCTGGTTGGGCACGCCGCGGGCCGCCTCCAGCACGCCGGGCAGCCGGTCGGGCTCGGCCATCATCGCTTGCAGCCCCGTCGCCGCCAGGTCCTGCGCGTCGGCCAGGCCCGGGCCCTCCTCCTGGGGGCGGGCCGTCTCGGCGGTGGGGGGACGCCGCTCTTTGCTGGTCATCATGCCTCGGTGTGCGGGCCAGTGTAGCCGTCGCGAGCGCGCGAGGGGGCGCTGGCCCTGTGGCGGGGGCGTCGTGGCAGACCACTTCTTGACGTGACCCGCCGCCTGGGCGCGCTACCCTGGTGGCCTTCGCGAGGTTCCTCATGCGCTCCCTCCGCTTCGGACCCCCCCTGGCCTTCCTGGTCCTGCTGGGCTGCAAGACCGGCACCATCGAGCTGGACGAGGACGACGACGGCGGCGTCGACGATACCGGCGTCGCGGGCGACGGCGGCCTGGCCACGGACGGCGGCGCCGGCGATGGCGGCGCGGGCGGCGACGGTGGCGCTGGGGACGGCGGATCCGGCGACGGGGGGGCCGGCGACGGTGGGTCTGGCGACGGGGGGGGCGGCGACGGCGGGTCTGGCGACGGCGGCGGGGGCGACGGCGGGGCCGCGGACTACTCCGGCATCTACCAGGGCCCCCTCGACATGAGCGTGTTGAGCGACTGGGGGGACTACGACCTGGGGGCCTGCGACACCACCCTGACCGTGGACCCGGCCGGCGCGCTGGCGGGGGCGGCTTCGTGCTCCACCGGGGGCTGGGGCGGCGACACCTTCGAGGTGCCGATCACCGGGACAGTGTCCGGCGACGGCCAGGTCGAGGCCACCGCGCCCCTGGACCTGGGCTGGAGCGGCTCGATCGACGTCGCCCTGACCGGGGACATCGACGGGGACGGCCAGATGGCGCTGGAGGCCTACGGCTCCCTGGCCACGGACTGGGGCACGACCGAGCTGGTGGGCGAAGGCACTCTGCAGCGGCAGTAGGGCGGGCACCCGGGCGAGACCCGCGGCGCCCGGCGCCGACCCTCAGTCCCAGCAGAGGTTCTCGCCCCAGCGGTCCTCGTTGTTCGTCTCGTCACACTCCTCGACGGCGCTGCCGCGCGCGCTGTTGCCGCCGTCGATGGTCGCGACCAGGTCCTCGAAGCGCACGCCGGGGAAGGCGGCCAGGTCGACCACGATCTGCACGCTGTCCAGCATGACGCCGGCGTCGACCAGGTCGCGCACCGACTCGCGGTACAGCTCCTCGCGGCTGCCGTCCTCGGTGATCCCGACCAGGGTCAGCTCGACGCCGCCGTCCACGGGCAGGTAGCCCTGGTTGCCCACCTGGACGTACGCGACCAGCAGCTCGTCGTCGCAGTTGGCCAGGCAGACGTCGGCGATCTGGACCAGCAGGTCGGGGTACTCGCCGCCCATGCCCGCCGTCAGGTCGCCCGAGCGGAAGTTGTTGTAGCTGTCCCAGTTGGGGGCGGGCCGGGCCGGGATGCTGCCGTCGTCGTTGACGTTGGTGATGCTGTAGGCGTGCTGGTTCCAGATCTTGCGCCCCGAGCGCCAGGACCCGTCGCGGTCGCCGATGACGTAGAAGCCGGTGTGCGCCGCGGTGTACTGGGTGTTGGGCACCACAATCTCCGCCTGGCCGTCGCCGTCGACGTCGGCGATCACCGGGTACTCCGTCCAGGTGGCGTTGCTGTGCTCGGTGCTCTCCAGCTTCACCGCGCCGTCGGGCCCATGGAAGACCCACAGCTTCGTCTCGTCGGCGTAGACCGCCTCGGCCACGCCGTCGCCCTCGAAGTCGAAGACCGCCGACCCGGTGTTGCCCGAGCTGGCGTCCTGGGTGGCGCGCTCCCACAGGCGGCGACCGTCCGTGTCGAAGACGGTGTAGCTGCTGCGCGCCGCCACGCCGACCTCGGGGTAGCCGTCGCCGTCGTAGTCGGCGATGGTCGGCGGGCCGCCGTAGCCCGCCGTCGCGCTGCTGACGGTGGCCGTCCACAACGTGCGACCGTCGGTCTCCAGCAGGCGCACCGTGCCACTGTTCATCGCCACGATCTCGCCGTCTCCGTCCAGGTCGAAGTCGGCGACCGCGACGTAGCCGTCCGGGCCCCCGTTGGTCCACTCCGGCCGCCCGTCGGGTCCGTAGATGGCGTTCCCGGTGATCAGCTCCTGCACACCGTCCAGGTCGATGTCGGCGGCGAAGGAGGTGGTGCCCACGTTGCCCGTGACGCCGCCGATGCCCGCCGACCCCAGGCCCCGGACGGTGCCGTCGGCGTTGAGGATGGCGTTTCCGACGATGATCTCGGGGCTCCCGTCCCCGTTCATGTCCGCGATGGCCGGCGCGTCCGACGTTCCGTACATGTGCCCGGACAGGTTGGGCGAGGTCCACTTCAGGCGCCCGTCGTGCTCGAAGGCCTTCACCGTGTTCGACGTGCAGGCCACGATCTCGACGATGCCGTCGCCGTCGATGTCGCCACCCGCCACCGCCCCGGTCATCTGCAGCGACTGGCCGGTGACGTTGAAGATCTCCCGCCCGCCGTCGCCGGAGACCGCCCGCAGCGTCCCCTCGCCGCCGTAGGTGACCACGACGATGTCGGGCACGTCCTCGTCGTCGTACAGGCCGTCGCCGTTGTCGTCGGTCAGGCTGACCACGATGGGCGCCATCATGATGTTGTTGCTGGTGGGATCCACCGACCAGCTCGTCTTGCGCCACTCGACCACCGGCGTGAAGCTGCCCACCGAGTACTCGACGTAGCAGGCGTCGTTGAGCTCCAGCACGTCGCCGGGGAAGGTCTCGTCGTCACAGGTGCCGTCGTCGGTGCCCGGGCTGCCGCCGTCGCCGAGCCCGCCCCCGTCTCCGGGGCGGTCGCCGCCGGTGTCCCCCTCGTTGGGGTCGCCCGAGGGCTTGAAGCTGTAGTCGCTGCACGCCAGGGCGAGGGGCAGGCAGAGGACGAGCGGCGAGGGGCGCATCGGGGCTCCAGGAGGGTCCCCCATCGTGCCCTCGGTCCGGCCGAGGGTCAACGCCGCCGTCCAGACAGGTGCGGTCCGGGCCCGCGCGGTGCATGATGCGCCCGCGGCTCCCACCCCCGGACTCCATGGCCCCTCGCGACGGCCGTGACCTGCCACCTGCGACCACCGGCACCGTCGAGCTGGGGGGGGCGGAGGCGCTCGCGACGAGCTGGTTCCCCGGAGAGGACGACAGCAGCGACGCCACCCCCATCACCGTGTCGCCGCGGCCCCGCTACGTGCTGCTCGAGCCCGTCGGGGCCGGCGCCATGGGCACCGTGCACCGCGCCCGGGACCTGGACCTGCGCCGCACCGTCGCCTTCAAGCTGGCGCGGCAGGGGGCGACCGCCGAGACCCGTCGCCGCCTGCTGACCGAGGTGCAGGTCACCGCCCAGCTCGACCACCCCAGCGTCGTGCCGGTCCACGGCCTGGAGCCCGGGCCCGCCGGCGAGCCGGGCTACGTGATGAAGCTGGTCGAGGGGCGCACCCTGACCCAGGTGCTCGACGAGGCGCGCCGGCAGCACCAGCAGCAGGGCACCTGCGACCACCAGCACGACCTGGCCGCCCGCCTGGAGATCTTCCTGCGGGTCTGCGACGCGCTCTCCTACGCCCACAGCAAGGGCGTGGTGCACCGCGACATCAAGCCCCCCAACGTCATGGTCGGCCGCTTCGGCGAGGTCTACCTGATGGACTGGGGCATCGCCCGGGTGCTGGGGCACCCCGACCAGGAGCCCACGGGCGAGGCGCCCCTGGACCTGGACGGCGCCGTCGACCGGACGCGGGTGGGGCAGGTCTTCGGGACCCCGGCCTACATGGCGCCCGAGCAGGCCCGGGGAGAGGCGGACCGGGTCGGGCCACCCGCCGACGTCTACGCGCTCGGCCTGCTGCTCTACGAGCTGTGCGTGCTGCGCCGCGCCAACCGGGCCGAGGGCGAGGGGGAGCGGCTGGCCCAGGCCCGCGAGGGGCGCAGCGACCCACCCACGCCGCCCGAGGGCTGCCCCCCGCCGCCGCGCGAGCTGCTGGCGATCGCCGCGCGCGCCGCCGCGCCGCGCATCGAGGAGCGCTACCCCTCGGTCGTGGACCTGGCCGAGGACGTGCAGCGCTTCCTGCGCGGCGAGGAGACCCGGGCGCTGCCCGACCGGGCCCACCAGCGCGCGGCGCGCTGGCTCTCCCGGCGCCAGGGCCTGCTGCTGGCCATGGTGGCCCTGGTCCTGGTCCTGGGGGCGGCGGCGGTGGCGGGCACCTGGGCCCTGCACCAGCAGCGCCTGGGCGAGCAGGCCCTGCAGAGCCAGGAGCGCCAGGCCCGGATCTCCGAGCTGGTGTGGGCCGTCGACGGTCGCGCCCGCCGCATCGACCAGCACTTCCTGTGGGTCGAGGGCCAGCTCGACGGCCTGGCTGCCGCCGCGCTCTACGCCTTCACCCGCGGCACGCCGACCGACCGGCCGACCTACAGCGCCGCCGACTACGCGGCCGGCCGCACCCCCCCGGACATGGTGCCCTCGATCCCCTACGGCAAGCCCGTCAGCACCGGCCACGCCGTCTACACCGTGGCGCCCAGCGTGCCGGCGTCGACCTGGCAGCAGGACCTCGCGCGGGCCGACGGGCTGCGCGAGCACCTGCACCAGATGTTGCTGGCCTCGCCGCCCGGGCAGCCCGACCGCGGCCAGACCCCCGAGGCCCAGTGGGTCGCCAACCGGGGCAACCCGATCGTCTGGGCCTACGTGGCCCTGGAGCAGAGCGGCCTGATGTACATGAGCCCGGGCGCCGCCGGCTGGGACGACCAGTACGACCCGCGGACCCGGCCCTGGTACCGGGTCAACCTGGGGGTCACGGGCAACGTCTGGGGCACGCCCTACGTCGACCTGATGGGCCAGGGCCGCCTGCTGTCGGCGACCCGCTCGCTCACGCTGCCCGACGGCACCTTCCTGGGGGTGGCGGGCGTGGACCTGCTCTTCGAGGACGTGGTCGAGCGGCTGGTCGCCGCGCCCGAGCTGCCCGGCTTCCGCACGGCCTACCTGGTCGACGGGCAGGGGCGGGTGATGGTCGAGAGCGCCGCCCGCGACCTGCCGGTGGTGGTGCCGGCCACCGAGGTGCTCGACCCGGGCATCGACTTCGGCCCGGCGCGACGGCCCGAGGTCCGCGCCGCCGCCATCGCCGGCAAGAGCGGCCAGGCCGAGGTGGTCGAGGGGGAGCTGACCTTGATGGTCTCCTGGGCCCACCTGGACAGCCTGGGCTGGACCTACGTGGTGGAGACCGACCGCGACGCCTGGCTGGCCGACGCGCGCTGATCCCGGGCGGTACAATCCGGCCTCGCCCCGGAGCCGCCATGCAACGCAAGGGAGCCCGCCGCCACGAGGTGCTGGAGCGCCTCGAACACGAGCCGGTGCTCGACGCCGCCGCCGTCGCCCGGGTCGCGCAGGACACCGGCGTGCCCGAGGCCGACGTCTGGGGCGCGATGCGCTTCTACAGCCTGCTGTCGCGGCGGGACGCCGGCCTGCGGGTCTGCCAGGGCCTGTCCTGCAAGCTGGCGGGCAGCGACGCGCTGCTGGCCGAGCTGGCCGCCGCCGGCCAGCCCCACGTCGCCGTCTCCTGCCTGGGGCAGTGCGACCGGGCGCCGGCCGCCATCGGCGCCGACCTGCACGTGGCGCGGGCTGGCGCCGAGCGGGGCCCGGTCCTGCCCGACGACCCCGAGCTGCCCGTCAACCTGGGGGGCGCCGACGACGCCCGCTACGCCGCCCTGGCGCAGGCGCGGCGCCTGGGGCCCGACCGGGTGCTGGCCGAGCTGGAGGCCGCCGGCCTGCAGGGGCGCGGGGGGGCGGGCTTCCCCGCGCACCTCAAGTGGCGGGCCGTCCGGGGCGAGGCCGACCCCGAGCGCACCGTGGTCTGCAACGCCGACGAGGCCGAGCCGGGCACCTTCAAGGACCGCGAGACCATGCTGCGCCGCCCGCACCGCGTGCTGGAGGGCCTGGCCATCGCCGCCCTGGTCACCGGCGCCCGGCAGGCCTGGGTCTACGTGCGGGGCGAGTTCCCCGCCTGCCGGGCCGCCTTGGAGGCCGCCGCCGCCCAGGCCGCGCCGCAGCTTCACGGGCTGACCCTGCACTTCGTCAGCGGGCACGGCGCCTACATCTGCGGGGAGGAGACGGCGCTGCTGGAGTCCATCGAGGGCAAGCGGGGCATGCCCCGGCTCAAGCCGCCCTTCCCGACCCAGCGGGGACTGTTCGGCAAGCCCACGCTGATCCACAACGTCGAGACCCTGGCCTGCGTGCCCGAGCTGCTCCTGCGGGGCGGCGCCTGGTTCCGCGCGCGGGGCCGGGCCGAGGCGGGCACCAAGCTGTACAGCATCTCCGGGCACGTGAACAGTCCCGGCGTGTACGAGCTGCCCCTGGGGGTCACCCTGGACGAGCTGGTCGCCGTGGCCGGGGGCTACCGCGGCAACCCCCGCGCCTTCTCCCCCGGCGGGGCCTCCTCGGGCTTCCTGCCCATGTCGATGCGGGACACCCCGCTGGACTTCGGCAGCCTGTCGCGGGCCGGCTCGATGCTGGGCAGCGCCGGCGTGGTGGTGCTGGACGACACGGTCGACCTGGCCTGGGCCGCCCGCCAGCAGGCCGTCTTCTTCGAGGACGAGTCCTGCGGGCAGTGCGCGCCGTGCCGGATCGGCACGCGGGTGCTGCGCCAGGCCGTGGACCGCTACCTGGACGGCGGCGACCCCGCCGCGCTGCGCCACGCCGCGGACGTGGGCTGGGAGATGGACGAGGGCAGCATCTGCGGCCTGGGCATGGTCGCGTCCTGGCCCCTGCAGAGCGCCCGCCGGCACTTCCCGGGCGACTTCGGGCCGCACAAGCGCCGGTAGCGGCCCGGCGCTATCCTCGGGCTCGTCCTCCCGACCCCGGTGCCCCATGGCCGCCTCCGCCCTGCTCCTCGCCCTCGGCCTGCTCGGCTGCGACCTGCTCGCCGACACGCTGGCCGACACGCCGGTCGCCCTGCCCGCGGCGTCGGACGCCTCCCCGGGTGCCGGCCGGGCCGCCTCCGGACAGCCCCCGCTCTACGTCGTCCTCTACACGCACCACTACCTGGGCCTGGGCGGCTACTACCCCTCGGCCGCCCAGGTGCGCGCCGTGGCCGAGGCCTGCGTCGAGGCCGACATGGCGGCCGACTGCGTGCTGCACTTCGACGGCATCCTGGTGGAGAAGCTGTCGGCCGAGGACCCCACCCTGGACGACTACGTCCGCGACCACGACTTCCCCATCGGCTACCACGGCGAGGAGGCCCACGGCCCCTACCCCGTCGTCGTCACCGTCCAGCAGCTCAACCTGGGCAAGGACAGCCTGCCCGAACAGTCGATCGTACAGGCCGGCGCCAGCTTCGACCAGGCCGTCGACCTCATCCACCACCGCTACACCCACGGCTACAGCGGCCCCCGCCTGGACGCCCAGGGCTACCTCTCCCGCCAGAGCGGGGGACAGTCCTCCGAGCGCCCGGGGGGCATTGCCCGCGTCGAGGACTGGACCGGCGCCGACCCGCAGATCCTGCCCGGCCACGCGCTCTTCCAGCCGGCGGCGACCCTGGCCTTCCAGCGGGAGGCGGACATCGCGCTCCTGCAGGCGGCCGGCCCCTTCGCCCCCCACTTCCTCAAGGGCACCAGGAACCCGGAGCTGGCCGAGCGGGTGGCCGCCTTCCTGGGCCAGCCCGACACGCTGTTCTGGTACATGGGCCAGCTCGCCGAGAAGGCCAGCGAGCACAGCAGCCTGCCGATGTGGAGCGCGGCCAGCCTGGTGCAGCGGGCGGGCAAGGGCGGCGTCGACGGGCGGATGTGGCTGGGGCCCCACCTGCTGCCAACCGCCCTGCTCGACGGCTTCCGCGCCGCCTGGGCCCAGGCGCCCGCCGCCCGTCCGCCGAAGAAGCAGGCCCTGGACGGCGCCCGCCCGACGCGCCAGGGGCCGGGGCGCGGGGAGGGGACCGCGCGGGACGGTCGGAGCAACCAGGAGATCAAGCAGCAGGTGCTGGCCGGGCAGGGCGCCGCGGCCGCCGGAGAGGAGGTGCGGCGCGTCGCCGCCGACCAGGACCGCTCCCGCGGGCGGATGGTCAGCATGAAGATCGACGGCAGCAAGGACGAGGTGGCCGCCGCGCTGGCCTTCCTGCGGCAGTGGGCCGACCGCGAGGGCGTGCAGCTCGTCAGCCCCCGCGAGCTGCGGGAGCGGGTGGCGCCGTCCCGGGTCCAGGTCGAGGCGAAGGCCGCCGCCGCCGCCGTGCTGGCCAGCTGGTCGGCAGGCCCCGCCGACAGCCTGGTGGTCGGCGGCCAGCCCCTGTCGCAGGCCGATGCCTTCGAGGTCATGGCCCGGCACCTGGCCGGGGAGGGCGACCGCATCTCCACCACCGACGTCCTGGGGCCGATGGGCGCGGCCAGCTCGCTGCCGCAGGGCCGGGGCACGGTGACCGTCGAGCAGGTCCGGCTGGCCGCCAGGGCCGCGGCCCGGGCCATCGAGGACCACCCGCACCACGCCATGCCCGTCCACGTCGAGGTCGGGGGCCAGGCGGTGGGCTTCCACCAGCTCCACTGGCTGATGGCCCAGGTGATCGCCCGGGGGGCCACGTCGCTGGAGCTGCCGCAGGCGGAGTACGCCCCCCCCTTCGCCGGCTGGCTGGCCGACCGCCTGGGGCGCAGCAACCCCGACAGCGCCTTCTGGATGGAGTGCCAGTACTGGACGATCAAGCCCGCGGTGCTGCGATGATCGCCCGGCGCCGCTTCCTGGCCCTGTCCAGCGGGGCCCTGGTGCTGGGCTGCGGCGGCGTGCCCGCGCTCGTCGACGGCGCGACGGGGCCGGTGCCCACCGACTTCGCCCTGCGCCCCACCGTGCCCGGACTGCGCGACGTCGGCCCCTGGTCCGGATCCGGCCCGGCCCCCTTGCGGATCCAGCTCAACCTGAACATCAACGACTTCATGCGCCCGGCGCTGGAGGCCGCCGCCATCGCGCGCTGGCTGGACCTGTTCGAAGCGCGCGGGCTGTTCCCCTTCGAGCTGTCCTTCGCCGGCCACGTCCTGGCCGCCCTGGTGCAGCATGCGCCCGCCCTGGTCGCCCGCATCCGCGACCTGCGACCCACCATCACCCAGCACTACCGCATCCTGCGCTACCTGCGCCTGGAGAGCACCGAGCGCGAGCTGTTCCACACCGACCCGGCCACCCTGCAGCTCGACCGCTCCCGGCCCGGCCCCTGCGTCCTCATCCAGCAGACCTTCGGCGTCACCCCGCGGGACGAGGGCGGCGCCCTGGGCGACCTGCTCCGCGCCCACTGGGTCGAGGGCGAGCAGACCGCCGCGCTGCGCGCGCTGGGCTTCGAGCGCCTGGAGCGCCAGGACCAGGTGGGACACCCCGACCGGGTCATCGCCATGGCCCTGCCCGACCCCTCGGCGCGGGATCCCCACGAGCACGTCGAGGCCTACCTGCGCCTGCGCCGCCTGGAGCGCGCGCTGCTGGACGGAGGCGGGGGCAGCTCGTCGGCCGACCTGGACGATCTCTACCGCTGGGCCCAGTGGGCCCACGAGCAGGGCTTCGACGTCGCCGCCGTGCCCGGACTGTCCACGTTGATCGATCTCTCCGGCCTGCCCGACTTCATCGCCGGCTTCGCCACCCTGCGCGCCCCCGAGGGAAGCCGGGCCGCGTGGGATCGCCGGCTGGCCCAGGACCCGGCCGCTCCCACCGCCCTGGTCGCGGCCCTGCGCGAGCTGGCCCGGCGCACCTCCACCCTGCCCACCATCCAGGCCGAGCTGGCCTTCAAGCTGTCCCGCCTGCCCCCGGATCGGGTCCACGCCACCCGCCTGGCCTGGCACGCCAGCAACGACTACACGGCCGAGGCCTGGAGCGAGTTCATGCAGGGCGAGAAGGGCCAACGCCCCCTGCCCCTCACCCCCGCCAACGTCCGCGACGGCGCCCAACAGGCCGCGATCCAGGCCGCCGCCGCGGGCCTGCTCGACGCCCTGGTCGCCAGCGACCGGGTCCAGGCCGCCTCCATGCACCACGACAGCCAGTGGGCCCCGGAGAACAGCGCAGGGGCGCAGTACCCCGCCGTGCTCGGCGTGGACCTCGACCGCGTGCCCGGCAGCCTGTCGGTCGAGGAGATCGAGGCGCGCGCCCAGGCCGAGGGGATCCGGATCAAGCAGGCCGGAGGCCGGCCGCGGCGCCGGAGGTAGTCACTCCGCGGGGGACTCACCCCAGTCGCCGGGGTACTGGCCGAGCCAGTCGAAGCCGCTGAAGAGCTCGACCTCGGTGACGCCGCCCCAGGCGGTGAGGGCGCAGCTCCGGTGGTCCCCGTGGATGGGGTCGTAGTCACCGAGCTCGTCGCTGGAGGGCCAGATCTCCATGTCGAACCAGATGGGGTGGTCGATGTGGGTCCACTTGTTGGTGCGGTAGGGCCCGTCGGCGGGGTCCCACAGGACGGTCATGTACAGGCGGTCGGGGCTGATGTAGCCCACACAGACGGTGGAGTCGGTCCAGCCGAAGGGCAGGCTGTGGACGAAGTGGAAGGTGTCCCGGGGGGAGTCGCGCCACCCGATCTTCAGGTAGTGTGCGGCGAAGTCGCGGTGGTAGAGGTATCCGCCGCCGCCGTCGTGCTCACCGAGCCAGTCGGTGATGCCTTGTCCGGGGACGGTGAGGTGCAGCTCGAAGTAGAACTCACCGGGCCGCTCGCCGGCCTTGACCTCGTTCTCCAGGCGGTTGTAGTAGACCTGGAAGATGCAGTCCCAGTCGTGCACGTAGGAGATGCCGGTGACGATGGCCTCCCAGCCTTCGTTCTCCCAATAGGCATTTCGGTAGTAGACCTGGTCGCTGATGACGGTGCCAGCGTGAAAGACCCAGGCGTCGTCTGGGGGCGGGGGGCAGTCGTAGGTGGGGATGGGCAGCCCGGAGTCGTTGGGCACGCCCTCGTCGGGAGGGGTAGCGTCCCCCCCGTCGCCAGGGAAGAGCCCGCCGCTGCCGTAGCCGCCGCCGTCGGTGCCCTCGCCGCCCAGCGGCTCACCCTGGTGCGAGGGCAGGGGCGGGGTGCGCGAGTCGTCGGGCGGGGTGCCCGGGTCGGGGTCGGCCCGGGTACAGGCCAGCAGCAGCGGCAGGAGACCCAGGGAGGGCATCAGGGGCCGGTGTCGTCGGACACGGGAGAGGAGAGGGCGCCGCTGGCCAGGTCATAAGACTTTCCCATCAGGCTTTGGGGTCTTCGATGCGTGCTGTGGGGGTCCGCTGCGTACGGATGTTCAATCTCATAGCTACTGGGGCCGCCGGTCGCTTGAAACACCTGGAACACCAGCCCGGGCAGTTCGTCCTCGAAGACGGTGCCGTTGCGGGGGTCGAACCAGAAGGTGCCGGCGACCCGGTCCTCGCGGAGCACCGACATGCACAGGCCTGCGGGGGCGAACCAGGTGGGGTAGGTGTCGTCGTACATCTCGCCGCTTCCGACTTCGCCATCCCACTGCACTCCGATAGCCCCGCTGAAGAAATTCCCGTCCCCGTAGTAGTTGTGGCGTGAGGTGTACGACTCACCCTGGTCTTCCGATGGAAGATGCTTGAACGAGCCTCCGGTCATGACGTGGAAGTCCGATTCCATGTCGGTGGCATAGGCGATCATTGGGGCGCCGAGACCTGAATTGAGATCGATGATCCACGATGTGGCAAACAGATACAGTCGCCACTCCATCCGCTGGTCGGTTTCATCGTACCACGTGGACAGGCTCCCCGACTCCTCAGGAAGGACCCAGATGAGCGCGTCGTCCGGGGGCCGCGGGCACTGGTAGATGGGCTCGCCGTCGAGCTTGGTCATCCCGGCAGCCAGGGTCTCACCGGATGTCAGGCAGGTCGCCAGCAGCAGGAGGAGGGCTCGATCCATCATGTCGTGTCCCCCAGCAGCACGATCTCGTGGAGCGCCAGGCGGGTGGTGGACAGGACCAGGCGCGGCCAGCCTCCCAACGTCACGTCGATGGCATAGGTGCGGATCATGCTCGCCCCGCCGTCCGGGGTCCGCTCGGGGCTCATCAGGGCCGGCGCGTCGACGGTCCACCGGTGGTCGGGGAAGGCGTCACGGGTGGTCGCGGCCTCGCTGGTGTCCACCTCGAGCGCGGTGGGTGCCGTCGGCACATCGTAGACGTTGGCGTAGACATCGGTGTTCGGCCGAAGTCGGACCCGCGCGCCGGTGGGCGTGAGGATGACGTCGCCCGTGCTTCCGGTCACGCCGTCGATGAACACCAGGTAGGCCCACCCCTCCACACGCAGAAGGGAGCCCAGGCCCAGGTCCTGGTTGAAGAACCTGCCGTGCGTGAGCGCCGCGTTGCGCAGCTCCACCACCCAGACGAGCTGGTCGGATGAGACTTCACCACGGGAGAGTTCGAGGCCCAGGTTCTCTCGTGTGCTCGTGATGGTCGGCGCCAGCCAGTTCACCCGGTCCACTCCGGCCAACAGCGCGGCCGCGCGCTGGAACACGAACCACGACACCCTGGGAATCGAGCCCCCGATCGGGTCGGTGGGCCCGTGCAGGTCGGTGCGCAGCCCGGTGGTCGCGAAGGCGCTGGTGGGCTGGCGCCCCACCAGGGTGTGCCAGCCCCCGATGGCCGCGCCGCCGACCAGCATGGCGGCCAGCCGCTGCCAGACCATGATCCCCTGGAAGTCGTTGGCCGGAACCCGGTCCCGGGTCCGGATCGTGCGGTCCCCGAACAAGGCATAGCGCGGGGGGCGGTAGTCCGCGGGTGGCTCGGTGACGCCCGCGGTCTCGGCCTCACAGCCCGCCATGTACAAGGCCAGCGGGTCCGCGGCGGCCCGCCGCTCATCGGGGGTACACAGGATGTTCGTCGAGGTCTCGCAGACCGAGAGCAGCGGCGTAGGAGACAGTGCGACCTCGGGTGCGTCAAAAACCTCTCGAAGTCTCTGAAGCTCCGCGGGCAGCAACAGCAGGCGCCTGCGATCGCTGTCGCCGGAGTGGTACCAGTGCAGGTCGAGCCCGAAGATCAGGTCCCCCAGCTCAAAGCGCCCGTCCAGGTCTCGCAAGCGGACGATTTCCCCGACCATGTCGGTGAGATAGTCCACCTTCCCGGTCCACTCGTTGGCCGTCCCGCTTCCATCGTCCTCGGTGTAGGACGCCAGAGCGGGCAGCCACAGGGGCACCCAGTCGCACTCCTCGGCCAGGCCCGCGGCGCAGTAGTAGTACAGTCCCCCCCAGCCCACGCCGTCGCCGTACTCGGCCTCGCCCTTGTCGGTGGTCTGCAGGATGACGTGGCGCACCTCCGCCTCGTTGCAGATCTCGATGCCCTCGAGGTAGGGCGCCAGCTCATCTTCGTGATCGTGGAGGAAGCGGCCGATGGCGCGGGCCAGGTTGTGGTAGAAGACCCGCTTGTAGGGATTGCGTGGGTCCAGGGTGCTCCGGTCCCACTCCGACAGCGTCGGATCTCCCGGCGTCGTGGCCCGGTTGAAGGGCACGTCGATGCCCTGGATCTCGTCTCGGACGACCCGGTCCTTGAAGGTCTCGTCCCACGGGACCCGCAGGGCCCGGCTGTAGGTCTGTTCCTCGACGGTCGAGCGGTAGCGGAGACCGTCGATCGCGGCGCTGCCACCGCCCAGGCTGAGCAGCGTGAGCTGCAGCTTCATCGACAGGTCGTGTGCGCGCAGGTGCTCGACCAGCGCCAGCAGGTGGGTCAGCGGGCTGGAGGTCGCGATGGTCTCGTACAGCGCGTCCACCGAGAGCATCTCGGGGGTGATGGGCCGCTTCTCGACGCCGCGCCCCAGCTCCAGGATCTCGTTGAGCATGAGCTGGATGCGCCCGGGGTGTCGGGCGACCGCCACGCCGAGTCGATCCAGGTCGGCGGCGATCTGGTCGTAGGGGCCGTAGCGGAGCTCCCCGGTCTCGCTGTCCTCCAACTCGAAGAAGTTGGGGGTGTTCAGCGAGATCCGGAAGACCGGACCGTCCCCGATGGGGGGCTGTGGGTCCCGTTGGGGGTCCGCCTGTCGAATGACGCCGCCGATGGTCACGGTGCCCTGGGAGGACAGGTCCCAGCCCTCCGGCAGGTCCCGCAGCGCCGGATCGACCGCTGCCTTTCGCAGCTCCCAGCCCGTGGGCAGGACCAGGTCGGCGGAGGAGGACCAGGTGTCGGGCGGGGTCAGCGCATCGCCGCAGCCGCAGGCCGCCTGTCGGGCGTCGAGCGTGCGGGCCAGGCCCGCAAAGGTGCCCAGGTCGGCCTGGCGGGCCAATCCGCGGAGGGTGCGCAGGCGGGGCCGCCGGTCGAAGGCCCGCGCATCCGCCGGCCGCCCATCGGCCAGGGTCCAGGTGGAGCGGCGGGGGGATGTGCTCACCATGGCCTCCAGTGTGTCACACGTCGTGGACCGTCGTCCAGGCCTCGGCCTCGACCCGCACCGGCGCGGTGCCGCTGCTGGCCCGGACCGTGAGCACCACCTCCACGTCGGCCAGCAGCAGGTCCTCGGTCAGCACCTCGGTGATGCCCAGGGTGTTGATGACCACGACCTGCAGGCCCGTGCTGGCCCCCTG
>JAKLKF010000007.1 GCA_023150805.1 Myxococcota bacterium | reverse complement strand
GAGGTCTCGATGCCCGAGAACCGCCGCGCTACCCGTCTGCCCTCGTCCAGCGAAGCCCGCCCCCTGTGGGCCCGCGCCCTGGACACCTTCTACGGCCCCAGCTTCGACGTGCGCTCCCGCAAGGAGCTGGCCGAGTCCATGGCCGACTTCCTGGAGCTGCCTCCCGGCGAGCAGGCGTTCCACCAGGCCCACCTCGCCTTCCGGCAGACCCAGGGCCTCGCCGATGTCCACGCCAGCCTGCGCCGCATCGAGGGACTGCTCGGCGGGCTCGACTTCTCGGCGCTCGCCGCGCTGAAGCACCTGGCGCCGATGCGCCGGGCGCTCGACGACATCGCCGACGCGCAGTCCGAGGTTCTGGACGCGCTGGAGGACCAGGGCGGCGGTGAGGACGAGGACGTGCTCGACGACGACGCGCCGCCCGACGACCCTTCGGGGCTCTCCGGCATCATCGAGGACGACGAGCCCGAGGACGAGCCCGAGCCGGAGGGCGCCCCCGTGGTCGATGTGGTCGAGCCCGAGATCGTCGAGCCCCCGCCCGCCGAGGTCCCGGCCGGCCGGAAGCCCCGCCGCCCGCGCGTCATCGACGTGCCCTCGTCGGAGGCCGCGTGAACGCCGCCCTAGCCGATGCGCCCGACGCGCTGCGGGTCAACCTGACGGTGCCCACCACCCAGGTCCGCCTGGGCCCGTTGTCCTTCGACGGGCTCCAGGCGTTCCTCGGCGTGCCACTGGCCGACGTGCTCTCCCCGCTGATGCGCGCCCCGCGCCACCAGCGGCCGGGCGAGGCCGGCGCCATGCTCGACGTGTACCCGCTGGCGATCCCCGACGGCGAGGGGCTGAGCATCCCGGTGAAGCTCGTCGGCGACCTCGGGTTCAGGAACTACCGCGGGCTGCTCGTGCTCATCGTGCCCGCGGCGGTGGCCGAGGTCGTGCGGCAGGAGCTGGCCGAGGAGATCGCCACCAAAGAGGCCGCCGGGCCGCGCTTCGTCGAGGCGCTGGGCGGGGGCGGGTTCGTGGCCGAGTTCGCGGTGCGCCTGCGGCCGGGGATGCGCAAGGCCGTGCCGCTGGGGAAGTGGGGGGAGATCGGGGTGGAGGCGGGGGCGTAGCGGTTGCTTCTCCTCTCGTCCTTGCACCGCGCCGCTTCGTCATGTAGTAGCATCGGAACCCAGGAGGAAGATCCCTATGCGCACTTCGTACCCAAGCCAAGTCACCCTCATCCTGCTCTTTTCTGCCGCCGGCTGCACCGGGAAGTCCACGGTAGACGACACCGGGGCAGGCGAGGAGGAGGAGGAGGGCGAGGTTCTCTTCGACAACGAAGAGGACGGCACTGACAGCTACTCGCTGCAGGGCTCGAAGTGGGAGTACACCGACCTGACTTGGTGTCTCAGCACGGCAACGAGCGACCTCGACCGGGATACGATTGAGGCCACTGTTGCCGAAGCCGCGAGCAAATGGGCCACAGTGAGCCCCCTGACGTTCACCATGGCATCGACATGCACCGGCGCCGATATCGAAGTCCTGTTCGCCAGCGGCGACCATGGGGACGGCGAGCCTTTCGACGGTAAAGGTGGGGTCTTGGCACACGCTTGGTACCCGGAAACCACCTACTCTGGGGATGCCCACTTCGATGATGACGAGGACTGGACCGACGAGGAACGATCCTCCAGCGCGAGCCCGCGCGACCTGCTCACGGTCGCCCTGCACGAGTTCGGGCATTCACTCGGCCTGAAGCACTCTGCAGAGACGAGCGCCGTCATGTACAAGTCCTATGGAGGAAGCCGGAGGGACCTGACTCAGGATGACATCGACGGCATCCAGGCCCTGTACGGCGAAAGTTCCGGGGACTGCACCATCGAGGTCACCCATCCAGACGGCGGCGAGACGCTGGAGATCGGAACGTCCTACACGATCGAGTGGGAGTCGGACTGTACCTCGAACGTCCAGGTTCACCTCTACAAGGGCGGCAGCTACTACTACACGCTTGCCGCAAATGACCCGAACGACGGCGACCTGGAGTTCACCCCCATCAGCTCCTTCCCGGAAGACAACGACTACCAGATCTGCATCTCCACGACCGATGATTCAGTCTTCGACTGCGGAGACGAGTTCACGATCAGTGGCACCTCCGAGTGCGGCATCGAGGTCACTTACCCGGATGGCGGCGAAACGCTGGAAATCGGAACCTCTTACGTCATCGAGTGGGAATCGGACTGCACCTCGAACGTCCAGGTTCACCTTTACAAGGGCGGCGGCTACTACTACACGCTCGCCGCCAACGACCCGAACGACGGCGACCTGGAGTTCACCCCCATCAGCTCCTTCCCGGAGGACAACGACTACCAGATCTGCATCTCCACGACCGACGACAGCGTCGCGGGTTGCGGAGGGGATTTTTCGATCTCCAATGGCTCCGGGGGCGGGGACGGCGATGTCGAACTCTGCCTAAACATCAACAGCTCCTCGGGCTACTCGTGCGCAGATTGGGTTTCCGATGGTGCCGGCGTTGAGGACGAGAGCTGCGACCTCGACTACGCTGAAGACGGGGAGCTGTGGGTGTACGAGGAAGGGTGGGACGGCGCGCCCGTGGCGTCGGACGGAGGGTCATTCACGGAGCTGTGCGCGACCATCGAGGCTGAGTCTGGTGATGTCTTCTACGTCAACGGGCGCTTCGAGAACACCGACTCTGAGGTGCCGATCCTCTATGGTGGCGAGTGGTGGTGGTGTGCCAACTGGTATGGCGTGGGCGCCTACACGGGCACCTTCACGGTGGACGGCGTCGCGGTTACCCCCACGCTCTATGACCCCGGCACGGGCGGGTACGACTGCCTTGTCGAAGTGCCGTAGGAACCCAAGCAGACCGCCGGGAGCGCTTCCCGGCGAGGAGGGTGCTGGATGCCCGTTGTGGTGAAGCGCGCGGATGATCTACTGGCGGCGATAGACGAGGTCGCAAGCGCCGTTGCACTCCAGCGCAGGCCGCGCGAGATGCTCGATGAAATCCGGAAGGACGCGCAGGGGATCCGCGAGAGACTTGTCGACCTGCACGAGAACTGGTGCGCACTTCATGTCGCGCCGCAGCTCACCCTGAAGCCCGCCCGGGAGCAATGGAGGGCTCTGCCTCCAGGTCGAAGGCCGGGGGCGGACCCCGATGTCGCGAAGCTGCTTCAGGTTTCGCCTACTCTCGACGCAATGCACAAAGGGGGCGTAGATCTGCTGAGCTTCTACAAGTTCGACGCCGAACGATGCGCGCTGGCTTCCACAATAGGGGATGCCTTCCGGGACTGGCAATTCTGCTGGGACCGCTTCAAGAACGGACTAGCACGGGGCGAGTCGAAGTTCGAGTTGCAGGCACAGGACTTCGAGGCTGCTCGGGGCTTCTTGGACGCGATGATCCGCGCAGAGGTTATTGCTTCCTACGAGACGTGGATGTACTCGCACCGCGACAAGGGGTGGGACCAGATCAACCCGAAGAGAATTAGGCACCTCAATCCACGACAACCCATTGGCATCAAGTTCGACTTGATCAAGGGGGGCCTATCCTCCTTCGTCGGCGGCGACTGGCTAACCGCCTACGCCTTCCAGATCATCGATGACCACCTCTCGCGGAACGACTTCGACTACGAGATTTACACGCAGGTGCGGTACGAGGCTCCTCCGGACGTTCTCCGGGTGAGCGGCGACTTCGACGTACTCACGCGCGCGGGGCAGAAGGCACTCCTCATCGAGTGCAAGTCTGGGAGACTGCGTTCGGAAAGTGGCCGGGACGACTTCGTCGACATCGCGGCCAAGGCGTCGGGCTTCCGGCAGGTACTTCAAAAGGTACGAGCAGAGGTGGTGGACATCGATTTCCTTCTCGTGTTTAACCCGTACCTGAGCACCCATGAGCAGGTAATCGCAGGATTCGAGGGCACGGGGGTGCGCCCGATTCGCCCCGACGAGATTCGGGGGACCATCATGGAGATGTTCCGTTGACCCAGCATGTGGCATGTTGCGGCCGGAGCCACACTGGTCGAGCCGCATGGGTTCAATGCGCATGAACCTCTACGCCCACCCTGACCTTGACACCTCGGACCCGGAGGAGATCGACGAGTTCCGCTGGCGCATCGAGGAGTCCATCTCTAAGGACACACCTTGGGTGAAGTCCCTCACGGGCCCCTACGGGGATACTCTTCGGGTCAAGCTGGGCAAGCGTCGGCGGGCCCTGTTCTCCTGGGGCCTCAACGAGGCAGGGGACCGCTCGATCTGGATCCATGAGCTGGGGTGGCGTCGAGAGATCTACGACCGCGACCTCGGGATCGCGCGAGCAGACGCATGGAATCGGGCGAACACCAGTGGAACCACACCTGACCTCGGCTACGTCCTTGTTCCGGGCAAGGTCTCGTCAGTGGCCTTTGCCGGGCGTACACAGCTTAGGCCGGCTCTTTCCGCCGAGCAGGCCGCATTCGTTCGGCTGGTCCTTCCGATCGACGACAACGCGCGCAGCGAGTACACCTTCATTCTCCGCGCTGACGGACCCCCTGGAAGTGGGAAGACCGTCGCCGCCGCCGAGTGTGCCAGCGACGGGCTCAAGGACGGACCCAACGCGGATCTGGAGAATCCAGGCTGTGACGTCGTGGTCCTGGCCCCATCGAGCAGTCTGGTACACCACTACAGAGAAACGTTGCGCGATGATGCCCTGGCCCAGGGTCAGCCATTTGCCGAGGCATCGGCTTCCGGCGAAGCGGCTCTCTGGGTAGAACAATTCGATGACTTTTTTGACGCATTTGGGGCACCACGCACCCCATTCGACCAACTCCTGAACTGGTGGCGCGACATCGCGCTCGCGCTGCCTGCTCTCAGCCAGTGGTCCCGCCGCCACTCCTGCGTAAGCGAACCGAGGTTCGTGTCCTTGCTGGACGCATGTTTCGGAGATGGCACGCCTGACGGTGCCGGTGAGCCGGCCCCAGGGATGGCAGCCACAAGGCCCCAGCGACGGGTCGGCGGCGGAAGCAAGGACGCCCTCGCAATACACGATGCGGCCTTGTTCGCTGCTCTCTCCGCGCTGAGCGCAGGGGAGCGTCGGGCTATCGAACAATCCCGCGCGAAAGAGGGGATTCGCTTCAGGTGGGAGAGCGCGCGCGCTGCCGCCGCAGCGATTCAAGCTGCGCGTCCGGGTCGAACACTACTCTTCGTCGTAGATGAGACCCAGGACCTAGTCCCGGCCCAATGGCGAGTACTTGTGTCCGCGGCATTCGCCCGCAATGACGCACTGCGGCAGGCGCGCGGACAGGACTCCCCCAGCGTCACTGGAGGGTTGACCATCCTCGCCATGCTCGGGGACGAGAACCAGCGGGTGGCACCTACGGCCTTTGCCTGGACGGCTCTCGACGAGTACGTCCGCGGGCTACATCCCGAGCTGGCTACAGGGGCCGGAGTCGCCAGCGGTGCGTTGAAAGGCTCATTCCGCATCAGGCGTGCCGTTGCTGCCGCAGCGAACCCGCTTGTTGACGGCTCCCTTGGGGCGGACCACGCGCGACGAGCCCGAGTGGCGGGCGCGGACGACGTTGACCCCGGTGGGCGCGTTGTCGTGGTTCGGACGAACTCGCCAGACAAGGATCTTGAGGGGGCCCTTGCCGCCATCGTCCCCGACCTGGCCGAGGAGGACCGCGTTGTTTGCATCGGAACCGGGCTTCCGCGAAGTGCGCGGCTTGACGCAATGGACGTGCGCGAGGCCAAGGGACTGGAGTACCCCAGCGTTGTCGTCACCAGTCTCTTGGTGGGTGGCCTCGACTGGGACACCCGAAGTCGAGCCTATGTCGCGCTCACCCGGACCCGCGATGAAGTCCTCGTCCTGATCACCGACATGGAATGGGCTCTCATCGGTGGCCTGTGGGTCCGAGTGGTGGATCACGCCGAGCGAGACGCCCTTCCCGCCCTCTTGCGGGACTTCGTGGTGCGCGCTGGGCAGGGGAATCCAGCCGAAGAGCAGGTGAAGCGAATCGGCAACCTGCTTGACCGCGCCGAACAGGAGAACGCAGACGTACCGGTGGAGGTGCTGGAGCGTGCAGCCCGTTTGGTCGACGCTGCGAACTCGGAGGTGCTCATCGGGTATCTAGTTGGGGGCAACCCGCGGCGGAACGCCTGGAGAGCCACGGTGTTGCGATACGCAGGCGATGCAGGTCGGCCTACGACCGAACGCGTCGCAGCTTGGCTGCTCCTCGGTGACATCGGCGCGGCGCTTCGGTGTGCGAGAGCGGGCACAACCTCGCCAAGGGCGCTGGAGGCCCTCGAACGCATGGGTGCCGAGGACGGTGCTCTGACCGCCGCTAGCCTCTACCTGCGTGAGGACGGGCAAGATTCCGCTGACGGGGACATCGTGGACCTCATGCGGGCACGGTTCGCGGCCGACCTGCAACGCATCACCACGTCGATACCGCCAGTGGACGCCGACCCAGAGATGCCCAAGCACGACCTGAGCCGGAAGCGTCGGACTGACTACCTCGCGCGGGCCGTGCTGGAAGCCGTCGGCGGGTTGGAGATCGAAGCCACCCACGAGGCGGAGCGTTTCGTGCAGCGAGTGTCCGAAGACCACGCTGCGGCAGGCAAGCGCCACGCCAGCGCCGTGAAGGGGCGCCGGGCGTCGAAGCTGCTCGATGAGCAGATCAGGAGGCTGGACCGCCTCGTCGAGAAGGTCACCCGGGAGGAGAAGTCGTGACCAACCCTACTGGCCCTTTCGTGAGCGAGTCCCTGGCATGGGTGCGCGAGTACTTCAACGACGCCGCAGCTCGGGCTGAGGCCGAGCGCGCCAGTCTCGAACGCTCGATGCGGGACCGCCTCGACGCCAGTGATCGTGAACTTGCACGGTCAATCAGCGAGGATGTCGCCCCCAAGATCGCAGAGGCTCAGCGGTTGGTGGAAGCGCGGTTGGCCGATGCCGTTGCCCGCGAGCGGAACGCCCGCGAAGCTTTGGAGAAGGCGAACGAGAAGCTGGCTGAGGCGACGCGGAAGCGTGAGGAGGGCATCGGCAAGTACCTGCGGGGTAGCCTTGGTCCGGCAGGGGCAGGCAAGCCTCTCGGCGGGGTGCTGGCCGCGAAGTTCACCAGCGGCAGGCGCTTCACCGGCGAAGTTCCGACCGAAGCCGCCTACGTCGTGGGCTGTTGGGCCTACTGGGTCGGTGATGGCGCCGAACACGTCCTTCGTTCCCCCCTGACGGTAGAGGACGCGGACAGGCACGGCGACGATGTCACGGCGGTGATCGTTGGCTTCGAGGATGCAGAAGGCAAAGAGTGTCTTGGCGTTGCCGCACGGTGCTCGATGTACCGTAGCTCCGGCGATGCGCGAGCGGTGGCCGAGGCTGCGTTCAGAGCGGACCCACGGCCGAAGGCAGAGAAGCACCAGCTGTACATCCACTCGTTCAGCCGCCCCCGCACTGTTGCGCAGGCTATCCGGGAGTACTGCTCGTTCACCTGGCCCGCAGTGGAGGCTTCGGGAGAGGACCTGTACACATGGATTCGTGATCGGTCCCTGACGATGGTTCGACGCCGCTCCAACGTCTGGGTCTTCGACATGCGCGAAGAAGTCGACGTCTCCTCCTGGTCGGATCGCTTGACGGATGTGCATGGCCAGCTCGCTGCCGCCGGGTACTCCGTGACGAAGAGTGAACGCAGGCGAACCGGCCCTTCTGATGCCGACGCCCACGGTCATGGCTTCTACCTTCCCGTCTCGGCCTTTCCGGGGAACACCGCGCCCCTTGACACCACACCGGAGGACAGCGGCGCCAGCGGGGCCCGTCCGAGCACCCCCAGCGCCCCCGCTGGCGGCGGCCAGGGGAGCCGCCCGCCTGGTCGGCGCAGGAGGTAGGGGGAGGGTCGAGGGCGTACTATTCCAGCGCAATCGTCGCCTCTAACGCCAGCATCTTCTCCCCCGACCACCCCTCCGGGTTCAGCCAAAAAGTTCGATAAGCATTCGGTGACCCCGACCACCCTCCCAAGGCCCGTAGCGATCGCGAGATCCTACGGGCCTTCCTCGTCTTTGGGTGCGGCCTTGGTCCGAATCCGGTCGAGCCAGTAGCCAGGTGCACGCCGAGCGTGCGCGACAGCCACGAACTCGATGCTGTCCGCCCGAAGCTCGAAGAAGAGCAGGTAGGGGAACCGCTTGAGGACAACCCGTCGGTAGCGCGTGTCCAACTCCCATGTCGGCCAGCGCAAGGGACTTGCAGCGGCCATTCCCATCGCGGCGTCAACGACGCCGAGGAACTCGGCACCAAGACCCTCACGCCGGTACTCATACCAGGCGAGAGCCTCCCGAAGCTCCTCCTCGGCTTCCGGCAGGACCACCCTTCGCAGGGTCACCGCGGAGCAAGGCTGCGAAGCAGCCGCTCCTTCACGTCCGCCCAGTCCGAGCCGCGGGACAGCCCAAGTTCCTCGCGCTCGGCCGCCGCTGCCGATCGGCGCTGAAGCTCGGCCGTCCACTGCTCAGCCCACTCGCGGTCAGCCGATTCTTCAACGCTGTCAATCAGCTCGGTCGCGAGGCGGAGGCGGTCAGCGGGGTCGAGCGCCATCGCCTCGGAGGTCAGCTTGTGGAGGGGCAGGGCCATGCTTGCATCGTAGACGCAGCCGTTGGCGTTGACCAGCGCCGGAGTCGGGCGGCCACGAGGACCTGGCCCGCGCCGCCTCCCGCTGGGTGCGCCAGGTCCTCCAGACCGGGTCCCGCCGCCAACATGGCCGGCCGCGCCACGGCGAAGTTCAATTCTGCCTGTGGCGGCCCAAGGGCGATGCGCTGCTGCACTCCGCGCGCTTCCTCGCCCGCAACCCCGTCCACATGGACGGCGACGAGGGCGACGACTTCCCCCTGGTCGCGCCGCCCGCGCCCACCATCGCGGCCCCCGCGCCCCAGCCCGCCATGATCGTCGGCCCCGAGGAGCGCGTCTGGTCCGCGCTCGGCGACGGCTACACCCGCCTCATCGCCCTGGCCCAGGGCACCTACTCCCACATCGCCGGCCTCCAGAACACAGCCATGAGCCCACGCGGCCGAGGGCCGCGCAGCAAGCTGGCATCGTCGTGCTCAACGGCCAGAACCAGCGCCTCCAGAAGCTGGTCCTCCAGACCGGGTCGGGAGCTGTCCGGCGACCTCATCCAGCTCAAGATCGGCGCCTACGAGGTCCTCCAGACCGGGTCGGACGGGGCGCCGCACGGACGATGGCGAGGCCAAGGTGCGCGAGGAGCTGGGCCGCCAGTTCATCAGCGAGCTGGGCACGCTCGGGCGCGTGGTCGCCTCGGCGAAGCTCGGCCTGTCCCCCGAGCTGGTCGAGCTGTTCGAGACGGTCAACGCCTCGCCCGAGCTGCTCGACGCCCTGCGCAGCCCCGACGTGCGGCGGCTGCTCAAGGACGAGAAGACCCGCAAGAGCCCGGTCTGGAGGACTGGCCGAGCTGCTGAAGATGGCCGCCGCCGCGCCGACCGAGACGCCCCCGGCCAACAACCCCTCGCCGTCCCAGGAAGAGGAGCTTCCGAAGGCGGCCTGACCGACCGCACCCCCCCTTTCCACCCCAAGAGGAGGTCTCGATGCCCGAGAACCGCCGCGCTACCCGTCTGCCCTCGTCCAGCGAAGCCCGCCCCCTGTGGGCCCGCGCGCTGGACACCTTCTACGGCCCCAGCTTCGACGTGCGCTCCCGCAAGAGCCCGGTCTGGAGGACTGGCCGAGTCCATGGCCGACTTCCTGGACCTGCCGCCCGGCGAGCAGGCGTTCCACCAGGCCCACCTCGCCTTCCGGCAGGTCCTCCAGACCGGACCCGAGGGCCTCGCCGATGTCCATGCCAGCCTGCGCCGCATCGAGGCGCTGCTCGGAGGGCTCGACTTCTCGGCGCTGGCGGCGCTCAAGCACCTGGCGCCCATGCGCCGCGCGCTCGACGACATCGCCGACGCGCAGTCCGAGGTGCTGGACGCGCTGGAGGACCAGGGCGGCGGTGAGGACGAGGACGTGCTCGACGACGACGCGCCGCCCGACGGCGACGAGGACGGGATCGAGGACGACGCGCCCGAGGCCGACGCCGAGGAGGAGCCCATCACCTGGGACGCGCCCGGCGAGGAGGGCGCTCCCGAGGTCGTGGTGCCGGAGATCGTCGAGGCCCCGCCCGCCGAGGCCCCGGCGCCCCGGAAGCCCCGTCGGCCGCGCGTCATCGACGTGCCCGGCTCGGAGGCGGCGTGAACCCCGCCCTGGCCCAGGCCCCCGACGCGCTCCGGGTCAACCTCACCGTGCCCACCACCCAGGTCCGCCTGGGCCCGCTGTCCTTCGACGGGCTCCAGGCGTTCCTGGGCGTGCCCCTGGCCGACCTGCTCTCGCCGTTGATGCGCGCCCCGCGCCACCAGCGGCCCGGCGAGGCCGGCGCCGTGCTCGACGTGTACCCGCTCGCGATCCCCGAGGGCGAGGGGCTGAGCATCCCCGTGAAGCTGGTCGGGGACCTGGGGTTCCGGAACTACCGCGGGCTGCTCGTGCTCATCGTGCCGGCGGCGGTGGCCGAGGTCGTGCGCCAGGAGCTGGCCGAGGAGATCGCCAACAAGGAGGCCGTCGGGCCGCGCTTCGTCGAGGCGCTGGGCGGGGGCGGGTTCGTCGCGGAGTTCGCGGTGCGGCTGCGGCCGGGGATGCGCAAGGCGGTGCCGCTGGGGAAGTGGGGGGAGATCGGGGTGGAGGCGGGGTAGCAAGAGGCGTTCGCCGCCGGACCGTGACCGCGTCCGGGCGAGGTACGCCAGTCGTGCGCTAACGGCCCACCCTGACCGCTGGCGACAGTCGCAAGGGACTCATGCACCTCAACCAGCAAGACCGCAGGCTCCGAGCGTTCCACGGGCCACCACCAGATACCCACTGCTGCGCGCTGACGAGGCTCCCCGCATCAGTTGCCTACTGGTCTTCGCATCATGTGTTGTGGGGCGAGAAGGCGCCAGGACAGCTCTACGGGTCGACGGGACCTCTGCGGTTGGACTATAGCGTAGCCGCTACTGCGGATGCTAGTGTCGAGCCCCGGAGAGAGAATGCTGTCCAGGATCGCAACTGCATCGGTCGGGCTGCCGCTGTTGGTGGCCTTGGCGGGATGCACGGGAGGCGGGTCCAAGACCCCGGTCTACATCAGCCACAACAAAAGTGGGCGAAGCTGCTACGTGCGATCCTTCGCGGCTCCCCGGTGCCAGTGCCCCAGCGGATACGAGTTTTCAGGTTGGAACAGTGAAGGTGGCGACAGCGAGTCGGTCAAGTCCATGGTGTGTATCCCTATGTGAGAAAATGCCGGCGTGGTCAGATTGATTGTAGCGGCGGGATCGCCTTCAGCGCGACAGGCCATAGCGCCGGTTCAACGCACTCCCCAACCGGCAATGTCATGCCGGGTCGGCGTTGTGGTCACCGTGCGTCGGATCGCCCCCGGTTCCCCCTCCGCGCCCAGCCACCAAGTTCGACGAGCATTCGGCCATCCCAGGGTTCTACGCCGCCACCGCCGCCGCCCCCACCGGCTCCCGCGGCCCCATCCCGCACCCCACCACCCGCACCTCGCGCCCCTCCAGCCCGGCGTACACCCCGGTCACCGCGACCTCCTCCCCGCGGCCCAGCCCGGCCAGCACCTCGGCGTGCTCCTCGGTGAAGAAGCACCGCACCCCGGCGCCGCCGGACGGGCTGACCAGGCGGAGGACGATCCCGCCGGGCGCGCGGCGCACCCAGCCCACCCGGCCGAGCACCACCAGGCGCTTCCGGGCGTACTCGCGCTCGCCGGCCAGCTCGTTGCAGGCGAAGGCGGCGACCAGGCGGCGCACGGGCACGATGACCGGCGTCAGGCGGGCCAGCTCGGCGGCGCTGGGCGGGGCGGGGGGCGCGTCGTTCAGGATCACGATGATGCTCGGCATGGCGGCTCCTCGATGGGACGGGGGAAGGTGGGCAGGCCCTGGCCACACCGCGGCCACACCTGGGGGCGAGGGCATGGCCGGCGAGAACCTGCGCGGGAAGGGCGTCCTGGCGGGTGGCCACACCGGCCACCCCTCGCGGCGCAGATCTCCTGATCACGGATCCGATCCCGCCTGCGCGTGACTCCCTGCGCCCGCGCGTGGTGGATCGGGATCCAGGTGTGGCCGGTGTGGCCGGTGTGGCCGATACCGCTGGCGACGGGCTCAGCGGCGGGCACACCTGCCGAGGGGAGGGCTGGCCAGGGCGTGGCCATCAGGCGCCCTCGCCGGGCTGGTCCCAGCGGCCCCACAGCGTCTGCCGCCCCTCGCCGAGGCGCATCCGCTTCTTCGAGAAGCCCAGCCGCCCGAGCAGAGCGGCGACGCGCATGGTGTCGCGGGTCTCGTGCCGGTCGGTGTCCTTGCCGATGGCGTGGTTCAACACCTCGTCCACCGTGAAGGGCTCGACCCGATCCTCGGTCCAGCGGCGGACGGGCTCCTCCCAGGCATCGACGGCCCGGTAGGGCTCGGAGGCTTCGACCCGGGCCTGCTCGGCGTCGGGCGACAGCCACCAGGGCTCGCCGCGGCGGAACCGCACCAGGGCCTCGGCCCAGAGCTGGTCCCGGGCGTTGCGCAGCCCGTCGAGGTCGGCGTGGGCGACGGCCACGGGCCAGAAGCGTCGGCTGCCCGAGGGGTCCCGCAGGAACTCGACCTCGTTGGTGGTGCCGACGAAGACGTTCTGCCGGGGCACGTCCACGGTGTTGCGGCCGTAGGAGGGGCGGTAGTGGTCCACCTGGGCCGAGAGGAACGCCTTGACCGCGCTGGTCTCCGAGCGGCGCACGCTGTCCAGCTCGGCCAGCTCGTAGATCCAGACACCGGGCAGGCCCTGGAAGGCGTCCTTGGTGCCGAAGTCGATGGGCGAGTCCGAGAACCAGTCCCGGCCGGCCAGGACCGCGAACGCCTGGCTCTTGCCGATGCCCTGCGCGCCCTGGAGGATGAGGGTGGTGTCCACCTTGCAGCCGGGCTGCATCACCCGGGCGACGGCGCCGACGAGGAAGGCGGCGGCGACCGCGCGCACGAAGGTGGTGCCCTCGGCGCCCAGGTGGTCGTAGAGCCAGTAGGGGCAGCGCTCGACGCCGTCCCAGGTGAGCCCTTCCAGGTACTCCCGCACCGGGTGGCGCGGGTGCTGGCGGGCGACGTGGCGGGCGGCCTCGCCGACCAGGTGGGTAAGCGGCCGGACGCCGTAGCGGTTGGAGATCGCGACGTTCAGCGCCGTCTCGGCCTCGTCGCTTACGGGCTCGCCGTCCAACAGGACGCGCCGCCGGAACTCGTCGAAGCACAGCCGGTCCTGGAACTGCGGGTCCTGCTCCAGGATGGTCACCAGGTTGGTGAGGCAGGCCAGGATCTGGCCCTTGTCGCTGCGCTCCATCAGCTCAAGGACGTGGTCGGGCGGGCCTTCGGCCTGGACGCCGGCGACCTCCAGGGCGGGACTGCCGCTACGGGCCATTGGGGCCTCCGCTCAGGTCGAGGAGGGTGTCGAGGAAGCCCCACCAGCCGCAGGAGTTCTGGTGGTTGCAGCTCGCGGTGCGGCAGTCGTCGGGGTTCAGCCAGAACCAGACCGAGGGTCGCCCACACTGCGGGCAGCGGATGCGGCTGGCCTTGCCCCCGGCGATACGCGCCTCCAGCCGCAGGGCGGCGCGCTCGCGGACGCCGGGGTCGTGGTTGAGGCGGTGCTGGGCGATCCGGCGGGCGCGGTCGGGGCGGGCCGAGAGCGGCGGGAGGGAGCGGCTCGGCTCGGCCCTGCCCCGCAGCGGCTCCGGGGCCACGTCGAAGGCGTCCACGTCCACGGGGAGGCCGTCGCGGACCTCGTAGACCGCCAGGGCCAGGCGCTCGGCGGGGCAGGAAGGGGTGAACCACAGGCGGGCCACGTCGCGGGCCTTGGGGTCCGCGTGGCCCCCGAGCGCCGCGTTCACCTCGGCCCACAGGCCCGGGTACTCGGCGGGCAAGGTCGGCCGGCTGAGCAGAAGCACAACGCGGAAGCAGCAGTCATCGGACCCGCCGGCCCGGTGGCTGTAGGAGCTGTACAGCAGGTAGGCCCAGCCCCGCTCCCGCAGCGCTCGCACCACCGCCCGCGCCTGCTCGGCCGGCAGGTGGTCCAGGTCGAAGACCAGCGCGGTCACGGCGACGACGCCCTCGTTGCCGCGGTGGGCGCCCTCTGCGTAGACCACGAAGGACACGGCGGCCCCCGACTTCGCGGGTCGGGCGACGTGTCGGCGCAGGGCGCGGACGAGGGTGTCGGTCCGGGGGGAGGGGCGGGTGTCGTGCTCGTCGGCGAAGGCGGCGAAGGCCAGCGCCACGGCGGCGACCTCCACCCGCTCCGCCCACCCTCGTCGCGACGGTTCGGCGTCCATGCCGGCGACCGTCATCGGTCGGCCTCGCCGTCGAGTGGCAGGTCCAGGTCCCCGGCCTGGAGGGCCACCAGCGCCAGGCGGCCGGTGCCAGCGTGCTCCTCCGCGAAGACCAGGACGCCGGTGACGGCCGGGTCGAGCAGGTCGAGCAGGGCCCCCAGCCGGGCCGCCAGGGCGGCACACCAGGAGCCCAGGCCCTCGGGGTCACCGTCCAACCGCAGGGCGTCGGCCGCGCGGAGCAGGGCCCGCACGAGGGCGTCCAGCGGCAGCCCGGTCGTGTCGTGGAGGGGGCCGGGGTGGACCCGACGAAGGGCAAGCAGCGCGTCGCAGAAGGCGCGGGCGGCGGCGTCCAGTGCGGCGGCGTCCTCGGGGTGGCCGAGGGCGTGCAGGGTGGGGACCGCGGCGACCAGGTGAGAGATGCCGATGCGATCGGCCGAGGCGGAGGAGGGGACGGCCACGGAGAGACCTCAGTCGCGGGGGGACTCCGGTGGGCCGGCCTGCAGGAGGATCTCTGCGAAGCGAACGAGGCGGCCCGCCATGGTCCTGGCCTCGTCGCGGGTGAGCTGCCGAGGAGCGTGCGGCTGCAACGCAGCGAGCGCCCGGTCGGCCAGGTCGTCACTGATGGTGACGTGGGCCTCGGGGTGGTGCTCGGTGCGCGAGACGCGGGGGCGGCTCATCGGTGGGGGCTCGGGGCGTGAGGGGCGAGGACGCCTCATCGCAGAGCGAGATGTGTGCCAGGAGTGGAGACGCCGTATTCATCGGCATTCTCGACATGTCGCTGGGGGCTGGCGGGGCTCAACCGGAGGATCCCCAGGCTGGACCGGACGATCCGGGGCCTACGCCGGACTACCGCCGCTCAGGCCGACTCTGCCAGCCTGAAACGCTTGTAGTAGTCGGACGCCACGGTCTTCTTGACGCCCATGATCGCCCCCGCTCGACCCTGTCGGCCATCTCCCAGCGAAAAACCCTCCTCACCGGCGGCGGCGTCGGCGAGGCGCCACAGTTCGACCCGCGCGACCTCGTCGCCCAGGCCTTCGATCTCTTCGAGCAGGTCGTCGGGGAGCTGATCCGGAAGGTCGTCGAGGTGGATGGTCTTGCGGCCGAGCGAGGCGGCCAGTCCCGCCGCGACGTCGATGATTGCCTGGAGCCCACGAATGTTCGTGGGCCAGTCGCGGTGCCGGGCGATGGCTAGCCATGCCTGGGGGCTGAGCTCGACGCTTCTGCTCTCAGCGTAGCGCCCCGCGAGCAGGAGCGGGTCGTGGGGGCGCTCCCGCAGGGGCGGGATGGTTATGTGATGCGTGAGCCGGCCCACCAAGTCGCCGCGCAGCTCGTCCAGGGGTCGGTTGGTGGCGAAGATGAAGCGGCAGTTCACCGTTGCCTTGTCGCCGCCGACCAACACCGCCGATCGGCCTTCGACGGGGTCCAGCAGTAGCGCCTGGAGCTCCGCGGACAGAGCGTCGGCGTCGTCGACGAACAGAGTGCCCTCCGCCGCCTGGAGCAGGTGCCCCTTCTGTCCAGGGGTCACGTCCTTGATGCCGGGTTTCTTGCCGTAGCCGAGCCACTCGCCCCGCTGGATGGTGGGGTCGCCGCCTCCAGCAGCACCAGAGACCCGTACAAGCGGTCCGCTTGGCGCCCACCTGGCGTGGAGCAACTCGGCCACGGTGGACTTGCCGACTCCGGTCTCGCCGAGCAAGAGCACCGGTACCTTTGCCCTCACGGCGGCGTCGATCTGCTGGAAGACGGGCAGCATGGCCACGCCAGCGGTCGGGAAGGTGTGGTCCTTGTCCAGCCGAGTCCGGATCTTCCAGAGTTCGCGTGGGTCGGCCCGATTGCGGCGACGACGTGTGGAAAGCGGCGTGACCCCGGCCTGGCCGAGCACCAACCCGTGTTCCTTCCCCAACGCCCGGAAGCGCACATGGGCCTGGGGCGACGACTGAAGGGTGAGGACCAGCGGCCACTCGGCACCCGGGGCCAGCGAGTCGCGGGTCAGTGCTCCCGCGTCGGCGGTGGGCCGGGCTTCGATTCCCCAGGCCGTCCCTTCGCCGACGTTGCGGAGGACGCGCCCGCTGGCGACTTCGACCACCTCCAGGTGGGGGAAGAGGGGCAGCCCCAGGCGACGGCAGACGGCAGTCTCCAGGGCCTCGGCATCGTCGGGTACTCCGTCCGACGGGAGCAGCGCCATCATGGCCTTGCGGTCTGACAGCAGGCCCTCGTCGAGTGCGGCCCGCTCCAGGTCGGTCAGGCCGACTCGTCGCAGCTCGCGGAGACCCCACGCGACCGCTTCGGCCAGGTCGAGCCGGGGCTCACCGCACCCAGCCCGAAGCGCGGCCCGCAGCACGGCGGCCTGGCCGTCTGTGGGCAGCTCGTCGAGCTCGAAACGGACGCCGTCGCCGATGACGCCTTCGTGGTCTGGGTCGAGTGACCAGGCCGTCGAGTCCCGTGCCAGCAGCCATGCCGCGGACAGCCGCGTCCCGTCCCAGATCAGGGGACCGGGGAGCTCCGTCAGCCCCTTGCGCAGCGCGGCAAAGCAGAGCGCGCCCAGGTGAAGGTAGGTTTTGTCCATGCAGCCGCGCAGCAGGGCCAGCAGCCGGTGCGGGTCACGGCGGGACAGCTCCTCAAGGCTCCGTTGCACATCCTCCGCGACCTGTGCGGTGGTCACCTGCTCCTCGATCGCGTGTGCCCAGGGCACCCACTCCCGGTTGTCGGCCGCGGCATCCAGCGTCTCCAGGATCACCGACCGACGTAGCGCGGGGGAGCGCATCCGGTCCTTGAACGGCGCCGTCGAGGCCCATTCGGGGAACACGCCATCGACCTGGGTGAGCCCCTCGACGAGACCCGCCCGCACGAAGAAGTCGCGGCCGAGGACCTTCTCAAGAGTGGCCTCGACAAGGTCGTAGAAGGCAAACGACTGGTCGACGCGGGAAAGGAGCTGGCGGTCCCACGGGATCGACGGGAACTTGAGCTTGATGGAGCCGCTCGCGGCGCGGACCTCGAAGCCGACGGTGATCTGCTTGGCGATGTTCTCGGTGTGGACGTCCACCTCGGACTCGAAGGCCTCGACCAACAACTCGGGGTCCCCCTGCAACTCTTTGAGGCGTTCGCACTCCGCGTCGAACGCCTCGCGGCTCTTGAACTCGGTGTGCTCGATGGAGCGGTAGCCCTCGTGCTTGGTCTGGAACTTGATCAGGTAGAGTCGGTCGAGGAAGTCTGGTGACAGCGCCCGCTGACGCATCCGCTCCGGCCTGATCGCCAACGCCTGCACGCCGGCCTCGTCGATGTCGAGACGCGCGTGGTGGAAGCCGTTCAGCGCCTTCTCGGTGAGCTGACTGCCGCCGCCGATGGTGATGAACCGCAGGTTGCCGTCCTCGTCCGGCTGGTAGCGGACGGCGGCGTTGTCGGTGATCACGTTGCTGATCTCGTAGGACTCGACGGACTTCTTGGAGTAGTCGTAGCGCCGGAAGCGCTTGTCCCCCTGCTTTCCGACCACCACCCGGACGTCCATCGACCGCTCGTTCGACAGGAATGAGAGCACCCCGATGTCGCGGTCCTCGGGCAGCCAGGCGTCCTTGAGCCGTGCTTCGAGGGTCGGCCGATCCCAGGGCTCGCAGGTCGAAAACGCCCGGATGGTGACGTGGCGTTGGTCAGCGATGTTGAGTGCGGGGCCTTCGTCGAGGACCCGCGTGATGTACCGCCCGATCCCGTCGTCTTGCGCCATCCCCGTGGGTCCCTCCCATGCCGCAGGTTCAGTAGTACTGCACGATGTACCCGTAGGCCTTCTCGAACAGCTCCACGTCGCTGTGGAGCTGGAACTTGAGCAGCGTCTTCCGCAGCGCCTTCTTGACCTCGCGCTCACCGGCGCTGGTCTGCTGCCAGCCGGGGAAGCGCACGAGCCGCACGATCTCGTCGATGTCGGCGACGACGCGCTCGACCATGACGGGGGTATTGTCGGTCCGGGCCTGCTGGAACAGCTCGGTCAGGGCGGCCTTGCCACGGTCTTCGTCCTCTTCGGGCGGGGTCTCCTTCTCGGTGGAGACCAGGTCGCGGGCCAGCTCCAGGAGCTGCTTGAGGAACTCGACGCTGTTGAGCAGGCCGCGCTCGTGTCGGTCCTTGAGGGCTTCGAGCCGCTCGGACAGCGCCTTGTAGCGCGGGTTGGTCATGTGTTTCCGCAGGCGAGCTGTGAGCTTGGTCTCGAACTCCTTGGCCCGCTTCTTGGGGTCGGGCGAGCCCATCACCGCCTCCAGGAGGTCGGCGTCGACGATGAGGGTGTCGAGGTCGTCGCGCACCTCGCCGACCTGGACGTTCTGGTGGATGAGCTCGATGGTCTTGGCGCCGAGCGCGTGCCAGATGAGCTTCCCGGTCCCGCTGGTCGGCTGCACCGAGACGTAGACCTGGGTGAGCCACCGGTAGTCGACCTCGACGGCTTGGAGCATCGGGTCGGGCGAGATGGCCTCCCAGAGCCTCCCGAGGACGCTGTACTCGGCGGCGAAGGCATCGCGCACGTCGTTGTTCGGCAGGCAGTCCTGCGCCGCCATGAGCCCTTCGTACCCGGTCTGGGTCCGGTCCACGCCGGGGAAGAAGGCCAGGCACTTCTGCATCGCCGGGGCGACCTGGTCCTTCAGCCCCTCGATGTTGCCCACGACGTCGCGGAAGCCCTTCTCGTCGAACTCCAGCGCCTTCGCCACGTCGTCGAACACGCCCAGGTAGTCGACGATGAGCCCGTGGGTCTTCTTCTCGCCATAGGTGCGGTTGGTGCGGCAGATGGCCTGGAGCAGGGTGTGGTCGCGCAGGGGCTTGTCCAGGTACATCGCCTGGAGGATGGGCGCGTCGAAGCCGGTGAGCAGCTTCGCGGTGACGATCAGCAGCTTGAGCGGGTCGTTGGCGTTGCGGAAGCGGTCGAGGAGCTTCTCCTCCTCGTCGCGGGAGCGGGCGTAGGGCTTGAAGCGCTCGTCGTTGCCGGTGGCCGAGATGACGACCTCGGTGGCCTCGGGGGGCAGGAGCTGGTCGAGGGCTGCCTTGTAGAGCAGGCAGCACTCCTGGTCGAAGGTGACGACCATGCCCTTGAAGCCGTTGGGGGCCACCGCGTCCTGGTAGTGGCGGGCGATGTCGGCGCAGATGGCGCGCACCCGGTCGGGCACCTTCACAAGCACGGCCATCTTCGATGCCGCCTTGGCGAGGTTGTCCTTGTCCAGGTCAGAGAGGTCGCCGGTCAGCGCCTGGTAGGCCTGGTCGATGGCGGCCTTGTCGATGTGCAGGTCCACGAGGCGCGGCTCGAAGTGCAGCTTGAGCGTGGCCCCGTCGCGGATCGACTCCTCGAAGCCGTAGCGGCTCATGTAGCCGCGGGCGTCCTCCGGGGCGCCGAAGGCGTAGAAGGTGTTGTGGTCGCGCCGGTTGATGGGCGTGCCGGTGAGGCCGAACAGGAAGGCCTGCGGGAGCGCCGCCCGCATCTTCATGCCGAGGTCGCCCTCCTGGGTGCGGTGCGCCTCGTCCACGAGCGCGACGATGTTGCCCCGGTCGTTCAGCACACCGTCGGCCTCGCCGAACTTGAAGATCGTCGTGATGATGATCTTGCGGGTGTCCTGCTTGAGCAGTCGCTGCAGCTCGTCGCGGGTCTCGGCCTTCACGAGGTTGGGCACGTCGGAGGCGTGGAAGGTCGAGCTGATCTGCGCGTCGAGGTCGATGCGGTCCACCACGATGATGACGGTGGGGTTGCCCAACGCAGGTTGGAGCCGGAGCTTCTGGGCGGCGAACACCATGAGCAGGGACTTGCCTGAGCCCTGGAAGTGCCAGATCAGGCCCTTGCGCGGCTGCCCGGCCAGCACGCGCTGCACGATGAGGTTCACGGCCTCGTACTGCTGGTAGCGGCAGACGACCTTGATGCGGCGCTTGTTCTTGTCGGTAGCGTAGAGCGTGAAGTGGGCGAGGATGTCGAGGAGGACCGCGGGGCGGAGGAGCCCGTTCACGGCGGCCTTGAGCCCGGCGAGCGTGCCCGGGGGGGCCTCGCCGTCGCCACGCCAGGGCCCCCACAGGTTCACCGGCATGCGCACGGAGCCGTACATCAGCTCCTTGCCCTCGGTGGCCACGCTCAGCACGTTGGCGACGAACAGCTCGGGGACGTTCCGCTCGTAGTCCTCGTGGACCTGGAGCGCGCCGTCCAGCCAGCTCACGGCGTGGCGTACCGGGGTCTTGGCCTCGATCACCACCAGCGGGAGGCCGTTTACGAGCAGGACCAGGTCGGCGCGGCGCTCGGCCGGTCCGGCGCGGAAGCAGAACTGGTTGGTGACGACGTACTGGTTGTTCTCGGGCGTCTCGAAGTCGAGCAGGCGGACGGTGGTGTGCTCGTTCTTCGGCCCGAAGGGCATCGAGCGATCGCCGCGCAGCCAGGCGGTCAGCTCCTCGTTGGCCTTGATGAGCCCGTCCGAGCGCACGGCAAGCACGATGGCGCGCAGCTTGTAGAGCACCTCGTCGGCGCGGTCGGGGACGGCAGCGATCTCGGGGTTGAGGCGGATCAGCGCGTCACGGACCCAAGACTCGACGAGGACGTCTTGTGGCTGGCGGGGGATGTCGGTCGGGGCATGGTAGTGCCAGCCCAGGCCGCTCACCTTGCCCTGGCGCCGGGCCAGGCCGGGGCCGACCGCGGTGTGGTGGGTGACGCCGCCGCAGAGCAGGTCACGGACGAGGTTCTCGACGGTGGAGGATTCGGTGAAGCTCATGCGATTCCCGCAGCGCAAAGAGCACTGCTGCGCAAGCAAGCAACCGATTCGAGCCGTTGGGCTACGTTGGCAGTTACCCGCTCTGAGGTTTTCCAGCGATCTACCATCAGCTGTTGAATACGCATCGGCGGTATGGGTAGCTGCAGCGATTCTAGGACGCCGATGTTGAGTGTCTTTCGCGCTGTCTCGAACGAGTCAGCAGTCAATTTCCGTTGCCACATGGGAGATCGGAGCAGGGTTGCCACGAAATCCGGGTCTGCTTTGTGGGGGTCAATGCGGATTCGTGCCAGTGCCCGCGCTATGTTTGCCCCGTCCAACTCGTCCGGCACCCTTGCGACCCGACCGATGGTCCCGACTACGGAAACCAGTATGTCGCCTCGGTGAACGCGTGAGCGCTTGTACTGTTCATCTACCGTCGCTGAGACGTGTGCGATATCGGTAAGGTCAACGAATCGACCATTTTGATCCAGATCGCAAACCCGGATCATCCGATTTCCCGTGTTGACCACTTCACCGGGTTGAACGATTCCATAGCATATCGGCGACTCGTGTGGAACAATGGCTGACACTTCAAGGTGAGGAGCTGAAGTCAAACGTATCGAGTCTTCATGAAGTATAGTCACTGCCAAGCTCTGCGCGGCTCTGAGCGCGGCCATGTGGCACTCACGGAGTTGTTGATGCGCTTGGCAAACGCTGGCAATCCGCCGCTGCTCCGCTATCGGCGGTAGCGCGAACTCGTACCAAGCGAGGTCCGAGAAGTTCACGTAAGGGTTGACGGACCCCTTCGACTCTCGCTTGGAGTGCTCGTGAAATGCCTCCGTCTGCATGAAGAACGGAAGCAGTTCGGGCAAGAGTACGTCCGGATTGCGGGACTCCAGCACGAAGGTGGTGTTAGCGCAGATCCCGTCGAAGTCCGCCACTGCAACTTTCCGCAGGTAGGTCCGACGCGAGCCATAGAGTACCTGTCCCGGTCGGAAGCGCGCATGAAAGGCAGGGCCGAGGTAGCCTTCTCCGATGTCTCCCCACCGGCGGAGGCGAAGGTCGTCCGTGTCCATGTGCTCCCCTGCAACGAATCGCTCCAGGCCGGAGGTCTGGGGGTCGGCCTTCTCCTTCACCTGCCGCACGACCTCCCCAAACTTCACCCTTCTCCAACCCGGCTTCATTTCACCCACGGGCCACCTCCAACTCGTCGCCCACCAGGCCGTCGAGCATGTCCACGACCCCGTCCATTTCCAGCCAGAATGCGCGCCCGGAGGTCTCCCAGGCCGACCACGCCTCCGCGAGCGTCGGTGCCGCGTCGCCTGCGGTCGCTGCCCCCTTGGACGGGCGCTTCACGTACAGCGGGATCGACAGGCTCCAGCCCTGGGCGGCGATGTCCGCCTTCGTCGCGACGCAGGCGAACCCGTCATCGCCGGCAAAAGCGGCGTAGGCCCGCTCGATGCGCGCCTGGTGCTCGGGCTTGAGCATGCTCATCGCCCGCTCACGCGCCACCTCGTTCACGGCGTCGATCAGGAGTACCTTCCCGCGGCGTTCCGCGGGCTTGGAGGTACGGCAGATGACGACGCACGCCTCCATCGGCGAGTTGTAGAACAGGTTCGGTCCGAGCCCGAGCACACACTCCACCAGGTCGGCCTCAACGAGCTTGCGCCGGAGTTCGGCTTCCTCCTTGCGGAAGAGCACCCCGTGCGGGAACAGGATGGCGCAGCGCCCGGTCTTCGGGTCCAGGCTCTTGAGGATGTGTTGGAAGAACGCGTAGTCCGCCCTCCCCTGAGGAGGCGTGCCGAGGAAGTTCCGTCCCCACGGGTCGGTCGTCCACGCCTCGCGGTTCCACTGCTTGATAGAGTAAGGCGGATTCGCGACGACGATGTCGAAGGTCCGCAGCCGGTCGTTCTCGGCGAAGGTGGGCGCCGCCAGCGTGTCGCCACGCGCGATCTCGGAGTCCTTCACCCCGTGCAGCACAAGGTTCATCCGGGCGATGGACGCGGTCATGTGGTTCCGCTCCTGCCCGAAGAGCTTGATTGTGCGGTGCTCGCCGCCCTTGCGCTTCACCTCGGCCAGGGCTGAGATCAGCATCCCGCCCGTGCCGCAGGTGGGGTCGTAGATGCGCTCGCCGGGCTGGGGGTCCAGGAGCTGCACCATCAGGTGGACCACGGTGCGGTTGGTGTAGAACTCCTGCGCGGTGTGGCCGCTGTCGTCGGCGAACTTCTTGATGAGGAACTCGTAGCCGTTGCCCAGCTCGTCCTCGGGCACGTTGGCCAGCGAGAGCGTCTGCCCCGAGAAGTGCTCCAGCAGGTTCTTGAGCGTGACGTCGGGCACGCGCTCCTTGTTGGTCCACTGCGCGTCGCCGAAGATGCCGTCGAGCCGCCCGGGGTTCGCGGCCTCGATGCTTCGGAGCGCCGCCTGGAGCGCGCGTCCCACGTCCTTCGCCATCGCCCGCACGTCCTTCCAGTGGGCGCCGTCGGGGATAACGAAGTCGGTGTTGGCCTGCTCGACCGCGTAGGGGTGGTCGGCGCCGGCGTCCTGCATGGCGAGGGCGTGCTCCTCGTCCCACACGTCGGAGAGCCGCTTGTAGAACAGGAGCGGGAAGACGAACTGCTTGTAGTCGCCGGCATCCACGAGGCCGCGGAGGATGACGGCGGCGCCCCAGAGGTAGGACTCAAGCTCGGGCTGGGTGAGGGTGGTGCTCATGCCGTCGACTTCACGCGGTGCTTCTGGGTGGTGAACTTCTCCATCCTGATGTTCAGGAGGTCATTGGGAAACCCGTGGATGAGGAGCGCTTCCAGCTCAGGGATGAGCGTGACAGGTACCTGGTACGCCGAGAAGTACACGGACAGCTCGGCGAGCGAAACGAGCCTGCCGGTGATCAACCTTGTCTGTTCGCGCGCGACGTCGAAGTCCTTTGCCTCCGGATGATCGACCCTGTAGATCTTCTGCTCGTTGCGGTCCCGGTTGAAGGCGGCCTTCATTTCCTTCCACAACGACTTCGTGGCCTTGCCCGCGTAAAGGGCTCGTCCGCGGGAATCGTAGAACAAGTAGATGCCCTGCGATCCGTCCAGCGCCTTCTTCAGCCCCGCCCGGTACTCGCTTCCCTCCGTAGAGAAGAGCTCCCACATGGCCTCCTGCTTCGAGCGGCACCGGGTGATCGGGAAGAACTCCACGATCTTCGTGATGCCTTCTCGATGGGCCTCGACCTTCGCGGCTGCTTTGCCGTCCGCGAGGATATTGGCAATCTGGTTGGCGCTCAGAACCGGGGCGTCCCGCCACTGCTGGATCGATGTGGACGACCGCCCGAGTGCTTCGGCTAGGGCCTTGTTGCCCTTCACCTTCAGCTTCTTCTCCAGTGCCTCCACGACTTCAGAACCCTTCATTTCAGCCAGCCTCCCTCGATCATGGTGGTACGCAACTTGTCCTCTGCCTCTCGACACTTCGCCAGCGCGTCCTTGAACGCGGCCACCGCCTCCGGCAGCGGCGGGATGTCCGCCCCGATGGGCGGCAGCACGTAGCGGGAGATGTTGAGCGTCCAACCCTCCTTCTCGATCTCCGCGAGGCTCACCACTCGGGCGCGGTCCTCGACGTCAGCGAAGCCGGTCACCCACCCGAGGATCTCGGCGCCGTGCTCCGGCTCCATGAAGTTCTGGGCGCGGCCCTTCCTGAACCGGGACGAAGCGTCCGCGATGAGCACCTTGCCGGCCCGCTCGGGCGCCTTCTTCTGCCGGAGCACGATCACGCAGGCCGCGAGCCCGGTGCCGTAGAACAGGTTGGGGGCGAGACCGATCACCGCCTCGACCAGGTCCTTCTGCAGCAGGTGCTGCCGGATCTGGCCCTCGACGCCGCCCCGGAAGAGCGCGCCTTGCGGGAGCACGACGGCCATGCGCCCGGTGCGGGCTGCCATCGACTTCACCATGTGCTGGACCCAGGCCATGTCTCCGTTGCTGTCGGTCGGCAGGCCGGCGAAGGCGCGGCCCCATGGGTCGCTCTCCCATAGCTCCCGCCCCCACTGCTCCAGCGAGAACGGCGGGTTGGCGATCACCACGTCGAAGGTGGCAAGACCGCCTGTGCTCGGGTCGGTGAACACCGGGTTGCGCAGGGTGTCGCCGCGCTCGATGACGAAGTCCTCGATGCCGTGCAGGAACAGGTTCATGCGGGCGACGGCAGAGGTGGTGAGGTTCTTCTCCTGGCCGTGCAGGTGACCGAAGAAGGTGCGTGGGTCGCCGCCGCGCTGGCGCACGTGCTCGACGGCGGCCAGGAGCATCCCGCCCGTGCCGCAGGCCGGGTCGTAGATGGTCTCGCCCTCCTGCGGGTCGACGATGTCGACCATCAGCCGGACGACGCTGCGCGGTGTGTAGAACTCGCCGGCCTTCTTGTTGGTCGCGTCGGCGAACTGCTTGATCAGGTACTCGTAGGCGTCGCCCATCACGTCGGAGGCGACGCGGGCGTTGCCGATGGCCAGCGCCGAGAAGTGCTCGATGAGGTCCTTGAGCAGCTCGTCGGGCAGGCGGTCCTTGTTCGTCCACTGGGCGTCGCCGAAGACGCCGTAGAGGTGCTTCTGGTTGGCCGCCTCGACCCCGCGCATGGCGTTGGACAGCGCGGTGCCGACGTTCTTGGGCGTGGCGCGCACCTCCCGCCAGTGGTTTCCCTCGGGCACCTGGAAGCGGTGCTGGTCTGCGAAGTCCTCGCCGAAGTCGGCGATCATCTCGGCATGCTCCTCGTCCCAGACGTCGCAGATGCGCTTGAAGAAGAGCAGCGGCAGGATGTAGGACTTCCAGTCGGTGCGGTCGACCGGGCTGCCACGCAGGATGTTGGCCGCCTCCCAGAGGTGGGATTCGAGCTGGGAGAGGGTGAGGGGAGCGCGGTCGAACAGGTTGGCCTGGCTCACGAGACGATCTCCGGATCGCCGGGCCGGGCGGGGGCTTCGCCGGCGCCGCCGGAGCGGACCCAGGCGTCCACCTCGGGGAGCTGGAACTTCCACAGCCGCCCGACACGGTGGGCGGGCATTTCGCGAGCCTCGATCCACCGGTAGACGGTGTCCTTGTTCACGCCCAGGTGTTCGGCGACCTCCTGGACCGACACCCATCGTTCGGTCATGTAGCTCTCCTGCAGAGGGGCGGAGACTATCACGAGCGACGCCTTGAAGCGGCGCAGACCAGCGAGGATCGGTCAGGGCCGTCTGCGGTCCGGCTTGTGGATAGCCCGCGACTATGTCAAGAAAGGGGGGTAGCCAACTGGGAGTCGACATGCCGCGCAGGGTCCCGTCGCGACACGGGGGAGTGGAGCCGGGCAAGGGTCCAGGCGGACGGAAGAAGGCCGAAGTGGCCGCGCCCGCGGCGCGGTCGGCGGTGCTGTACTCGCGCGTGTCCAGCAAGGACCAGGAGCGCGAGGGCTACTCCATCCCGGCCCAGCAGGCCCTGCTGCAGCAGTACGCTCGGGACCGGGGCTTTCGCATCCTGGAGGAGTTCGTCGACGTCGAGACCGCCAAGCGGGCCGGCCGGACCAGCTTCGGGGAGATGCTGGCCTTCCTGCGCAAGCGCAAGACCTGCAAGGTGATCCTGGTCGAGAAGACGGACCGCTTGTACCGGAACCTGAAGGACTGGGTGACCCTGGACGCGATGGAGCTGGAGATCCACCTGGTGAAGGAGGGGGTGGTCCTGTCCGAAGGCAGCCGGTCCACCGACAAGTTCATGCACGGGATCCGCGTGCTGATGGCGAAGAACTACATCGACAACCTCTCGGAGGAGGTCAAGAAGGGCATGCGCCAGAAGGCCGAGGAGGGCCACTGGCCCAACCCGGCGCCGCTCGGGTACCTGAACCGCCGCGAGGGGGGGAAGAGCCTGATCGTCCCGGACGCCGTGCGCGCGCCCCTCGTTCGTCAGTTGTTCGAGCAGTACGACGGCGGGAACAAGAGCATCGCCGACCTGGCCGAGTGGTCCGGGCGCGTGGGGCTGACGGGCAAGCAGGGTGGGTCTCTGACACCGAGCACCGTGCACTGGATCCTGCGCAACCCCGTGTACGCGGGGAAGTTCATCTGGGACGGCGCCATCTACGAGAGCAAGGACCCCACGCTGGTCAGCTGGGACCTGTTCGAGCGGGTGCAGGAGCGCCTGGACGGGCACCCCTACACCCGGGCCAGCGACCACGACATGCCCTTCACGGGCCTGGTCACCTGCGGCCGCTGCGGCTCGGCCATCACCGTGGAGGTCAAGAAGCAGGGCCGGTACGTGTACTACCGCTGCGCGAAGGCCTGTATGAAAGGCGAAAAGTACGTCAGCCAGGCGCGGCTGGTGGAGCTGTTCGGCGAGCACCTGCGGCGGCTGCACATGCCCGACGCCTGGATGGCCCTGGCGGTGCATGCCCTCCGGCAGTCCCGGCAGGACATCCGGGCCGACATCGAGGCCCGAGTGGCGGCCGCTCGCGCCCGCTACGACCGGGCGGGCCGCCTGATCGACAAGGCCTACGAGGACAAGCTGGAGGGTCGGGTAGAGGACGAGTTCTTCTTCCGCAAGCGCTCGGAGTGGGAGGCCGACCGGGCGGCGGCGCTGCACGAGCTGGAGCGGATGTCGAGCGTGGACCGCGCCGATGTCGATCTGGGGGTCGCCGTCCTGGAACTCGGAAAGCAGGCCTATGACCGATATATTCGGCTGGAGCCCGCCCAGCAGCGCGCGCTGCTGGATCTGGTCTTCTTGAACTCGAAACTGACCGGCGGTCAGCTTGAGGTCACCTGGCGAGAACCCTTCTCGTTCCTGGCAAATTTGGCGGAGGCCACTCCAAAGGAAAACGCCCCGCCGGGGGTTCCCGACGGGGCGCATCCAGAATGGTGGGCGATACTGGATTTGAACCAGTGACTTCTACCGTGTGAAGGTAGCACTCTCCCGCTGAGTTAATCGCCCGGCTTGTGTTCGCCCCGAAGGGCGGAGAGCACGCCCGCCGTCGGCGAGCCCTGCCGGTCTATCGAGGCACCGCCACGGGCGCAAGGCGGAAGCGGGCCAGGCGGGTGGGGCCCACCTGGGGCCCGCTCTCGTTGTCGGTGATGACCAGCACCTCGACGGCGCCGTCGGGATCGAGGCCGACCAGGGCCAGGCCCTCGGGGTTGGCCGTGTCGCCCAGCGCGGGCTCCAGGTCCCAGCTCGCCTCGGGCAGGACCACGGCCAGGGCGGGGCCGGGCGGGATGCGCCAGCGCAGGATGTGCCGGACGCCGTAGTGCCGCTCGACGCCCCAGGCGAGCAGGTCGGCGCCGTCCTGGCGGCAGTCGAGGGCGGCGAGCTTGCCCTTGCGGCTGCGCAGGCCGAGCCAGAGGGGGCGGACGCTGCCGTCGGCCTGCAGCAGCCAGGCGGGGGCCTGGCGCTGGCCGTCGACCTCGCGGCTGACCTCGGCACCGGCGAGCAGCAGCTCCCCGGCGGCGCACAGGCCCTCGACGCCGCGGTTGTGCTCGCCCCGCAGGCCGAAGGGGGTGTAGGCCAGGGCGCGCTCCTCGACGACGTGGGCGGCGCCCTCGCCGGCACCCTCGGGGACGACGCGCAGCAAGAGATCCTGGTCTCGCTCGCCCAGGCCCTCGGTGCCCAGCCACACGCCGTCGGTGCCCACCGCGACCGCCTCCAGATCCAGGCCGGCCGGCACGCCCTGCACCGGCACGACGCGCAGCTCCCGCTGGAACTCCCGGATCAGCAGCCGGTGGCCGCGCTCCTCGACGGCGATCCAGCCATCGGCGACGGCCAGGCCGGACACGCCGCGCCAGTCGCCGTCCAGCTCCTCCTCGCCGAGGGCGACGGCGAGGGCGTCGGCGGCGGGCTCGCCGGCCCGGGCGCAACAGATCAGGGCCAGCAGGGGCAGGGCAGGGGGCATGTCCTCCTCCTTGCGGCCCGCGGGCGGCCCGGGTGCTACCTTCCGCGCATGCCTCCTCCGTCGTACCGCCTCGACACGGTCTGCGCGAACCTGATCGAGCGCCTGGAGGGCGCCCGGCCGACCTGGATTGGCGACGCCGCGGCGGCCGAGGCGGGCTTCCGCCGCATCGCCGAGGAGCAGGTGGAGGCGCTGCAGGCCGAGCACGAGGAGCTGCTGGCCGGCTCGCCCTGGGGCACCACGCTGCGACGCGAGGTGCTGGAGACCTTCCTGCCCCGCTACACCCGCCTGGCCGTCGACCACAACCAGGACGAGGGCGCGGGCTACCACGCCTGGCGCCGCGGGGACCCGGTGGCCCGCGCGCTGGCGACGCTGGCCGCCTTCTTCCTGGCGGCGGGCCTGTATCGCTATACCCACCACCCCCTGGCCCTGGCGGTCTTCGCGCTGGCCCTGCTGGTGCCCTTCGTGCCGGAGATCCGCCGATCCTGGTACCGGCGCCGCTACCGCGGCCTGCTCCAGGAGGTGGTCGACGACATGGCCCGCATCCAGGACAGCCTGGACGAGGCGCCGCCGCGGGCCCTCTCCGCCTCCATGGCCTCCGCGGAGCGGTCGTCCTCCGCGGCGCGCGACGCCGCCCGGACCCGCGAGGGCCAGCCGGGCTGAGGCCCGGGCCGGGCGCCGCACCCCCCGGGGGGCCGCGCGTGCTAGGCTCCCCTCCAGTCCCCCGGAGGCGAGATGGCAGCGGCGAAGGTCAAGCTCCCTGGCGGCGCCGGCGGGCCCCTGAAGGTGGTCGGCGGTGCGGTGATCGCCCTGGTCGCCCTGGTGGGCGGCCTGGTGGCCTACGCGACCTTCACGACGCGCATCGGCCCCGACGAGTTCGCGGTCCGGCAGGTCTTCCTGGGGCCGGGCAGCGGCATCCAGCAGGAGCTGTTCGGGCCCGGCCTGCACTTCGTGATGCCCGGCTACGAGCGCATGCACGCCTTCCCCCGCGGCATGCAGGTGCTCGAGTTCAACGACTACGAGATGTCGGCGGACACCTCGGCCCACAAGGCGCCGTCGATCCGCATCCAGACCAGCGAGGGCTACCAGGTGACGGTGGACGTGTCGATCGTCTACCGCATCATCGACCCCTACAAGATCATCACCAGCGTCGGCCCGGGCAGCCTGTACGAGACCGCGCTGATGCTGCCGCGCAGCGACAAGGTGCTGCGCCAGAAGCTCGGTGAGCTCAACGCCGAGGAGTTCTACCTGGGCCACCTGCGCCGCCAGAAGGGCGAGGAGGCCCGGGAGCTGCTGTCGCTGGAGGTGGGCGAGGCCGGCATCCAGATCTGGAACGTGATGGTGCGGCACTACTCCTACGACGACCGCTACCAGGAGGCGATCGAGCAGCGGAAGATCCAGGACCAGACGGTCTTCAAGAACCGCGCCGAGGCGGTGGTGGCCAACCGCGAGGCGGAGAAGAACCGCGTGCTGGCCGAGGGCGCGGCCTCGATCGAGGTCGAGAAGGAGCGCGGCCGCTCCGAGGTGCAGAAGATCCGCGCCGACGCCGACCTGTACTACCGGCAGAAGGTGGCCGAGGGCGACCTGCTGGTGGCCCTGGCCGAGGCCGAGGGCACGCGCCTGGAGTCCGACGCGCTGCAGGTGGCGGGCGCGGGCAACATGGTGGGCCTGAAGATGGCCGAGGTGGTGGGCAACGCCCAGGTGATCGTGATCCCCACCGACGGCGCGGGCGGCGTGAACCCGCTCGACCTCGACTCCATGATCGCGGGGTGGTGAGCATGTCGGTCCTCTCGCTCCTGCTGGCCACCGTGCTCGGCTGCACGCCCCACTCCACGGGCTCCACCGAGGTGGGCGTGCGCGTCGCCACCGTGGGCGTCCTCGAGCCCAAGGGCGTGGTCCCCGACCCCTACTCGCCCGGGTCCACCTACTTCTTCGCGCCGATGCTCAACGAGTGGTACCTCTACGACACGGCGCTGCAGAACGTGGTGATGAGCCGGGACAACGGCTCGCAGTACGGCGACGACTCGCTGCGCTTCAAGACCATCGACGGCAACGACATCTCGGTCAACGTCACGGTGGCCTGGAGCATCGACGGCACCAAGGCGCCCTACCTGCTGCAGTTCGTGGGGCCCGACACGCAGACCGTGGGCGAGCGGCTGGTCCGCCCGGTCTCGCGCACGATCATCCGCGACGTGCTCAACAGCCTGGCCAGCGAGCAGTACTACGACGCCGGCGTGCGCTTCAAGAAGGCCGAGCAGGCCGCCGCCCTGCTCAACCACTACCTGAACCCCGAGGGCGTGCGCATCGCCCAGGTGCTCCTGGGCGAGCACAAGTTCAACGAGCGCTACGAGCAGATCATCCGCGACAAGAAGGTCGCCGAGCAGGACGCCTCGCGCCTGGACTCCGAGACCGAGGCCGCCCGGGAGCTGCGCCACCGCGAGCTGGAGCAGGCCAAGGGCCTGGTGCAGCAGGCCATCGAGGAGGCCACGGGCGAGTCCCGGAAGAAGCAGATCAACGCCGACGCGATCTACTACGAGCGCCAGCGCCAGGCCGAGGCGATCCTGTCGGAGAAGCGCGCCAAGGCCAGGGGCATCGCCGAGCAGGCCCGCGCGCTCTCGGGCTCGGGCGGCCGCAGCATCGTCAAGCTCAAGGTGGCCGAGGCGCTCAAGGGCAAGCCCATCGTCTTCGTGCCGACGGGCGGCATGGACCTGCGCACCACCGACATGAACGAGCTCTTGCAGACCTACGCGGTGGTGAAGGGCGCCAGCGGCCAGTAGGGCGCCTCAGTCGGCCCCGGCCAGGTCGGCCGCCGGGCGTCGCCGCGGGTCGGGCATGGCCTGCCGGTCCAGGTTGCGCGGCGGGTCCTCCTCCCGCGGCCCGAAGAGCAGCTGGGGCACGGACAGGCCGAGCTTGCGCGGGTCGCGGGTCCGCGCGATCGTGCGCAGCCAGGCGCGGCGCCGGCCGTGGCGCTCGCCCAGGTCGACGGCGACGGGCTGCGGGCGGGGGAAGCCGTCCTCGTCGGTGATCAGCAGCACGCGGGGCCGCGCCAGCGGGGTCCAGCCCTGGCCGGGGCCGAGGACGACCGCCAGCTCGCCGGTGTCGAGCTCGACGCAGGAGCCGGGGGGGTAGCGGCCGATGACGCGGATCAGCGCGCGGACCACGACGGGATCGAGCTGGGCGTCGGCGCCGCGCAGCAACAGCTTCACCGCGTGGTCGGGCGGGCTGCCGGGGCGGTGGGGGCGGTCGGCGCACACGGCGTCGAAGACGTCGGCGACGGCGACGACGCGGCTGAACAGGTGGGGCGTGACCTGCAGGGGAGGGTAGCCGCCCTTGCCGTCGGCGTGCAGGTGGTGCTCGGCCGCGACGACGGCCCGGTCGATGCTACCGGGCGTGAAGCCGTAGGCGCGCAGCAGGTAGGCCATGCCCAGCAGCGGGTGACGCCGCACCTGGGCGCGCTCGTCCTCGGAGAGCGCCCGGGGCAGGGCGAAGAGGGCGGTGGGCAGCAGGGCCTCGCCCAGGTTGTGGCCCAGGGCCGCCACGCCCAGGCGGACGAGGTCCCGGCGGTCCAGGTCGAGGGCCCTCCCGATGCACAGGCTGTAGATGCAGGTGGCCAGGTCGTGGGCCGCGCCGGCCAGGGTCGGGTCGCGCAGGGTGGTGAGCGCCAGCAGCTCCTCCGCGCCCTCCTCCGCCATCTGCACCAGGGAGAGGACCAGCGCCCGTTGCCGCCGCCGCGCGTAGAGGTCGAGCTGGGCCAGGCGGCTACGCTCGACCACCGCGAGGCCCTGGTCGAACAGGTCCAGCGCCTGGTCGCGCTGGGCCTGGCGTCCGGCGCGCGCCTGGTCGGAGGCCGAGGGCAGGGGCAGCAGCTTGACCCCGGGCAGGGCGGCGGCGGCGGCGGCGTCCGGGTCGGCGTCGACCCGCAGCATGCGCCCCAGGGCCAGCAAGGTGTGCTCCTGCACGCCGTCGGGCTCGATGACCAGGCCCCGGGCCTTCAGGCCGGCCAGGCGGTCGGTGAAGAGCAGGGCGGCCTCCCAGCTCTGGCGGGTGGCCCGCAGCCAGACCCCGTTGACGAAGGCGTGCCCCTCGGTGAAGACGAAGGCCAGCTCGCGCTCGGTCTCCTGCAGGCTGGCCAGGTCGGCCGTGATCTTCTCGATCTGGCTGCGGACGGCCGTGTTGGTGGCCGAGTGCACCTTGAGGGTGCGGCCCAGGGCGTCGAGGTGGACGATCAGGTCGCGCGCGTGCTGCACGACGTTGCGGCGGCGCGCGCGGTCGACCTCGGTGCTGGGGGGCGGCGGCGCGGAGGTCACGAGCGGCCCCCGTGCAGGCGCGCCAGCGCGGCCTTGCAGGCGGCGGACCGGGCGCCCACCCAGCTCTTCGCGCCCTCCTCCAGCACGGCTCGGGCCTCCGGCCCGCCGATCGCGGCCAGGCCAAAGGCGGCGGCCTCCAGCAGCTCGCCCTCGCCCTTGCCGGCGAACATCCCCACGCGCCGGTCGAGCAGGGCCTGCAGGGGCCGCAGCGCCTTGGGGCCCATGATCTGCCCGCAGGCCACGCAGAGGTCGCGCTGCAGGTCGGGGGGGCGCTGGGCCAGCGACGCCTGCGAGAGGCGGGCCTGGAACCAGGCGGCGATGTCGGGGGGCGGCCAGCGCACCAGGGTGGCCCGCGCGGCCGCCCGGATGCGGGGGCGGCGATCCTCCAGCAGCGCGAGGACGGCGGGGCGCTCGGCGGCAGGCACTCCGGTGGCGGCGTACCACTCCAGGGTGATCTCCACGACCCGGCCCGCCGGGTGGTCGAGCAGGGTCGGGCGGAGGGCCCGCTCGTCCTCGCCGTCGCGGCCCCGCAGCAGCAAGGCGGCGGGGACGAGCAGCTCGGGCTCGGTGCCCTCGTCCCACAGCCAGCGGCGGGCCCGGCGCGCGGCCACCTCGCCCAGGGCGGTGGCCAACCAGCGGCCACGGCCCGCTTCGCCATCGGCCTCGGCCTGGAAGCTCCACTCGACCAGGGCCCGGATGGCGTTGTCGTCCAGCAGGGCGACCAGGTCCTCGGTGGCGGCCGGATCGGCCGTGGGCCCGGCGGCGGCGAGCAGGCGCGCGACCAGCACGGGCTGGGTCGCGCGGGCCAGCACCTCCCGCAGCAGCGAGGTGGCCTCGGGATCGGTGGCGGCTCCCAGCTCCTGCCGCAAGGTGTGGACGAGCTGGCTGAGCGCGAAGGCGTCGTGCTGCCGGAGCACCTCGTCGATGGCGTCGCGGGCCAGCGGCAGGGCCTGGTCGGGGCCGAGCTCCGTGGGCGCCGAGGCCGCGGCGCGGAACAGGAGCAGGCAGGCCCGCCGGAGCTGGTCGCCAGGCTGCTCCAGCGCCAGCTCGGCGCGCAGCCGCGCCGCCGCCCGGGCGTCGGGGTCGGCCTCGTCGAGCAGCTGCGCTTCGAGCGCCTCGGCCTCGACGTCCCAGGCGCCGTCCTCGCCGGCGATCATGGGGACCGGATCCTCCGCCGTGGCGACGGCGCGGACCAGGTCGTCATCGGCCAGGGCGCCGCGGCGCGGTGCGCGGCGGCTGGCGGCGTCCAGCTCCGCCACCAGGGGGGAGGTGCGGACCGGGCCCCGGGCCTGGACATAGCGCAGGGCGTCGCCGGAGATGGCCTCGGCCTCCATCAGCGCAGCCACCGCGCGGAAGGTCACCCCCTCCAGGCGGGCCTGCCACAGCAGCGACTCCAGGGTCTCCTCCTCGTGCTCGGGCAGGGCCAGGTTGATCCGCACCACGTCGAGCAGGCGGACCAGCTCGTCGATGTGCAGGTCCGGGCGCAGGGTCAGCTCTGCGATGCCCTCGCGGTGCAGGATGCGGCCCAGGCCCTCCTTGTCCTCGTCTTCGGCCGCGAGCAGGCCTCCCTGCCAGGACAGTCCATCGGGGCCCGCCTGGAGGGTGAGCGGCCGGCCCAGCGAGAGGATCTCCCGCAGCGGCTGCCAGGCGTGCTCGATGGCCGCCTTGGCCTCGCGGTGCGCCACCCCGTACAGGCGGGCGCGATCCAGCGCGCGCCGCAGGCGCTCGGCTGCGTCCGCGAGGTGCTCCCGGAGGTCGTTCACCGCGCGCCCTCGGGACCGTCCAGGCAGCGGCTGACGTAGCGGGCGAAGTGGGCGTCCAGCAGGCGCAGGCCCGCCTCGTAGGCGAAGTCGTTGATGTCCTCCAGCATCTCCAGCGCCGCCGCGTAGCGGTCCTGGGGGCGAGGGGCCAGCGCGCGCAGCAGCACCTGGTCGAGGCCGTCCGGCAGCGTCAGGTCGCCGCCCAGCAGGGCCTTCGGGTCGAGGTCCAGGACGAAGCGCTCGGTCTCGGCGAAGGAGAGGTTGCGGGGCACGAGCGGCCGCATGGTGAGCAGCTCGAAGAGGGTGACGCCCATCGCGTAGACGTCGGACTGCACGGAGGCGGGCGACCCGCGGTACAGCTCCGGCGCCAGGTACTGCGGCTTGCCGGCCAGGCGGACCGGCCCGCCTCTCGCCGTGAGCGCGGCGACGCCGAAGTCGGCCAGCTTGACCGCGCCCTGGCGGGAGACGAGCACGTTGCCCGGGCTGATGTCGCGGTGGACCAGGCCCAGCAGGCGGCCGTCCGGGCCGCGGGCGCCGTGGGCGTGGTGCAGGCCCTGCAGGGCCTCGCGCGCGATGTAGACGACGTGGCGCAGCGGGAGGTCTGCCCCCTGCTCGCGAGCCAGGCGACGGAGCATCCGGATGTCGCAGCCGTCGACCCATTCCATCGCCAGCCAGACCTGGTCGCCCCGGCGCCCGACGTCCATGATGCTCACGATGTTCTGGTGGCGCAGGTCGGCGACGATCCGCGCCTCGGCGAGGATCTGGTGGCTGTACATCGGGTCGTCGCGGCGTCCGGGGTGCACGACCTTGATGGCGCAGCGCACCGACACGCCGGCGTCGGAGACGCGCTCCGCCAGCAGGACCTCTCCCATGCCCCCGCGGCTGATGCGGCCGAGGATGCGGTAGCCGGGGATCTCGACCGGCGCCTCCGCGCCGTCGGTGGCCCCCGCCGGCAGCGGGTCGCTGAGCTGCGTGTCGGTCAGCGGCCCCGGCGCGGGCAGCTCCCCGCGATCGAAGAAGGCGAAGGTGTCGGCGGGCCCGTCCTCGGAGGAGGAGGAAGGGTCGGGATCCTCGGCGCCCGGTAGCGAGAGGAGGCTGTGCTCGTCGTCCCGCGGCATCGTGCGGCGCGATCCTGGCGGCCCGTGCACCGGGGCGGTGAGGTGAGCCGCTGCTGCGAGCGTAGCGAGGTGCGGCGGGCGTGGCTACCAACGGGAGGTGACCGTCCCCGTCCCCCCTGCCGACCCCTGGCGGGCGCCGCTGCTCGCCCTCGTGCTCCTCGCCCTGCTGGGCCTGGGAGCGCGGTACACGCGCCTGGTCCTGGAGCTGCCCGACGGGATCCGCGCCTGCCTGGCCGACCCACCCGCGCACGACGGCACGCTGCAGGTCTTCCCCGTGTGGTTCGTCGCCGGCGTGGACGGGCCGGATCGCTACCGGGTCTCCCGCGTGGTCAAGGACGTCGTCGTCGAGGGCCCGACCGCCGGCCTGGAGCAGGGGCAGGTGATCACCGTCGTCGGGCGCTTCCGGGGGCGGGACTCCGTGGTGGTGGAGACCCGGCGGGAGATCCACCACCTGCGTCCCTACAAGATGGGCCTGTCCCTGCTGGGGATGGTGCTGGCCTTCGTCGCGGCCCCCTTCCACCTGGCCTGGCGGGGCCGCTACCTGCGGCTGCGCGCCGCTCTCGACGACCGGGGGCGGGCCGATGCCTGACCTCGTGACCCACGGCTGCGCCGGGCTGCTGCTCGGCTTCGCGGTGGCCTGGCGCCGCCCGGCGCCGAGGCTGGCCCTGTTCGTGGCCGGGAACCTGCTGCCCGACCTGCTCACCCGCGTCCCGGCCATCCTGATGGGCGAGATCGACGCCAAGCTCCGGCCCCTGCCGCCGCTGCTGCTGTACGGCTGGGAGCCGATGCACCAGCCCGCGGGCATGGCCCTGGCCGCGCTGGGGCTGACCCTGCTCCTCCCGCCCCAGGGGCGCGGGCGGGCCTTCCTGCTGCTCTACGCCGGGATGCTGCTGCACCTGCTCATGGACATGTTCCAGTTCCACGAGGGCGCCGGGCACATGCTGTTCTTCCCGCTGTGGACCCGCCCCTTCGAGATCGGCTGGTTCAGCAGCGAGGCCTCGGTCCTGGTCGCCGGTCCGCTGGCCGGGGCCACGGCGGCGGCCTGGTGGTGGCGCCGCCGGGCCAGGGCGACCCCGCCGCGCTGAGGCCCGCTTCGGACTTGAAGCGGGCCCCAGGTGGCGCTCAGAACGGGATCTCCTCCTCGGCCACCGCGGCGGCCGGCGGCGGGTCGCGGTGCCCTCCGCTGGCGCTGCTGGCCGGGCGGTCCCTTCCGCCCACCAGGTGGAGCTGCTCGCCGACGATGACGGTGCGCTGGCGGCGCTGGCCGGTCTGCTTGTCGTCCCAGGACTCGGTCTTCAGCCGGCCCTCGACCGCGACGGCGCTGCCCTTGACCAGGAAGCGCACCGCGGCCTCGGCGCGCTGCTCCCACAGCACCACGCGGTGCCACTCGGTCTCTTCGATCCACTCGTCGCCGTCCTTGCGGCTGCGGTTGGTCGCGAGGTTCAGCTCGCAGGTCGGAACACCCCTGGGGGTGGTGCGCAGCTCGGGGTTGTGGCCGAGATGGCCCATGATGAACACACGGTTGATCCCACGCATGACAGTCCTCCTGGTTGGTGGGACCCGGGGCAGGAGCAGCATCCATGCCCGCGCATGTTCTCGGCATCACGTCAGGGGGTGGCGGATCCCATGACGGACCCGCCGGTGTGCCGGCACCCGGCACGATCCGGGTGCGCCCAAGACGACGCGACCCCGACACAGGGCCGGGGTCGCAAGGTGGAGGGCGAGTGGACTACAGGTCGAAGAGCAGGACCTGGCCCCGGTCCGTGTTGCGGCCGGGCGCGCTGACCAGCAGCTCGAGGGTGCCGTCGCCGTCGAAGTCGGCTCCGTTGACGTTGAAGCCGAGCGCGTCCCGCGTGTCGGAGATCACGGTGTAGTCCGCGTTGCTCGAGGCGAGCTCGCCCGAGAGCGCGCCGCCGCGGAACAGGTAGGCGGCGCCTTCCTCGTCGGCGTAGTAGCTGGCGTAGTTGAAGGTGTCCGTGTCCGGCGCGCCGATCACCAGGTCGTCCAGGTCGTCGCCGTCGAAGTCACCAGCGAACAGGGCCTGGCCGAACTTGTCGGGGCCCTCACCGACCAGGGTGGTGTCGGCCTCGGAGGCGACCACCTCGCCGGACAGCGAGCCGGCCCCGTGGAAGAGGTAGACCGTGTTGATGTCGGGCGCGGCCAGGACCAGGTCCAGCTCGTCGTCCCCGTCGAAGTCCGCCACCAACGGGCTGCCGCCCGCGCCCAGGCGGTCGTCGGTCTCGGCACCCTCGAAGCGGGTCGTCGCGATGAGCCCGACCGAGCCCGACCCGCCCAGCGAGGACCTGCCACCGGGGATCACGTAGACGAAGCCCACCGTGGTGGAGTCGTAGTAGTAGCCGGAGGCGCCGACGATCAGGTCGTCGTAGCCGTCGTCGTCCAGGTCGCCGCCGCCCAGGCTGTCGCCGAAGCGGGCGTAGGCCTCGTCTCCCCAGGTGCGCAGCGCGAAGTCGGACTCGAAGTCCATGTCGGTGCCCGCCTCGAGGTCGCTGCCGGCCACGATGCTCACGATGCCCGTGTAGTAGTCGCGGGACACGGTCGCAGTGGAGTTGCCGTAGGCGATGTCGTCGAACCCGTCGCCGTCGTAGTCCAGCGAGCTCTCCACGCGGATCCCCTGGTAGTAGGCGCCGCTGGAGCCGAAGAACACGATGTCGCCGTCGCTGGCGTCGAGGTCGCCGGCCAGGTCGCCCCCGCCGAAGAACAGGGTGCCGGCCACCGGCGCCCCGTAGGACGCGCCGCTGTAGGTGTCCGAGCCGACCACGACCAGGTCCTGCACGCCGTCGCCGTCGTGGTCGCCCTGCCGGAGCCCCATCGTGCCGAAGTAGTTGTAGTTGCCGGTGCCGGTCACCATCACCATGGTGTCGCCGTCCCAGGTCCCGCTCCAGTCCTCCCAGCCGCTGCCGTCGAGCGCGCCCACGCCGCCAGGCATCGAGGAGATGCTGCCGGCCACGTACTGGCCGCCCAGGACCAGGTCCGGTGTGCCGTCCCCGTCCAGGTCGCCGATCGACAGGGACTGCTCGCCGCCCAGGTAGTCGCCGTCGTTGCCGTCGAGCTGGTTGTCAGCGTCGTCGGGGCCGGCGACGTCCACGTCCCCGTCGCAGTTGTTGTCGATGTCGTCCCAGCGCTCGGACATGCCCGGGTTCAAGGTGGCGTCGAAGTCGTCGCAGTCCCCCTGGTCGGGGCTGTAGCCGTCCAGGTCGTGATCGACGTTGCTGCACACGTCGTTGTCCACGCCCGGCGTGCCCTGGTCGCCCACGCCGTACTCCGAGGTGGCCGCGCACCACAGGTCGGGCGAGGTCAGGTTGTCGTCGGGCCCGAAGTAGGGATCCAGGGAGAGCGACGAGCCCGCGGTGATGGGCCAGCCCGCGCTGTAGCTGACCTCGGACACGGCCTTGTCGCCCACGTAGACGAAGATCGCGTCGGCCGTGTCCGCCAGGCTCAGGTCCTCCCGCGTGTACTCCACGTCCACGGGCACCCCACCGTTGAGGGTGGTGTCGCTGGTCAGGCCGAAGACCAGGACGGCGCCGGGGTCGATGCGCACCCCGGCGTCGACCGTGAGCTCGTCGCCGTCGTCGGAGGTCAGGCGCCAGCCGCCCAGGTCGATCAGCTCGGACGAGGTGTTCTTCACCTCGAACCACTCGCCATAGGCGTCCCCGACGGCCACCGGGTTCATCATGATCTCGGTGATGATGACGTCGCCCTGCTCGATCCAGTCCTCGTCCACGGTGCCGTCGCAGTCGTCGTCGACCAGGTCGCGCGCCAGCTCGTTCTCGCGCGGGTAGACCTCGGGGTTCGTGTCGTCGCAGTCGTCCCCGCCGGCCGCCACGGTGTCGTGGCCGTCCCCGTCGGCGTCGGCCACCACCGTGCCGGTGACGGGCAGGCTGACGCTGGGCAGGTCCACGTCGTTGCTGGTGATGTCCAGGGTCGCGCTGAAGTCGCCGTACTCGGCCCCGCTGAACACGATCTCCACCACCGCCGTCGCGCCGGGGGCGAGGGTGGTCGTCGGCAGGCCGCCGGAGAAGGCGTCGTCCCCCGCCAACGCGGCGGTCACGTCCAGGTCGCCTTCGCCGGTGCAGGCGTTGGTCAGCACGACGGTCATCGTCTGGCTGCCGCCGAAGGGGGTCAGCGGGAAGACGAGCGCCGTCTCCGAGACGTCCAGCGCCGGGCAGTCGGTGGTCCAGCCGGTGCCGCCGTCGCCGGTGCCGCCGTCGCCGGTGCCGCCGTCGCCGGTGCCGCCGCCGTCCGCGCCGCCGTCGCCGGTGTTTCCGGTGTCGTCGGTGCCGACCGAGCCCTTGTTGCAGGCCAACGAGGTGGTGGCGAGGAGGACGCTGCCGAACAGGAGGAGGTGGCGGTGCATGCGGGCTCCGGAGGGAGGGGACCGGTCGTGGAGCACCAGGTCCGCTGGGTAGGCTCTCCCACGTGATGATATGCGGATTTGCGACGTTGTGTCAGACCGGTGACACCCGCCCGCTGTCAAGAGCCCGTCAACCGCCGCCGCTCAGCCCCCGTCGCAAGCCGTCCGGGCCACCTTCCGCACCTTGCGCGCGTAGGCCACCACCAGGCCCAGCGGGTCGGCCAGCACCTCGACCTCGCCCTCGCGGTCCCCCAGGTCGAAGGCGCCCCTGCCGTCGTCGACGTCGACCAGGGCCGACACGCTGCGGGCCCCCCCGCGGTCCTTGACCTCGATCGGCACCTCGAAGCTGCCCCACGGCACGCTGGACAGCACGCAGCCGTGCACCACCTGGCGCCCGTCGGCCCCCGCCTCCACGCTGTACTGCACCTCCAGCTCGGGCACGAAGCCGCCGTGGACCCAGAAGTCGAACAGCTCCGAGAGATCCTGGCCGCTGGCCTGCTCCAGCGCCTGCTGCAGGTCCTCGGAGGTGACCGGCCGCGCCCCCCGCTCCGTCGCCAGCTTGTCGATGGCGGCGAAGTAGGCCTGGTCGCCCAGGCGCAGCCGCAGCACGTCTCCCAGCAGGTAGGCGCCGTAGCGGTGGCGCATGGCAGCCGGCACGTCGCTGGCGGGGGTGGCGCCCGACAACGACAGGAAGCGGCGGTAGCGGTTGACCTGGCCGGCGGTGGAGGCGCGCTCGGTGGGGTCCTCGACCAGCGCGCGCAAGGCCTCCATGCGCTCGGTGTAGGCGTCGTTGCCGAAGGCGGCGCGGATGTAGAAGCCGGCGTAGGCGTCGGCCAGGCCTTCGGTCAGCCAGCGGTCCCGGGCGGTCGCCGGCGGCAGGGCCTCGCCCCAGAACTGGCGCGCCACCTGCCGCGCGACCATCGTCTGCGCCAGGTAGGGGTCGGCCTCGTCGATCTGGCCCTGCTGGGTCACGGCGTCGGCCCCCATGGACTGCGCGGCCGGCCGGATGGTCTGCACCTCGACCAGGCCGTGGCCGCCGCCGGGCGCCTCGCCGCGCAGCACGGTGCTGGCCAGGCCCGAGGCGCCCTGGAAGACCTCGACCTCCTCCATCGGCAGGTCGGGCATGAAGCGCTCCATGAAGGCCACCACGCGCCGGACCTCGGGCGGGAACTGGGGCAGCGCCCACGCGTCGCCGACGAACAGGTGGGCGCGCACGCCGGGCATCCCGGACCCGGCCTGGTCGACCTGGCTCTCCCAGCGGCCGATCGCGACGGCGGGCTCGGCGACGCCGACACCCTGGGCCTCGGTCCAGGTCCAGGTGTCCTCGTCCCACTCCCGGGTGGTGTCGCCCGTGATCGCCACCGCGACCACGCTGAGGCCGGCCGCCGGCACGCCGACGCGGATGGTGCTGTCCCAGCGCGGCTGGCCGGGCGAGGGGACCGGCTGTGGCAGCAGGGGCTGCATCCCCGTGGTCGTGCCCAGCGGGCGGCCGTAGCTGCTCCAGTTGGCGAAGGGCCAGCGCGCCTTCCACCGCACGCGCAGCCGCACCGTCCCGCCCTCGGGGACTACCTCGGGAAGCACCACCTGGACGTGGTGCTCGATGGGGCTGTCCTTGACCAGCACCCCCTCCGCCACCGCGCCCAGGCCCTGGTCCGCCTCGATGCCCGAGATGACCGCCTCGGGCGAGGCCAGCTCGGTGTCCATCGTCGGCCCGGAGGTCGCGGCCGCCACCTGGTTGCCGCTGTCGGCGGCCCCGCCCAGGCCGCCCACCGCCGGCACGCGGGCGCCGACGCTGCCGCCGGTCAGCTCGGCGCTGTCCGCCGACCCCTCGTCCACGTCGACCTCGGCCACCGCCCCGTCCTCGGCCTCGGCCTCGACTTCGAGCCCCGCGACCGCGTCGCCCCGACCGGTCAGGTCCTCGCTCAGCCCCACCCGCGCCAACGGCGCGCCGTCCTCCAGCGTCAGCGACTCCAGCCGCCACGAGCCGCGCACCGGTCCGTTGACCGGCATCGCCAGGGTCACCGCCCGCGTCGGCCCACCCACCGCCCGCAGCTCGATGACCGCGTCCACGTCGACGAAGCGCTCGCTGCCCATGCCCTTGGGGCGCGAGGACACCGTGACGTCGGCCTTCACCCCCTCCATCCAGGCGCCGGGGCGCTCCTCGGGCGGCGGCAGGGGCTGGCCGGACAGCCGCTCGAAGTGGCGCTCGCCCTGCGGGTCGGTGCCGTGGGCGAAGGCCTGGCTGTGGAAGCCCAGCCCCTCCTGGTCCATCGGGTCGCGGAAGCAGGCCAGCCAGCGGTCGTACTCGTCGTTGCCCACGCCGGCTCCCAGCTCGGCCGCCACGTGCAGTGGCCGATCCGTGCGCCAGTCCGCCACCAGGCGCAGGGCCTGCCCCTCCATGCCCAGCTCGTCGTGCAGCAGCCGGTCCTGGCGCAGCCACATCCGCGGGTCCAGGCCCGCCCGCTGGAGCTGGAGCCGCCGCTGCGGCAGCAGGTTGGTGGCGATGGCCTTGACCTTCAGCTTGCCCCGGCCCTCGGTGACGATGTAGGCCTCGTCCACCTCGCCCTGCTCGTCCTCCAGCGAGCGGATCATCGTGCCGCCGCCGACCGGCTCCAGGCCCACCAGCAGCTCGCGCACCGCCGGGTCGGCGCTCAGCACCAGGCCGCGGTCGATGCCCAGCCGCAGCGGCGCCCGCCCGCCGGCGATCTCCGCCTGCTCCGGGGCGGAGAGGACCCCGTGGCGGGCGGCGTGGTTGGCGATGCGCCAGCGGTCGGCGCGCAACGGCACCTGCACCTCCAGGTCGCCCTCGCCGACGAAGACGAAGCCCACGATGCGCTCGGAGAGCGGCGGCTTGCCCGCCCAGACCGGGATGACCATGCCCTCGCGCAGCGTGGCGCTGCACAGGCCGTCCTGGAAGGGCACCGGCTCCACCACCCGGTAGGCCGACTCGTCCAGCCACATGCGTCCGGCCGCCGACCACCAGCTCGACAGCGCGTCCTGGAAGGCCAGCCGGTCGTCGGGCGCCGCCCCCTGGCTGGAGGCCAGCGCCACCACCGCGCCCCCCGTCTCCGGAGGACCCGGGTCGTCCTGGGCCCACGCCGGCGAGGCGTGGAGGGCGAGGGCGAGCAGCGGTGCGAGCGGCATGGGCGCCTCGGGCGAGGGGAGGAAGGGGCCGCCGCGGCCGGTCCGGGCGCGCGCCGGGCGAGGGGACCGGTGGGGTGGCCTGCCCTGGTGCTAACGGTCCCCGGGGGGTGCGGCCGGCGGTCGCGGTGGTGGACAGCGGCGCCTGCCAGTGGCGCGCGCCAGGGTAGGCCGGCCCGATGGACACCGACACCCCCCCCGATGCACCCGCGCCGCCGGAGCGCCCCCTCTGGAAGCGCCTGCTGCGCAGCGCGGCCGAGTGGGCTGGCATGCTGCTGCTGGCCGCGGTCGCCCTGGTCCTGGTCGGACGCCTGCGCGCGCCCCAGCTGCCCGACCAGGCGCCCGACTTCGACCTGGTCACCCTGGACGGGCAGCAGGTCCAGCTCTCCGCGCTGCGCGGCAAGCCCGTGGTGCTCAACTTCTGGGCGACCTGGTGCGGCCCCTGCCGGATCGAGATCCCCTCCTTCACCTCCTTCGCGCAGGACAACCCAGACGTGGTCGTCCTGGGCCTGGCCACCGACGGCACCGAGGCCGAGCTGAAGGTGGCCGCCCGGTCGCTGGGTATCGGCTACCCCGTGCTGCGGGCCGACCCGGCGACGGTCCAGGCCTACGGCGTCAGCACCCTGCCCACCACCGTCGTCATCGACGCCGAGGGCCGGGTCCACACCGCCCACACCGGCATCATGCTGGGCCCGCAGCTCGCCCTGGCCGTGCGCGGGGCGCGCTGATCGCCGCCGGGCGCACCTTCAGCCGATCTTGTAGCGCAGGTGCTTGCTCTGCCCCTCCTTGGTGGTGGCGTCGATGCGGAGCTGCTCCTTGTGCTTGAGCTTGCGGTAGGCCGAGATGGCGCCGAAGATCGTCCGGATCTTCTTGCCGTTGACGCTGTGGACCACGTCGCCGTTGCGGAAGCCGGCCTGGTACAGCACGTTGCCGCACTTGATCCGGCGGATGCGGAAGCCGTCGATCTTGCCGTCCTCGTCGCGGTGCCAGGCGACGCTGGCCAGCTCCTGCGCCAGCTCCAGGTCGTTGACGTACAGGTCGACCAGGCTGCGGGCCACCTGGTAGCTGCCCTCGCCGAGCTGCGCGATGTCGTCGGTCGCCTCCTCGCAGTGGCGGACCCGCTGGCTGTGCCGGCCCTCCTTGGTGCCGGCGCCGCGCAGCACCCGGGGGTCGACCCGGCGACCCAGGCGCGGCTCGGGCCGGGTGGCGCCCACGGGTGCTGTGGCGACCAGCAGCCGCTCCTCGGCCGCGCCGTCGACGGCACCCTCGGCCAGGCCGGCCTCGTCGGTGGTGGCGGGCTCCTCGGGGGCGGCGGCCACCTCCTCCTCGACCGGCGCGGCGGGCGGCGGCGGGGCCGGCGCGGGCTCGACCGGCGCAGGGGCCGGCGCGGGCGGCGTCCACCAGACGGCCTCGCGCGTCACCTCGGCCTGCACCTCCAGGTCGATCACGGGCGGCCGCAGCATCGCCGTCAGCGCCAGGGCGACCGGCGCGCCGAACAGGCCCAGGCTGAGCGTGGCGGCGCCGAGCAGGTCGCGGGCGTCGCGGGCGAGGGTGCGCAGGTCGCGGTCCATGGGGCCTCCGGTGTCGAACCGTGGACGCACCACGCGCCCGGCCCTTCACCGCTGCAACCCCCTCGTACCCTGGGCCTCATCCCTGCCGCGAGGAGGTCCCCGCCGGGCCGTCGACCAGGTCGGGCAGCACCGGCGCGCGCTGCCAGGCGAAGATCAGCGTGGTCTCGACACGGCGCACCTCGGGCCGGGCCGTGAAGCCGTCCAGGACCAGCCGCTGCAGGTGGGCCGTGTCGCGCACGCCGACGTGCACCATCAGGTCCAGCCGGCCGGCCACCTCGTACCAGGCCAGCACCTCGGGTTGGGCGGCCAGCGAGTCGCGGAAGTCCGCGTAGGTCTCGGGCCGGTGCAGGGACAGCTCGACCAGCAGCATCGCCTGCAGGTTCACGCCCATGGCGGCCGGCTCCACGTCGGCGTGGGCTCCCCGCAGCGCGCCCAGCCGGCGCAGGCGACGCACCCGCTCGTAGACCGTCGAGGGGGCCAGGCCGACCTGGTCGGCCACCTCCTTGAAGGAGATCTGGGCGTCCTCCTGCAGGAGGGTCAGGATGGCGCGATCCGTTCGGTCCAGGCTTTCGGACATGGGGGTCTTCCATAAACTGTTCGGGAGACATGGAGTGGGCCGGCAGCTAGTCTACTGCGTGTCCTGGATCCCGAACATGGTTCGGATCCCTGCCCGCCGACGCGCCGGGCGCACGAGGAGGAGGCGCCGATGATGGACGAGCTGCTGGAGGAGACGGTGGACCCGACCCCGCCCCTGCCCGACCTGCACACCGGCGCCGACCCGCAGGCTGTCGAGCTGATCGTCGACCTCGCCGGCGCCCTGCACGCCGCGGGCGCGCCCGCCCACCGCCTGGAGGCCATCGTCGACGCCGTCGCCTCCTCGCTCGGCCTGCGCGTCGCGGTCTTCGCCCAGCCGACCTCGGTCTACCTGGACCTGGAGGGCCGCACCCGCATGCTGCGCGTCGAGCCGCAGAGCGTGTCCCTGCGCGACCTGGTCGCCATCGACCACCTGGCCCGCAAGGTCGAGGCCGGCCGCGTCGCGCCCGCCCAGGCCCGCCAGGCCCTGGCCCGCCTGCTGCGGGCGGCCCCCCCCTACGGCCGCTCCGCCGAGCTGGCCGCCTGGATGGGCGTGGCCGGCGCCGCCGCCGTCTTCTTCGGCGGTGGGGCCGCCGAGGTGGTGCTCTCGGCCCTGCTCTCGCTGCTGGTCGGCCTGGTGCCCGCCCGCCTGGGGGCGCTGCTGCCCATCGCCGCCGCCATCGGGGTCGGCCTGTCCGCGCAGGCCGCCGCCGCCTTCGTGCCGCTGCGCGCCGACGTCGTCCTGCTCTCGGGCCTGATCGTGCTGCTGCCCGGCTTCACCCTGACCACCGGCCTCACCGAGCTGGCGACCCGCCACCTCTCCTCGGGCAGCGCCCGCCTCGCCGCCGCCGGCGTCACCTTCCTGCAGCTCGGCGTCGGCATCGGCCTGGCCGACGCGCTCGGCGCCCGCCTGCTGCCCGCCGCCCTGCCTGCGGCTCCCATCCCGCTGGGCCCCTTCGCCCAGGCCCTGGCGGTCGCCGGCGCCGCCCTCGCCTCGGTCGTGCACTTCCGCGCCCGCTGGCAGGACCTGCCCGCCATCCTGCTGATCGCCTTCGTCGCCGTGCACGGCACCCGCCTGGGCGGCCTGCTGCTGGGCCCCGACGCCGCGCCCTTCCTGGGGGCCCTCGCCGTCGGCCTGGTCGCCAACGCCCACGCCCGCCTGCGCGACGTGCCCGTGCTGGTCGCCCTGGTCCCCGGCATGATCCTGCTCGTCCCCGGCAGCATGGGCTTCCGCGGCGTCCAGGCCCTGGTCGAGGCCGGCGCGGGGGGGGCCGCCGGGGGCGGGGCCGGCGCCAGCCTGCTGGACGGCGCGCGCATGTTCGTGGTCGGCGCCTCCCTGGTGGCCGGCGTGCTGACCGCCAACACCCTCATCCCGCCCCGCCGCGCGCTGTAGGGCCGGCGCCCGCCTCGCCTTGCGACCCTGCGCCCCGCTGGCGTATGGGTGCCCCATGCGCGCCTTCGTCCTCCTGGCCTGCCTCGCCCTGGCCCTCCCCGCGCCCGCCGGCGCCGCCGATCCCGTCGCCCAGGCCGAGGTCCAGCGCCTGTCCATCGAGCTGCGCGACCGGGTCGAGGAGGCCCGCTGGGAGGCCGCCGACGCCGCCTACCGCCGCCTGGCCGCGGTGCAGGAGGGGCAGCCCTCCTACGCCGACCACTGGAGGGGCTACCTGGCCGCCCAGGCGCTCGGGGACGCCATCGCCCAGGCCGCGCGTCTCGCCGCCGCCCGAGAGATCCAGGCCACCCCCGAGGTCGACCAGGCCGAGGCCACGCTGATGGCCTGGTTCGGCCGGGTCGAGCTGCGCCTGCACCGTCGCCTCGACCCGCGCCCGGAGCTGGTCATGGACGCCGTGCCCTTCGAGGCCGACCAGCGCCGCGTGCTCGAGGCCGCCACCACCGCCCTGGCCGAGCAGGGCCGCTACGAGGGGCTGCTGCCGCTGGGCATGTACCGCCTGGGCGAGGTCCCCTTCGAGGTGCTGGGCGAGGACGAGCCCGTCAGGGTCCACGTCCGTCGCTGAGGCGGGCCTCCTGCGCGGCCAGCCGCTCGCCGTGTCCGGCCCGGACCAGCCACGCCCGGTGTCGCGGCAGCGCCACGCCCGCCCGCGTCGCCTGGTCGAGCAGCCAGCCCGTGCGCCAGGGCCACTCCTTCACCGTCGTCCGGTAGTGCGCGACCGAGCGGCTGTAGGCCAGCACCCGCGCCGCCAGCTCCGGATCGGCCGCCGTGTCCGGTCCCGCCGCCAGCGCCGGCGCCAGCTCCTCGCAGAGCGCGACCACCTCGTCGGCCTGCGTCTCCAGCACCTGCCCCACCGTCGCCGCCAGGGCCTCGCCCAGCACGCCGAGCACGCAGATCCACGCCAGCTTCGTCCCCACCTCCCGCCGCAGGTCCTCCTCGTCTCGCGCCGTCCGCGCCCACACCCCGCCGCCGTGCATCAACCCGGCCACCGCCGCCGCGTGCCGCCCGGCGAAGACCGAGGCCGCCCCCGGCACCGGCGGCGCCCCCACCCGGTCCACCGCCACGTACAGCACGCCCAGCGTCGCCTCCGAGAGCCCCCGCGCCCGGCACCACGGCGCCAGCACGCCGTTCTGCACGAAGACCAGGTCGCCCCGCCGATCCACCGGCGTGCGCGCCACGACCTGCGCCAGGTCGTCGTTGCGCGTGCAGACCACCACCGGACCCGCTCCGTCCACCGCCGCGGTCGGCCCGTCGCGGCCCACCGACCGCACCCGCCAGCCCGCCGCCTGCCCCAGCCCGACCAGCATCCCGCCGATGCGGCCGACCCCGACGACCGTCAGGTCCACTCGCCGCCGCCCTTGGCCGCGTTGCGGCCCACCAGCAGCAGGATCCCGCCCAGCAGCAGGTCGAAGACCCCCAGGCAGAAGAGCGTGCCCGCCCCGCCCAGGGCCGCGCCCTCCGCCGAGTAGTTGAAGGCCCCCGCCGCCACCAGCACCGCCAGCACCACCGCCGACAGCAGCATCAGGCAGCCGCAGCCGCCGCAGCCCGTGCCCGCGATCTTCGCTCCGCTGCCCGCCTGCATCGCCGCCTCCTGGCCCGTCCTGGGTCCCCTGCACTCTACCAGCCGCCCGGGGTGTCCTGTGCTGCCACCCGGCCACGCCCGCGCCCGGCTACGCTGCCCACACCCGGAGGAGCCCATGACCCACCCCGCCCGCCTGCTGCTGCTCGCCGCCCCCCTGCTCGCCGCCTGTGACGCCAGCTCCGGCATCAACCTCTTCACCATCGAGGACGACATGGAGCTGGGCGCCCAGGTCCACGCCGAGATCCTGGCCGACCCCGCGACCTACCCCCTGCTCGACGAGGCCCAGTACCCCGACGCCTACAACGAGCTGTACCGGATGCGCGACGGGGTGCTCGAGAGCGAGGACGTCCAGTACGCCCAGGACTTCGAGTGGAACGTCTACATCATCGACGACGACGAGGTGCTGAACGCCTTCGCCGCGCCGGGCGGCTACATCTACGTCTACACCGGCCTGATGCGCTACCTCGAGGTCGAGGACCACTTCGTCGGCGTGCTCGGCCACGAGATCGCCCACGCCGACGAGCGGCACAGCACCCAGCAGCTCACCAAGCTCTACGGCATCGGCACCCTGCTCGGCGTCATCCTGGGCGAGGACCCCGGCCTCATCGCCGAGATCGCCGCCGCCCTGCTCAGCCTGTCCTTCAGCCGGGCGGACGAGGCCGAGGCCGACGAGGACAGCGTCTACTACCTCTGCGAGAGCCTGTGGGCGGCCAACGGCACCGCCGGCTTCTTCGAGAAGCTGACCGAGGAGGGGGGGGTCGAGGTGCCCGAGTTCCTCAGCACCCACCCCAGCTCCGAGAGCCGGGTCGAGGACATCAACGCCCTGGCCGAGGAGCTGGGCTGCGACACCAGCCTGAACGCCGACGCCGACTGGCAGGCCGTGCTCTCGACCCTGCCCTGATCGCCCCCTGGCGCCTCAGGGCTCCGGCGCCGCCGCCAGCGGCCACCGGTGCAGCTCCCACCACTCCGCGACGGGCCCGCGCGTGTCCCACAGGGCCAGCGCGACCGGGTGGAAGGGCGGCAGCTCCAGCTTGAGCTGCGCGGCCATCGCCCGGCGCGTCGCCTCCGGCAGCGTGCCGTAGGCCAGGCTCAGGTGCGGGCGCCAGCCGCCGGGCGCCACCGTGCGCCCCAGCGCCAGCATCACCTCGATGCGCGCCTGCCCCAGGGCCTCGGTGCGCTCCAGGTCCAGCGCCAGCAGGTGGTTCCACGCCTCGCCCGTGCTGATCCCGACCTGCCGCAGCCGCGGCGAGGTCCGCGCCGCCGGCGCCCCCGCCAGCGCCGCGATCAGCTCCTCGGGGTGGCCGGACAGCCCGCCCTCCACCGTCACGTGCGGGCGGAAGGCCGGGCTGCCCAGCCGCCCTGCCAGGCCGTCGATCAGCCCCTGCACAGGCGCCTCCAGCCCTGGCGGCAGCATCCACCACAGGCTCAGGCCGCGGCCGGTCATCGGGGTCGGGGTCATGCGCTCCTCGGCGGGGACGGGTGGACGGCGCTCGCAGTCGCCTTCGAGCGGTGCATCCTACTCCACCCCCGCCCCGGAGCCCCCATGCGCGAGCGCGCCAGCCACACCGCCGAAGCCGTCTGCCTCATGCGCGCCCGCGAGCACCTGCGCCCCGAGGGCGAGCGCATCCTCGACGACCCCTACGCCCAGGCCTTCCTCTCGCCGGCGGGTCGCCTGGGCCTGCGCGCCGCCCAGGCCCTCCCCGCCCTGGCCGACGCCGCCCAGCAGCTCTCCAGCGGCCTGGAGACCTTCGCCCTCGCCCGCCACGCCCTGCTCGACCGCTGGCTGGTCCAGGCCGTCGAGGAGGGGGCCACCCAGGTCGTCCTCCTCGGCGCCGGCTACGACACGCGCGCCTGGCGCCTGGCGCCCCGGCTGCGCGGCTGCCCCGTCTTCGAGGTCGACCACCCCGCCACCGCCCGCCGCAAGGCCCGCCTGCTGCACGAGCACGGCCGCGACGAGGACGGCGCCCCCTGGCCGTCCGTGCCCCGCCACGTCGCCGAGTGCGACTTCGAGGTCGAGGCCTTCCCCGACGCGCTGGCCCGCGCCGGCTTCGACCCCACCCAGCGCACCGCCTGGGCCTGGGAGGGGGTCAGCATGTACCTGCGGCGCGCCGCCGTCGTGCGCACCCTGGAGGCCGTCGCCGCCCACAGCGCCCCCGGCTCCTCGCTGGGCATGGATCTGTGGTTCCTGCTCGACGATCCCGACCTGCGCGCCACCTGGATGCGGGCCAGCGCCAACCTGCTCTCGCTGCTGGGCGAGCCCATCACCTTCGGCCTGCACCCCGACGACGCCCCCGACTTCCTGCGCCGCCGCGGCCTGTCCCTGCGCGAGCGGGTCGACGCCGGATCGCTGCAGCGCCACGTCGTCCCCGACGGCCGCGCCGTCTATCCCGCCATGTGGTGCTGCCTCGCCGGGGTATAGCGGGGGAAACCGGGAGCCCCGCCGTGACCCTCGCCCTCGCCCTCGCCCTGCTCGCCTGTACCGACGACAAGCCCGCCGACGACAGCGGGCAGCCCCCGCTGGACGGCGGCAGCACCGCGGATGGCGGGACCGCGGGAGACGGGGGCACCACCCTGCCTCCGGCCGAGCCCGAGCCCTGCACCTGGAGCCCCGCGCCCGACCTCGACCCCTCCGACGAGGTCGTGGAGATCGACCTGACCGCCGCGCCCCACGCCTGGGATCCCGGCACCGGCGTGCTCCTCGACAACGGCCTGGCCTACGGCGGCCAGGTCCCCGGCCCCATCATCGAGGTCAGCCGCGGCCAGACCTTGCGCGTGAACTTCCAGAACGACCTCGACCACGACACCACCGTGCACTGGCACGGGCTGCGGGTGCCCGACGCGATGGACGGCGCGGTGCGCATGGCCGACATGGTCATGGCCGGGCACGGCTTCACCTACGAGCTGCCGATGGTGGACACCGGCTTCTACTGGTACCACCCGCACATGGCGACCGAGGACGTGCTGGAGCGCGGCCTGTACGGCACCATCGTCTCGCGCCACCCCGACGAGCCGCGGGTGGGCTGCGACATCCCCCTGGTGCTCGACGACATCCTGCTCGACGAGGACACCTGGCAGATCGCCCCCGAGGACACCGAGCACATGCAGCTCATGGGGCGGCTGGGCAACCTGCTGATGGCCAACGGCCGCGCCGGGCGGCGCTTCCTGGTCCCCTCGGGGCAGCCGGTGTTGCTGCGCCTGGTCAACGCCTCGAACGCCCGCTTCTGGTCCCTCTCCCTGCCCGACCACACCTTCTCGCTGCTGGCGACCGACGGCGGCTGGCTGTCCGCCCCGGTGGAGCTGGAGACGGTCCCGCTGGCCCCCGGCGAGCGGGTCATCGTCGCCGTCACGCTCCAGGGCGAGGTCGGCGACGAGCTGACCGTGATGAACGCCCGCGTGCAGCTGCACGCCGAGGACGCCCACATGGTCGAGTACGACCCGATGGGCGAGGGCGAGAACCCCGTGTTCTCCTTCATCATCGAGGAGCAGGGCGAGCCCGGCGAGCCGCTGTCCCTGCCGGCCGACGACGCGCCCGCCCTGGCCGACCCCGGCACCACCGCGCACGCCTGGGTGCTCGACGAGCAGATGGAGGAGGGCATCGTCACCATCGACGGCGCCAGCTACCCCGACGTGCCCCTGGTGACGGTGGAGGGGCCGGCGCTCACCGCCTTCGAGGTGCACAACGACAGCGAGATGCACCACCCCTTCCACCTGCACGGCAACCGCTTCCAGGTGCTGTCCGTCGACGGCGAGGCCCCGCTCTACGCGGGCTGGAAGGACACCTTCGACATCCCGCCCTACGCCCGCGTGCGCTTCGTCAGCGAGCTGGACAACCCGGGCGAGTGGATGTACCACTGCCACATCCTGGAGCACGCCGAGCTCGGCATGGCCGGCTTCTTCACGGTCACGCCAGCCGAGTAGCGAGCCGCTCAGCGCTCCAGCGTGAAGGTGCAGCCGCCGTCGCAGGTGCCCGACACCGTGTCGGGGTCGGCGATGGTGCCCACGCAGCCCTTGACATAGTCGCCGTCCTCGAAGGTGATCGTGTCGCCCGCGATGGTGCCGGCGTAGGGCATGCCCATCGTCATGCCCCCGTCCGCCTCGTAGTCGATGGCCAGGCTGCAGCCGTCCACGACGATGTCGCAGGGCGTGCGCATCTGCGGGCACTGCCCGTTGAAGGCCCAGTCGTCGCCGGTGCTCAGCGCCACGCAGGTCGCGCCGGTCGTGCCGCCGTCGGCGCTGCCCCCGTCGGTCGGGGTCCCGGCCGTGTCGTCAGCGTCCTTGCTGTCGGAGTCCTTGTCACCACAGGCCAGCACCAGGAGCAGGAAGAAGACCACGCACACCTCCACAGCCCCGCCGGCTAACGTGCCCCGGCCGGCCGAGCAGGGGGTGTCAGCAGGGGGTGTCAGGCAATACGTTATAATACCTGTTCCACCTCCCCCGGGCGTACCTGACCGCCGGTCACTTGACGCCCCCGCGGCAGTGCCTACCCCTTTCGCACCGGCCGCCTCCCTCCCGCTGATCCCACGCGCGGCCGCCCCCTCCGTCCACGCAGCGCCGCGCCCGCGGCACTGTGTACGGTGTCCCCCTCGCTCGTCCGGCCCGCGCCGGGCAGGAGCCTGCATGTCCGACCGCCCCACCCGCGTCCAGGCCCTCCACCACCTCACCGCCGCCGAGATCCCGGTCCCCGACGACCTCGCCACCACCCTGCCCGTCATCCCCCTGCGCCGCGGTGTGCTGCTCCCCGGGGGTGTGTTCACCTTCTCCGTCGGACGCCCGCGCAGCCTGGCCGCCTTGCAGGCCGCCCGCGACCACCACGACGGCTGGATGATCCTCGCCGTGCAGCGCGAGCCCGTCGCCGAGCCCTCGCCCGCCGACCTGCTGCCCGCCGCCGTCCTCGCCCGCGTCGCCGAGGCCCGCGCGCCCGAGGGCGCCGCCCCCTCCGCCAAGAGCCCCCGCCTGTACGTCGCCACCGGCGTGCAGCGCGCCTGGCTGCGCGGCTTCCCCTCGACCCACCCCTTCCTGGAGGCCAGCTACGAGCGGATTGAGGTCACCTGGCCCGACACGGTCGAGGCCGACGCCACCTGGGAGGCCTTCAAGGACGAGGCGCTGACCACCGCCGAGGTCTTCGGCGGCGAGGGCCCGGCCCGCTCCATCCTGGCCGCCGTCGAGGGTGATCGCCGCGCCCGCTCGCGCATCGTCGACATCGTCGCCGGCGCGCTCGACGGCCCCCAGGACTGGACCGTCTCCGTCCTGCAGACCGTGGACCCGCTCAAGCGCGCCGAGGCCGTCATGCAGGGCCTGCTGCGCACCCGCGAGGTCAAGGCCGCCCGCGAGGCCATCCAGGAGCGCCTGCAGGAGGACGCCAAGGAGATGCAGAAGGAGCACCTCCTGCGCCGCCAGATGGAGGCGATCAAGAGCGAGCTGGGCGAGGGCGAGGACGACGACCTCGTCCGCCTCAAGGAGCGCCTGGCCGAGGCCCGCCTGCCCGAGGAGGTCCAGAAGGTCGTCGACCGCGAGCTCAAGCGCCTGGAGCGCCTGGGCAGCTCCTCGCCCGAGCGCAGCGTCGCCTTGGACTGGCTCGAGCGCATCGCCGAGATGCCCTGGTCGGTCTCCTCGGCCACCAGCGGCGGCGCGGAGGGCGGCGAGGAGGAGCCCCGCGAGCACGTCGACATCGACGCGCTGGAGGCCGCCCTCGACAAGAGCCACCACGGCCTGTCCGAGGTCAAGCGCCAGGTCGTCGAGCACCTCTCCGTGCGCCTGCTCGCCGGAAAGGGCCGCGCCGACGTGCTCCTGCTCGTGGGCCCCCCCGGCGTGGGCAAGACCAGCATCGGGCAGGCCATCGCCGACGCCATGGGCAAGAAGCTGGTCCGCGTCGCCCTGGGCGGCGTGCGGGACGAGGCCGAGCTGCGCGGCCACCGTCGCACCTACATCGGCAGCCGCCCCGGCCGCATCGTCGAGGGTGTGCGCCGCGCCGGCATCAACGACCCCGTCATGCTGCTGGACGAGGTCGACAAGCTGGTCCAGGGCTGGCAGGGCAACCCCGCGGCCGCCCTGCTCGAGATCCTCGACCCTGAACAGAACCACCACTTCGTCGACCACTACCTCGAGGTGCCCTGGGATCTCTCCCGCACGCTGTTCATCGCCACGGCCAACGACCTGTCGCAGATCCCCGGCCCCCTGCGCGACCGCATGGAGGTGATCAGCCTGGAGGGCTACACCCCCGAGGAGAAGCGGACCATCGCCCGCGCCCACCTGCTGGAGAAGCTGGCCGAGAACGCCGGTGTGTCCGTCGACGACGTCGTGCTCACCGACGCCGCCATCGATCTCGTGATCCGCGGCTGGACCCGCGAGGCCGGCGTGCGACAGCTCCAGCGCGCGCTGGGGCGCATCTTCCGCGCCGCCGCCGTCAAGAAGGCCAAGGGCGAGCTGTCGGGTCCGCTCACCGTGGACGAGGCCGACGTCGGCACGTACCTCGGAAAGCGCCGCTTCCACGAAGACGAGGGCGAGGTCGCCGAGGTGGCCCGCCCCGGCATCGCCACCGGCCTGGCCTGGACCCCCGTCGGCGGCGACGTCCTGTACGTCGAGGCCAGCACCCTGCCCGGCAAGGGCCAGCTCATGCTGACCGGACAGCTGGGCGACGTGATGAAGGAGTCCGCCCGTGCGGCCCTGACCTACGTCCTGTCGCACGCCGCGGCGCTCGACATCCCGCCGGACGCCGTCCGCGACCAGGACGTGCACGTGCACGTGCCCGCGGGTGCCGTGCCCAAGGACGGCCCCAGCGCCGGTGTGACCATGTTCACCGCGCTCGCCAGCCTGCTGTCCGGTCGCAACGTGCGGCGCGACGTGGCCATGACCGGCGAGGCCACCCTGCGGGGCCGCGTCCTGCCGGTCGGCGGCATCAAGAGCAAGGTGCTCGCCGCCCACCGCCTGGGCATCAAGACCATCATCCTGCCGCGCCGCAACGGGCAGGACCTGGACGAGCTGCCCCCGGACGTGCGCGAGGCGCTGGAGATCGTGCTGGTCGACACGATGGAGGAGGTGCTGGCCGTGGCGCTGGAGCCGCGGGCCGGCGAGGGGCTGGCGCGCCACGACGGCTTCCAGGGGGCCCCCCACGCCAAGTGAAGGCAGGACCCATCCCGGAGGGAGGTGCGCGCCCGCGCCAGCGGAGTAGAGGGCGCCCCCACCCCCTCCGGGAGCCCGCCCATGATCCTCGTCACCGGCGCCGCCGGCTTCATCGGCCACCACCTCGTCAAGACCCTGCGGGACGCCGGCCAGCCCGTCCTCGCGCTGGTCGAGCCCGGCCAGCGCGTGGAGCACCCGGCCGGCCCCGACCTGGTCGTGGTGCAGGTCGACGTCCGCGACCGGGACGCCGTCCTGGCCCTGCCGCCCGTGCAGGCCACCATCCACCTCGCCGCCATCGCGCGGCTGCAGTACAACAAGGGCGACGAGGAGTACGACGCCGTCAACGTCCAGGGCACGCAGAACCTGGTCGACCACGCCGCCGCCTGCCAGGCCCGGCGCTTCGTCTTCGTCTCGACCATCGAGGCCGCCGGCCCCGCCGACGGCCAGCGCCCCCTGGTCGAGACCGACCCGCCCGCGCCGACCAACGTGTACGGTCGCAGCAAGCTGCAGGCCGAGCAGCTCGTCATCGCCGCCTCCGACGCCGGCCAGGTGCCGGGCACCGTCCTGCGCCTGCCCATGGTCTACGGTCCCGGCAACACCCTCATCTTCTCGCGCCTGTTCAAGCTCGCTGCCACCGGCTTCTACCCGCGCATCGGCCAGGCCGACGTGTGGATGGAGTTCTGCAACGTGCACAACGCCATCCACGCCATGCGCCTGGCGGTCGAGAGGCCCGAGGCCGTGGGCCAGGTCTTCTTCATCAACGACGGCCGCTCCTACAGGATCAGCGAGGTGCTGACCGCCGCCGCGAAGGCCGCCGGCAGGGACAAGTTGCGCTTCCTGGTCCTGCCCGAGCGCCTGGCCCTGCTCGGCGGTCGGGGCGTCGAGCTGGCCGCGAAGCTCTACCCGCACCCCCCGCTCATCACCCCGCTCACCAAGAAGCCCATCTTCTCGCGCGGCACCGTCGCCTGGACGACGAAGAGCGTGAACTGGTGCAGCAGCGAGAAGGCCCAGCGCCTGCTCGGCTACCGCCAGCAGGTGCCGCTGGAGCAGGGCGTGGCCGAGGCCGTCGCCTGGTACCGGGAGCAGGGCCTGCTGAAGCGGTGAGGCGAGGGGCCCGCCCGGGGCCCCCCCCGTGCTATCCCTGGCCCGTGCTGCCCCTCCTCCTCCTCGCCTGCCGCATCGAGCTCGGCCCGCCCGAGCAGGCCGCCTCCGGCCAGAGCTCCGAGCTGTGGCTCTACACCTCGATGTACGAGGAGGTGCTGGCCACGCTGCGGCCGATGTGGGAGCGGGACCTGCCCGACCTGCGCATCGAGGTCTACCAGGCCGGCTCGGAGAAGGTGGCCCAGCGCTTCGAGGCCGAGCTGGCGGCCGGCGGCTCGCGGGCCTGCGTCCTGGCCAGCAGCGACCCCGCCTGGACGGCCGACCTGGCCGAGCGGGAGCTGCTGCACCCCTACCTGGCCCCGGCCACCGCCCGGATGGACCGGCGCTGGCTCGATCCCGAGGGCCGCTACTTCACCATGCGCCTGTCGCTGATGGTGCTGGCCAGCGCGCAGGAAGCGGCGCCCACCTCCTTCCGCGACCTGTCGGAGTCGGCCTGGGCCGGCCAGGTCAGCAGCCCCGACCCGCTGGCCAGCGGCACGGCCTTCACCACCTGGTCGGCCCTGGACGCCGCGTACGGGCCACAGTGGGTCGCCGCCGCCCGCGGCCAGGGGCTCATCGCCCAGGGCGGCAACAGCAGCGTCCTGGCCCGCATGGAGTCCGGTGAGCGGCCGGTGGGCGTCATCCTGCTGGAGAACCTGCTGCTCAAGCCCGACAGCGCCGCCCGCGCCATCCTGCCCACCGACGGCGCCATCCCCGTGCCCGGCCCGGTCGCCATCCCCAGGGGCTGCCCGGACGTGCACGGCGCCGAGCGCTTCGTCGCCTGGCTGATGTCCGATCCGGCGCAGCAGGCCATCGTCCAGGGCGGGATGCACTCGCCCCTGCCGCACCTGGCGCCGCCGCCCGGCGGGCCGCCGCTGGCGGAGATCCCCCTGTTCCCGGTCCCCGCGGACATCGACGCCGCCGCCTTCAAGGCCCGCTGGGTGGCGCCGTGAAGGGGCCCGTCCTGGCCCTGGTCGTCCTGCTGCTGCTGGTCTTCGCGGGCGCCCCCCTGCTGGCCATGGCCGTCCAGGCATTGGACCCGGCAGCACTCTCCGCCCTGGCCGACCCGGTCAACCTGCGGGCGCTCTGGAACACCGTCCTGCTCTGCCTGGGCACCGTCGCCTTCAGCCTGGTCCTGGGGGTGCCCATGGGCTGGCTGCTCGGCCGCACCGACCTGCCTGGCGCCGCCGCCTGGCGCGTGCTGTTGTCCCTGCCCTACGTCGTGCCGCCCTACATCGGGGCCATCGCCTGGACCTGGCTGCTCAACCCGACCAACGGCCTGCTCAACCGGGGTCTGTCCACCCTGGGCCTGCCGGTGCTCGACATCTACAGCCTGGGCGGCATGGTCTGGGTGCTGGGGCTGTTCCTGGCCCCCTTCGTCTTCCTGGGCACTGCGGATGCGCTCTCCCGCATCGACCCGGCCCTGGAGGAGGCCGCCCGCATGTCCGGTGCGACCCGCTGGCAGGTGCTCCGCGACGTCACCTTGCCCCTGGCCCTGCCGGCCATCGGCGCCGGCGCCAGCTTCGTCGCCGCCTTCGCCGCCGCCGCCTTCGGCGTGCCCTACCTGCTGGCCGGCGGCGCGGCCCAGCCCGACTGGGTGCTCTCCACCCGCATCTACCAGGCCCTGGCCCTCGACCCGGCCACCGGGCGCCCCGTCGCCGCCGCCCTCTCCCTGCTCCTGCTGCTGGTCGGCGTGGGCCTGCCCACCCTGGCCCGCCGGCTGGAGGGCCGCCGCTCCTTCGTCTCCGTCACCGGCAAGGCCAACCGCGGCGGACGCATCGTGCTCGGCCGCTTCACCCCCCTGGCCGTGCTGGGACTGTCTCTGTACGCGCTCGTCGCGGTGGTGCTGCCGCTGTCCACCATCGCGCTCACCAGCCTGATGAAGGGCTTCGGCGGCGGCCTCTCCCCCGACAACCTGGGCCTGCAGCACTGGTCCGAGGTGCTGCTGGAGCGCCCCGACACGCTCGACGCCCTGCTGCGCAGCGGCCTGCTCGCCGCCGCCGCCGCCACCGCCGCCACCGTCATCGGCGGCCTGGTCGCCTGGATGGCCGTGCGCAGCCCCGGCCGCGGCAGCCGCGCGGTCGCCTCCCTGGCCCGCCTGCCCTACGCCGTGCCCGGCACCGTCCTGGCCCTGGGCCTGCTGCTCTGCTTCTCGCAGGAGATCCGCCTCATCCTGCTGGAGCGCGCCACCTTCACGCTGGCCCTGCTCGACACCGCCTGGCTGCTCGGCATCGCGTACACCGTCAAGCACCTCGCCTTTCCGGTCGGCACCGTCCAGGCCGCGTTGCGGGGCCTGGATCCCGCCCTGGAAGAAGCCGCCCGCATGTCAGGTGCGGGCTGGGGGCGCAGCCTGCGCGACGTCGTCTTGCCCCTGCTCCTGCCCTCCGTCGTCGCCTCCTGGTTCCTGGTCGCCATGCCGGCCTTCTCCGAGATCACCATGAGCGTGCTCCTGTACGGTCCCCGGACCCCCGTCGTCGGCACCGTGCTCTTCCAGCTCCAGTCCTATGCCGACCCACCCGCCGCCGCCGTGCTCGCCGTCGTGCTCACCGCCGTCGTCCTGCTGCTCAGCGGCGGGGTGCGCCTGCTCTCCCGCGGCCGGGTGGGTCTGTAGATGGCCCGCGTCCACCTCCGAGGTGTACACAAGTCCTACGGCGACAACCCCGTCGTGCGGGCCATGGATCTCACGGTCGAGCAGGGCGAGGTCCTGGCCCTGCTGGGCCCCTCGGGCTGCGGAAAGACCACCACCCTGCGCATGGTCGCCGGCCTGGAGGCCCCCAGCGGCGGCGAGATCTTCATCGGGGACGAGCAGGTCGCCGGCCCCGGCCGCTTCGTGCCGCCCGAGGCCCGCCGCCTGGGCATGGTCTTCCAGTCCTACGCCGTCTGGCCGCACAAGACCGTGTACGAGAACGTCGCCTACCCCCTGCGCCTGCAAGGGGCCTCCGACCTGGGCCCACGGGTCGAGCAGGCCCTGTCCGCCGTGCGCCTGGACGGCCTGTCCGCCCGCTACCCCAACCAGCTCAGCGGCGGCCAGCAGCAGCGCGTCGCCCTGGCCCGGGCGCTGGTCGCACAGCCCCGCGTGCTCCTGCTGGACGAGCCGCTGTCCAACCTCGACGCCCACCTTCGTGAACAGATGCGCGACGAGATCCGCGCCCTGGTCAAGCGCCGCGGCATCACCGTCCTCTTCGTGACCCACGACCAGGAGGAGGCGCTCGGCCTGGCCGACCGCGTCGCCGTCATGCACCAGGGCCGCATCGAGCAGCACGACGCCCCCGAGGCGCTCTACGAGGCGCCTGCCACCCGCTTCGCCGCCCGCTTCGTCGGGCGTCAGAGCGAGCTGCCCATCGCCTTCGTGCCCGACACCATCGCACGCCGGACCGTGGTCGATGCCGCGGGCGACACATTCGCCTTCCGGCCGTCCAAGGCGGGTCTGGTGCGCGGGGCAGGGGAGGGGGGCATCCCCGGCACCGTGCGCTCGCGGGTCTTCCTGGGGCCCGTCGCGCGCTACGTGATCGCGGTCCAGGGGCCCGGGGGCGAGGAGCGCGAGGTGGTGGTCGACCAGTCCGAGCGCTTCGAGGTCGGCGAGGCGGTGGCCCTGCGGCCCGAGGGCGGGCTGGTGCTGTAGGGGGCCTACAGACAGTCCTCCCAGCCGAACCACCGCTGGGCCGCGGCGTCGTCGTCGGTCCCGAAGATGGCGCAGCCGATCAGGGCGCCGTCGGCGTCCCAGGCCCGCAGCTTGGCGCCCAGCGCCTCGTAGTTCTGGAGCAGCGGCAGCGCGCTGGAGACCCCGTCGACGTAGTCGCCCTCGGTCAGCTCCAGGGCCCACAGGTCGAAGTGGTCGGAGCTCCCGTTGGTGGGCATGCCGTGCAGCTCGGTGTCCTCGCCGCTCAGCACCGCCAGTTCGGCGGTGACGGCGGCGACCTCGTACTCCGGCAAGGTGCCGACGGAGACGTAGAGGTGTGTCTCGTCGGCGCCGAACGCGTACATCCCGAAGGCGGGCGACTCGACGTAGCCCTGGCCGCCGTCGTCGGACAACCCGGCCAGCTCGGGCAGGCAGATCCGGACCGCCGCGCCGTCGATGTCGGCGTCCATGCAGCCCAGGCCGCTGAGGGAGTCGATGTCGACGGTCAACGTGTCGTCCGCGCGCAGCACCAGCGTGCCGGAGGGTGTGCTGCCCGACATGTCCATCTGGCTGTCGTCCACGTCGAAGCTGCTGAGACCGTCCACCGCCACCTCCAGCGGGACCGTCGCTTCACACGCTCCATCGTTGCAGGTGTATCCGTCCACCCTTCGCACGCCGGGGCGACCCTCCAGCTCGATCCACAGGTCGGTCTGCGTGTCGTAGGGCTCCGCCCCCAACTGGTTGGAGACGGAGAAGCCACCCTCGTAGCGTGTGCTCTCCCCCGTGGCGTCGACGGTGGTCCAACCCAGGAACTCGATCGCCATCTCCCCGTCGGGATCTTCGCCGAAGCCGTCGAGGTCGAGCACGAACGGGAGGATCCCCAGCGGTACGTTGGTCAGGTGGACGGTGCCCTCCAGGGTCGCGCCCGAGTCCGGCCCGACGCAGCCGTCCGCGGTGAAGGTGAGCACCCCGTCGGACAGGTCGTAGGCCGGGCACGGCTCCGCCGTCCCCTTGGACATGCCGACATCTCCCTCCAGGCCGACGGCGCCCAGGTAGGCCATCACGGTGCCGAAGCCGAAGGCCCCGAAGACCGCGGCCTCGCGGGCCTCCTCCGTGGCCGCACCGAAGGCGCCCTCGTGGGTGGCGGCGGCGGTGTCGTCCTCGCCCGAGCCGCACGCGACGAGGAGGGGGAGGACGAGAGCGGCGGTCATGGGGCCTCCGAGGGGGAGTTCGGCCCGGTTCGTAGCCCGGGTGTCCGGGGCAGGGCAAGGCCACTCACCCCCGCCGCGCCGCCTCCACCGCCCGCAGGATCGCCTCGCCCGTCGCCGGCACGGCCAGGTCCACTTGCCCAGGGCCCCCGGGGGCGAGGAGCGCGAGGTCGTGGTCGACCAGCGGGACCGCTTCGAGGTCGGCGAGGTGGTGGCCCTGCGGCCGGAGGGGGGCTGGTGTTGCAGGTTGAGGCGCCTACTGCAACCAGTCTTCGACCACGAGCCCTTGGAAGGGACTGAAGTCAGCCAGGTTGTGGGTGACCAGCACCAGGCCCCGCGTGGCCGCGATGGCCGCGATCTGGGCATCGATGATCGGCGGCTCCACTCCCAGCTTGCGCAGACGAGCCCGCTCCGCGGCGTGCCACTCGGCCGCTGCCCGGTCGTAGGGCAGCAGGGGAAAGGACGGAAGCACGACCTGGTGCAGGTAGCGCCCCAGCGCTTCCTTGCGGCGCGACTCAGGCAGGAGCGCGTGGCCGAAGCGCAGCTCGTGCCAGCTCAGCACCCCCAAGGCCATGCTGCCCGCGTGTTCATTCAGGCGTTGCAGCAGCGAGGCGGGTGGATCGATTCGGAAAGGGGCCGAGACCACGTTGGTGTCCAGCAGGAAGCGCAGGGTCACAGGTCGATCGCACGCCCGGTGGAGCGGTCCCGCAGGCGGTCGAACCACTACTCGGGAAGGTCAAGGTCGGCTTCCTCGACGCTGGCCCGCCAGGTCCGCCACGCATCCCCGAAGGGCACCGTGGCCTGGACCAACCGCTGGTACTCCGCCAGGGAGAGCACGATGGCCACCGGGCTGCCTCTCCGGGTGATCTCGACAACTTGCCCGCTCTCCACCTGGTCGAGGAGCGTGGGATGGTACGGCGCTCCAGGACCTGGCCCAAGCACCTGGGCCAGGTCCAGGGATTTCCCAGGACCTAGCCCAACGGGCTCGCCAAGTTCGCGTGGTGACGGGGCATTCTGTTGAAGCCCGGCACCCTGCCGCCGCCGCCCCACAGGCGGGGTCCCCCAGGCGAAGTTGTGGAAGATCGAGCCTAGACATGGATGAAGGGCCCGCTTAGGTGCTGGTTGCGACACACCACCCAAGCGAGGCCCTGGCCATGTACTGGCTGAACGAGATCCTATCGCACCTCGCCGGCTACGTCCGGCACTTGGTCCAGTTGAGCGCGCATCCGGAGGCGCGGTGGTCGGTGTTCCGTCGGCGCTTCGCCGTGCAGCTCGTGATGGGGCTGGTCCTCGCCGGCGACGTGATGTTCAGCTCCATCGTGCGGCGCATGCCGAAGAACGAGGTTGCCGCCCGGCACCGCTACAAGGTGGCGAACCGGATGTTGGGGGAGATCGACCTGGTGACCGTGGCTGCGCAGCAGACCGCCGAACTGGGGCGACGGGTACCCGAAGGCGCGGTCATCGCCGTCGACCTCTCGGACATCACCAAGGCCTACGCCAAGGCGATGCCGAACCTCGCCGCGGTCCGAGATGGGTCGACGGGTGAGATCGGCAAGGGCTATGGCCTGGCCACTGCGGTGGTGGTCGATCCTGAGCAGGAGCGCCGCGCGGTGCCCCTGCCGCTGATGTTCGAGGTCTTCTCGACCACCGAAGAGGACTTCAAGAGTCAGCCGGCCATCTGGCTGGACATGCTGCGCAGGATCTGCGCCGGCACGCAGGCGGGGACCTTCGCCATCGACCGGGAAGGAGACAATGGGCGCATCCTTCGGCTGTTGCTGGGCGAGAAGCGGCACTTCGTCGTCCGCCTGCAAGTACACGAGAACAGCCGTCACCTGGTCTTCGACGAGAACTCTCGCGCCCGCGTCCGCGACCTCTGGGAGGGGGCCCGCTTCTACGGTGAGCTCGAAGCCACGCGTCTTCTCAACGATGGCAAGCGAGGGGCCTACAGAGCGCGCTACGGCTCACGGCCCGTCCGGTTGCCCGGCCACGAGCAGCAGCTCTGGATGTGCGTCTTCAAGACCGACGAGCACGAGAACCCCATGGTGCTGCTGACCACCCACAAGGCGGACACGCCGGCCGCTGTCGCACGCGTGCTGGGCATGTACTTCGCCAGGTGGTCGGTCGAGGAGACCCACCGATTCGCCAAGCAGGAGTTCAAGCTGGAGAACATCCGGGCACTCACCTGGAACCGGCTCCAGAACCTCGTGGCTGCCGTCTGGGGCGCCATCGCCACCTTCGTCCAGCGGCCCAACGCCGAGGCCGCCCTGCGGACCTTCGAAGTGCTCTCCCAGCGCATCATCAAGCCCCTGAAGGTGGGCCAGTTCTGGGGGTACGCCATCGTGGACGGCATCCGTGCCGTCGTACCCAGCACCCACAGACTCCTCGCGCTCATCCCTGGATACTGGGCACCTCCACCGCCCGACCAACAGCCCAGCCTGTTCGCTCCACGTGCCTGAACCCATCTGCCATCGCGAAACCCAACCGGCGAAGGCGGGGCGTGGTGGTGCGCTCCGCGGACCCAGGGAAACACGCCCGCGGACCCCGGAATCGGCCCGCTTCCCGCTCGGGACGGGCCCGCGCTCCCGGGGCGCGCGCCGCGAGCCGCAGCGCCCCCCGGCGCGCCACCCGTTGGGCGCCGCGGCTTGGGCTAGGTCCTGTCATGCGCGGCCTTGACGTGGCCGCAACCAGGGCGGCGAATGGAGGGGAGATGAGCGATCGCGCATCCAGCCTCGCCGAAGCCGTCCGTGCCCGCCGCGCACGGTTGGGCCTTCGCCAGGAGGAGCTGGCCGAGCTGGTGTGCTGCTCCACGCGCTTCGTCCACACCGTCGAGGCCGGCAAAGGGACCCTGCGCCTGGACAAGCTGATCGACCTGCTCGCTGCCCTCGGCCTGGGCCTGGTCGTTCGCAAGGGAGCACCTGGGGTCGCCGTCGAAGCCGACGAGTGCGGCGAGCCGGCGCCGTGAGCGCGGCCCTTGTCGACCTTCGCCTGGTCGAAGAGGCCGAGGTCCGCAGGGCCGGGCGGCGAGCCGGGCGGCTTGCGCGGACCCGCGAGGGCAGCGAGTTCGTCTACGACCCGGACTACGACGGCCCCGCCGTGGCGACCACCCTCCCACTCGGGGCCCCACCGACACGGGCCTCGGCGGGCGCGGTTCCGCCCTTCTTCGCCGGTCTGCTCCCCGAGGGGCGCCGGCTCGCCGAGGTCCGAGCTGCCATCAAGACCTCAGCCGACGACGACTTCTCGCTCTTGCTGGCCACGGCCCACGACGAGATCGGCGACGTCCAGGTCATCCCTGTCGGCTGGCAACCTCCTCCGCCGGCCGTTGCCGAGCCCTTGGAGCGGGTGCCCTTCGCCGACCTGATGGCGCGGGTCGTCGGTCCCGAGGGCGCCGATCGCGTCGCCCTTCCCGGAGTGCAGGACAAGATCTCCAGCGGCATGATCTCCCTGCCCGTGCACCTGGCCGGGGGACCGTTCCTCCTCAAGCTGAATCCACGTGGCTTCCCCCACCTGGTCGAGAACGAGTCCTTCTTCCTCGCTGCCGCGCGCGACAGCGGTGTGCCGGCCGCCGACTCGGAGCCGGTCCACGACCGGGACGGACATCCCGGTCTCCTGGTCCGGCGCTTCGACCGCGTGCCGCATCTCGGCGCCTGGCGGCCACTGGCCCAGGAAGACGGCTGCCAGGTGCTGGGGCGAAATCCGGCCGACAAGTACCGGGTGTCCTGCGAGGAGGTCCTCGCCGCCCACGCCCGGGTTGCGGGGGCCCCACTGGTCTGCGCGCGGGACCTGGTTCGCCAGCTCGCCTTTGTCTACCTCACGTGCAACGGCGACGCGCACGCCAAGAACTTCTCGGTACGCCAGGCCCCCGATGGCGAGTGGGAGGCCACCCCTGCCCACGATGTGCACAGCTCCCACCCCTATGGCGATCTCAACATGGCCCTGACGCTGAACGGCAAGACCGGGGAGGACATCGGGCGGGCCGACTTCCTGGCCCTGGGCACCGGCCTGGGGCTTCCACCGCGCGCCACGGTGCGGGTGTTGGACGAGCTCGTGGACGCAGCGCCACGGTGGCTGGCGCGCCTCGACGAGCTGCCCTTCGACGCCCACAGTGCACAAGCTGCGGCGCGCCATCGCCTTCCGGCGAGACCGGCTGGGTGCGTCCGGAAGCTGAGGGCCCGCGACGAACGCGGGGCGCCGACGCGACAGCGCTACCATGCCCCGTCCGGCCCGCCTGAGGTCCCAGGCCTGATAAACCGCGCCTGGGTCGGCTGCCCCTCGGTTTCCTCCCCTCGATCCTCACGAACCACCGCACCCCTCGCACTCCAGTGATGGGCCGGGTCACACCGCGATCCCGATCATCTCAATAGGTTGCTTCGAAGCGCTACACTAGGGAGGTTCCACGTTCCGAACTCGGACGGAGGCCATGCTCATCTCCCTCGTTTCCCTCGCTCTCGCGGCCGACCCGACCGGGCTCGAACTCAATGAGCTGACCCGGGCCGTAATCGCCGCCAACCCGGAGGCGACCGTCGCAAGCGCCACGTTGGCCCAAGCGCGTGCGCAAGCAGCGGCCGCAGCGCCCTGGCCGGACCCAATGGTCGACCTGACGGTGGCGCCGCTCTCGCTCGGCGGGATGCCGGGATGGCAGGTCGAGGTCAGGCAGGATCTTCCCCTGTGGGGGGCGCGTCGGGCCGCGCGGGACATGGCTGGTGCCGACGCAGACGCGGCCTCCTCCCGACTGGACATGATGCGGCTGGAGCTCGCCGAGATGGCGGCGATGGCATGGGCGGACTGGTACTCCATCCACCGGGAGCTGGACCTCACGGCGGCGACGCTCGGCGTGCTTCGGGAGACCCGAGCGACCACGCTCTCCCGTGTCTCAGTCGGGCGGGCCTCCGATCTGGACGTGCTCCAGGTGGACGCGGAACTCGGCTGGCTGACGACCCGTACGCACGCATCGGCCACCGAACGTGATGTCGTCGCCGTCCGGATCAACACGCTGTTGCACCGCGCCGTGGACGTCGCGGTGGACGCTCCCCCCGCGCGGGTGAACGCGCCGACGCCCGAGGCCGGGGGGGAGCGGCCAGAGATCGCCGAGGCTGCCGCGATGACGCGGGCCGCGGAGGCCGAGGAGCGGATGGCGCGAGCGGACCGCCTCCCGATGCTCGGGGTAATGACCGGCTGGGACGCGATGCAGGCGATGCCGGAGGACCGCTGGATGGCGGGCGTCTCCGTACAGGTGCCGCTCGACCAGAAGGCCAAGGCGGCGACGGTGGACGCGGCCGCGGCGGGAGTCTCGGCTGCTCGCGCCGACGTCGCCCGCGCGCAGGATGAGGTCGCCGGGCAGGTCGCCACCGCCGAACGCCGCTTACGCGGGGACAGCGCGGTCCTCGCGGCCCTGGAGCACGATGTCCTCCCGGCGGCCCGCGCCCGTGTGGCGGCGGCGCGGGCCGGGTTCGCGGCGGGGACGGTCGACCTCCGTCAGCTCCTCGAGGCCGAGCGAGCGGCGCTCGAAGCCGACTACCGGCACGAGCAGCAGCTCGCCACCGTCGTCCTGCGCGCGCGTGAGCTGGAGCTCGCGCACGGCCTCCTCCTTCCCGGAGCCAAGCCATGAGGCGCTTCCCCGTCCTCCTCTTCGCCCTCTTGCCTCTCGCCGCCTGTTCGCGGGCGCCGACCTCCGGGAGCGAACCGACGACCTCCGCTTCGCCCTCCGCAGCCAGTGCGAGCGACATCGCCTACTACACCTGCCCGATGCACCCCTCGATCCAACAACCCGGACCCGGGAGCTGCCCCATCTGCGGGATGACGCTCACGCCGGTCACGCGCGCCGAGATCTCCACCGGCGCCGTCCGGGTGGACGCCCAGCGACGGAGCCAGTTCGGGATCGAGCTCGAGGCCGCCGCGGTCCGGCAGATGGGATCCTCGTTGCAGGTGCCCGCGGTCGTCACCTGGGACGCGGACGCCCTTTCCGACGTGACCGTCCGCGCGTCGGGATGGGTGAAGCACGTCCGGGGGGCGCCCGGGGAGGCGGTTGGGGCCGGGGAAGTCCTGTTCACCCTGTTCAGCCCCGAGCTCGTCACGGCCCAGGACGACCTGCTCCGCGCGACCGCAGGCGCCCAGGACGGGGACCCCGCCTCGGTCGCCCGACGGGACGCCGCACGCCTCCGTCTCATGCGCCTCGGGCTCGCGGCGAGCGAGATCGACGCCATCGTCACCGCCGGGCGCACGATCGAGGATCTTCCGATCCGGGCGCCTCGGGCGGGCGTCGTGCTGGACCGCACAGCCGTAGAGGGCGCGATGGTGAGCCCCGGACAGACGCTCTACCGGCTCGGGGACGCGTCCACCGTCTGGGTCGAAGGCGCCATCCCCGAGGACCAGGTCGGCAGACTTGCGCCCGGACAGGCGGTGGAGGTGGACGCGACCGGCCTGGAGGCCCCGCTCGCCGGGCGCGTGGAGCGCGTGCTCCCGCAGCTCGACGCCACCACGCGCACCGCGAGGGTCCGGGTGTCGGTGCGCAACCCCAGTGGCGCGCTCCGTCCCGACCAGTGGGCGACCCTTCGCGTCGACATCGACGGGGGCGAGCACCTCGCGGTGCCCGAGTCGGCGGTGCTCTACACCGGTCCACGGCGCGTGGTGTTCGTCGACGCTGGCGACGACCTCCTCTCCCCACGTGACGTCGTCACTGGCATGAAGTCGGACGGCTACGTCGAGATCCTCGACGGGCTCGCCGCGGGCGAACAGGTCGTGCGCGCGGGCAACTTCCTGGTCGCGGCCGACAGCCGCCTCAAGAAGGGTGGCGAGACCGGACACAAGCACGGAGCGACGCCGGACGCGACACCGGACGCCACACCCGCGGACCATGCGGGTCACGACATGAGCACGATGGAGGGCCGATGAGCACCCCTCCACCGTCCGGGATCATCGCGCGGACCATCGCCGCGTGTGCCCATCACCGCTGGTTCACCCTGCTCGCGGCCGGCGCGCTGGCGATGTGGGGGAGCTGGTCGGCGCGCCAAGCGCCGCTCGACGCGATCCCCGACCTTTCCGACGTGCAGGTCATCGTGTTCACCGAGTGGATGGGGCGCGGGCCGAACCTCGTCGAGGACCAGGTCACGACGCCGATCACGTCCGCGCTCCTCGCCGCGCCCCACGTGAAGGCGGTCCGCGGGCAGTCCATGTTCGGGATGTCCTTCGTGTACGTCATCTTCGACGACGACACGGACCTCTACTGGGCCCGGTCCCGGGTGCTGGAGTACCTCAACGGTGTGCAGGGCCGGCTCCCGGCCGGGGTGACGCCGACGCTCGGGCCCGACGCGACGGGGGTCGGCTGGGTGTACCAGTACGCGCTCGTCGATCCGAGCGGGAAGCACGACCTGCAGGAGCTCCGGAGCCTCCAGGACTGGACGGTCCGCTACGCGCTGGAGAGCGTGCCGGGCGTCGCGCAGGTCGCGAGCATCGGTGGCTTCGTGAAGCAGTACCAGGTCGCGGTCGATCCCTCCCGGCTCGCTGCCTACGGGGTGCCGCTGTCCGAGGTGGTGGGCGCGGTGGGCGGGGCGAACACCGAGGTCGGGGGCCGGGTGCTGGAGATCGCGGAGCACGAGCACGTCGTGCGAGGACGCGGCTACGTCGCCTCCGTCGACGACATCGCGAAGGCCCCGCTCCTCGGCGTGCCCTGGCTGTCCGCGACGGGGCTCCCCCCGGCCACCGCCGGCGGGACGGCCGCCCCCGCCCCGGCGAGCGTCGGCGCCGCGGGAATGTCGGGCGGGATGGGCGCGACGCCTTCCGGCGGGGGCATGTCGGGGATGGGCGGCGGCGGGGGAGGCGCGTCGTCGCCGACGGCGATGGGGGCGGGCCCGTCGAGCGGTGGCTCGTCCGCGGCGGCTGGCCTCCCCCTTGCCCGGACCGCGACCCCTGGCCAGGCCGGCTTTACGGTTCGCGTCGGCGACGTGGCGCAGGTCACCCTCGGTCCCGACCAGCGCCGGGGAGTCGCCGACCTCGACGGGGAAGGCAACACCGTCGGCGGCATCGTGGTCATGCGGCAGGGTGAGAACGCGCTCGATGTCATCCGCGCGGTCAAGGCGCGGATCGAAGAGGTGAAACGGTCCTTGCCGGCCGGCGTGGAGTTCGTCCCGACCTACGACCGCTCCGAGCTCATCGAGGCGTCGATCCAGACGCTCGCGCGCACGCTCGTCGAGGAGCTCGTCGTCGTCTCCATCGTCATCCTCGTCTTCCTCATGCACGGGCGGAGCGCGCTCGTCCCGATCCTCGCCCTCCCGCTCGCGGTGCTCGCGGCGTTCATCCCCATGCACTACCAGGGCCTGAACGCGAACATCATGTCGCTCGGCGGCATCGCCGTGGCGATCGGGGCGATGGTCGACGCTTCCATCATCCTCGTCGAGAACGTCCACAAGAAGCTGGAACACTGGGAGGAGGAGGGGCGACCCGGGGAGCGGAGCGCCGTCATCGTGGCCGCGATGCAGGAGGTCGGGCCCAGCGCGTTCTTCGCGCTCCTGGTGATCACGGTGTCGTTCCTCCCGATCTTCACGTTGGAGGGGACCGAAGGGCGCCTGTTCGCCCCGCTCGCGTGGACCAAGAGCTGGGCGATGGCGTTCGCGGCCTTGCTCGCGGTCACCCTCACCCCTGCGCTGGCGGTCTTCTTCATCCGGGGCCGCATTCGCCACGAGGACGACAACCCTCTCAACCGGTGGCTCGTGCGGCTCTATTCGCCCGTGGTGCGACTCGTGGTGCGGGCACGCTGGCCCGTCGTGGTCGCGGCGGCGCTGGCCGTGGCCAGCACGGTCCCCGTCGCCCTGCGACTCGGCAACGAGTTCATGCCGCCGCTGAACGAGGGGGTGATCCTCTTCATGCCGACGGCGCCGCCGGGGGTGTCGGAGCAGGAGGCGCAGCGTGTCCTGTCGTCCATGGACAGCATCATCAAGGGGTTCCCCGAGGTCGACCGGGTGTTCGGCAAGATGGGGCGGGCGGAGACCCCGACCGACCCCGCGCCGCTGGCGATGGCGGAGACTGTCGTGACGCTCAAGCCGCGCGAGCAGTGGCGACCCGGCGTCACCTGGGACTCCCTCATCAAGGAGCTCGACGCCGCCGTCCAGGTGCCCGGGATGCCGAACGCCTGGTGGATGCCCATCCAGACACGCACCGAGATGTTGTCCACGGGCATCCGGAGCCCGCTCGGGATCAAGGTCTTCGGCGACTCGCTCGACGACGTGGAGGCCGGCGCGGTGGCGATCGAGCAGGTGCTGAAGCGCTTCCCGGGGACGCGCAGCGCGGTGGCCGAGCGGGGGACCGGGGGGCTCTACGCCGACATCGTTGTGGACCGCGACGAGGCGGGCCGGTTGGGGGTCTCGGTGGCACAGGTCCTCGACTTCGTGCAGACCGGTATCGGCGGGATGAACATCGGGCAGACCGTGGAGGGACGCGAGCGGTACCCCATCGCTGTCCGCTTCGCCCGGGAGTACCGAGACGATCCCGACGCGCTCGCCCGCCTGACGATGCCGACGCCGAGCGGCGCGCTCGTGCCTCTGTCCCGCCTCGCGGAGGTGCAATTCAACACGGGACCCGACATGCTCCGCAGCGACGGGGGCAAGCTCGTCGGGTACGTGTTCGTGGACACTGGTGACGTTCCCGTGGCCGACTACGTCACCGCGGCGCGCCCGGTGGTGGCGAAGGAGGCGAAGCTCCCTGCCGGCACGCGCGTGGAGTGGGCCGGGCAGTTCCAATACTTGGAGCGAGCCAAGGAGAAGCTCGAGCTCGTGGTCCCGCTGACGCTCGCGGCCGTGGCGCTCCTTCTCTGGCTGAACACCGGCTCCGCCGTCGAGACCGGCATCGTGCTCCTCGCGGTGCCCTTCTCGCTCATCGGCGCGGTCTGGCTGCTCTGGGGGCTCGACTACAACATGAGCGTCGCGGTCTGGGTCGGCATCATCGCGCTGGCCGGGCTGGACGCCGAGACCGGCGTAGTCATGTTGCTCTACCTGACGCTCGCCCACAAACGACACGTCTCTGGTGGGCTGATGCGAGATGCAAGCGACCTGGAGGATGCCATCGTCGAGGGCGCAGCGCGACGGGTCCGCCCGAAGCTGATGACGGTGCTCTGCGCGATGCTCGGCCTTCTCCCCGTCATGTGGAGCGACGGCACCGGCGCGGACGTGATGAAGCGCATCGCCGCTCCGATGGTCGGCGGGCTCGTCACCTCGTTCCTCTTGGAACTCCTCGTCTACCCCGCGATCTTCGCCATCTGGAAGGGGCGGGGCCTGCCGCGGCGGGTCAGGGCGACGGCGTGAGGCGCCGGGCACGGGCGAGGATGTCGGCGGCGGCCACGTCGTCCTCGGAACGGATCGCGAGGGCGAAGCCGGTCCCCGTCGAGGTCACCGTCACGCTCGCGCCTTTCGGGACGAGCGGGCAGTCGGGCATCTCCGGCATGTCATGGCCGACCGCCGCGTTCCGCGCGAGGTGGCACTCCGTCACGCGCTGAAGCCACTCGGTCGTGAGGCCCTCCACCGCCCGCACCGTCACCACCGCGCCTACGAGGTGCTCGTCGGGCTGTTTCCCGCCGCGGTGGACGTTGAAGGGCTCGACGCCGGCGATGTCAGCGGCGGCCCACTGAAACGGGCTGATGGCGCGCTCGTCCTCGTCCAGGCCGGCGCACGCGGCGTCCTCCGCCGCACGCAGCGCTTCGGACGCTGCGCGGTGCTCGGCCGCCATCTTCCGGTGCTCGGCGGCCTCCGCGAGCCAGGCGTCGGTCGGGTTGGTGACCACCGTCCAGCAGGGGTGGGAACCCTTCCCCCCGCCACACCGGCGGTGCGTCTCGGTGGCCGTCGGGTCGTAATTCGCGGCGGCGGCGTCCGCCTCCGCGTCGAGGGTCGCGGCGGTCGCGTCGTGCTCCGCGGCGCTCATGTCGTGGGGGTGGGCGCCGGGATTGCGCGCGGCGCATCCGGCGAGGAGGAGTGCGCCGAAGACAGGACGGGGCATGGTGCCTCCAGGAAGGTCAGGGCGGATCGAGGCGCACGACAGCGGGACCGGAGTGGTCCACCACCCAGAGGTGGCCATCTGGACCGAGCTCGATGCCAAGGACGGCACCCTCGCCCCAACCCGTGTCGAGCGTCTGGAGCGGAGCGCCGTAGAGGTCGAAGGCGTGGATCACGCCGGTTCCGTACTCGGCGACGTACAGGTTGCCGTCAGCGACGGCCAGACCGCCAGGGCGGTCCAACCCGGTCACGATCTCGCTCCAGTCCACGCCGTCCCACTCGGCGTAGTCCTCCAACGGCTCGTTCCGGGCTCGGAGGTCCCGACCGCGCTCCCCCGAATCGGGGTCGAGGCGCAGGATCCGGCCGGCCCCGGTGTCGGCGACGTAGAGCAGCCCTGTCGCCGGGTCGATCATCATGTGCCCAGGCGCGTCCTCGACGCGAGTGACCGTCGGCTCCGAGAGGCGGTAGACGATGCCGTCGGAGTGGTCGTCGTTGCCGACGTCGTGGTCCTCCTGGAAGTCGTAGCGCACGATGGCGTCGTGGTACCCGTCGAACACCCAATAGACGTTGTCCCGCTGCCACGCGATGCCGACGCAGAGCGGGCTCTGGTGCAGCATGTCGAGGTGGCTCCCGAGCCCGTTGGGATCCTCCTCGGCGAAGATGTCGAGGTCGGTCGACCAGAGCACCGGGCCCATGAAGTCGTTTCCACCTTCGCTGTCGTTGTATGTGTTCTCCGACTCACCACACGAGCCGAACTCGTTCCCGTACTCCGGGCTCGCGCCTTCAGGCGACTCGAACGAGAGCGCCGCCGTCTCTTCCATGAAGTGGTAGGCGTAGGCGTCCTTCCGGCGGTCGTAGCTCTGGTCGGCCTCCCCCGGATGGTGCACGATGAAGGTGTGATCGTCGGAACGGTTGGCGATCCACAGGTTGCCGTCGGGGTCAAAGCCCAGGTCTCGCGGGTCGGTCAGGCGGTCGTCGCCGTCCAGGATCCTGGTCCAGGTTGCCCGCTCCCCGTCGAGCGCGCCATCTCCGGACCCGAGCGCGGACACGGTGCCGTCGTGCCCTTCAGCGGTATCTCCGTTCACAGGGCCGGCGGTACAGGCGAGGATGAGGGAGAAGGTCATGCCAACTTCCGGCGCGTTAGCGGTCGAGCTCGAACGTGCACCCGTCGGCACAAGAGCCCGTGATCTTGTCGGCCGTCCCCACCGTGCCGACGCAGCCTTCCACCGAGTTGTCGTCGGCGAACTTCACCGTGTCGCCTTCGATCATCGCGGAGTAGGGCATCCCCATCGTCATGCCGCCCACGGCGTCGTAGTCTAGCGTCATTGCACAGCCGTCGACGGCGATGACGACCGGGGTGTTCATCTGCGGGCAAGCGCCCGACCACGCCCAGTCGTCCGCCGAGTTGACCGTCGCGCAGGCCGGGGTGGCCTCTCCGCCTCCGGAGTCGGACATGGCCGCCATGTCGTTGGCGCCGGAGTCGGCCTTGTCGGCGGGGTCGGCGCCTGTGGCGCAGGCGAGGAAGAGCAGGGTCAGCATCGGGAGCACCTCGTGGGATCCAGCCTTGTACCTGCGCGAAGGTCCCGGCGCAGCGGTGATCCGAGAGGCTACTTGTGATGTGGCCCGTCACAGCAGCCCAGCCGCTGCCCGGCGACTAACAGAGGCCCAACACGCGAGGTCTCCATGCGTTCGGCTCTCCCCCTCTTCCTCTCGCTGTCGATCACCGCCTGCATGGACCCGGGGAGGGGTGCGGGGGACTCCGTGCCCAGCACCGACGACTCCGTCGGGACGGACGACACGGGCACCGCCAAGCCGGAAGTCTGCGGGTACATGCCCATGCCGGACCTGGACGCATCCACAGATGTCGTGGAGGTGAACCTCACCGCGAGCGCGCTCGAGTGGGACCCGGGCACCGGCGTGCCCCTCACGGGCGGGATGGCATTCAACGACTCCGTCCCCGGCCCCGTGCTCGAGGCCAACCTCGGCGACACCGTGAGGGTCCACTTCACGAACGACCTCGACTTCGAGACGAGCCTCCACTGGCACGGGCTGCGCGTGACGCCCGAGATGGATGGCATCATGCAGACGATGGGCGACCCGGTGGAACCGGGGGAGACCTTCGACTACGAGTTCACGCTCCAGGACGCCGGTTTCTACTGGTTCCACACCCACATGGACACGGCGACCACGATCGAGGCGGGCCTCTACGCGCCGATCATCGTGCACGCGCCAGGGGAGGTCGCGCCCGACTGCGACCAGCCGATGGTGCTCGACGACATCCTCCTCGAGGAGGACACACTCCAGATCGCGCCTCCCGACACCGACATGATGCAGCTGATGGGGAGGCTCGGCAACGTGTTGATGGTCAACGGCCGGAGTGACCACTCCTACGGCTGGACCAAGGGCCAGACGACGCTCTGGCGCTTCGTGAACGCAAGCAACGCCCGCTACTGGGACCTGTACTTGGAGGGACACCAGCTCACCGTGGTCGGGACCGACGGAGGATTCCTCGCGGAGCCCTACACGGTCGACAACCTCGTGATCTCCCCGGGCGAGCGCTACCTGGTCGTCGTCCAAGCCACCGGCGAGCCGGGGCAGAGCTACCGCCTGATGAACAAGCGGTTCCAGCTCCACGAGGAGGGGGGCGACATGGTGGAGCCCGATCCGGTCGGGAACGGCGACAACCCGGTCGCCACGGTGGTCTATGGCGGGGGCGAGACGGCGGGGACGGGCTGGACCCAACCCACGCCCGACGTGCCGAGCTGGGGAGCGCCCGTGGAGAACCTCGGCCACCACTGGCTGCTCGATGAGGACATGATGGGCGGGAGCGTGACCATCGACGGCGCGACCTGGCCCGACGTACCGATGGTCGACGTTGCGATGAACGTGGACACGATGTTTGAAGTGGAGAATGCTTCCGAGATGCACCACCCGTTCCACATCCACGGGAACCGCTTCCAGGTCGTCGACGTAGGGGGCGAGCTGCCAGCGAACGCCGTGGGCTGGAAGGACACCTTCGACATCCCGCCTCGAACGACCGTCACCCTCGTCTCGGCTCTCGACAACCCCGGCGAGTGGATGTACCACTGCCACATCCTGGAGCACGGAGACGACGGCATGGCTGGGCTCATGACGGTCGAGGAGTAGCGGTGCCGTCGCTACGGCGGCGCTTGCACCTCGCGACCGGGGCGCTCGTCGCGCTCCAGGTGGCCGGGACGTCCCTGGGCTTCATCTCGTGGTGGCGGGTGCAGGACGCCTGCATGGAGCAACGCCGGATCGGCGACGAGCGGCAGGCCCTCCTCGACCTGGCCCGAAGGTCGCGCGAGCTTTACGTCCACCAAGCCCACACCTTCATCGAAGGCGGCCCCGGCCACCTCGGACACCTCGGTGAGGACGCCGCGGCGGTAGAGGCGGCCATCGTCGCGGCGGAGACGACCTACGGGCCGTTCCCGCTGCAGTTGGATCCGGTGCGCGCGGCGGTGCGCGAGTCCACGCGGTGGTTCGACGCCGAGGTGGCGCCGCTCGCACGCGACAGCCACCTCGATCGCGCGACCGCGGCTGAGCTGCACAAGACCGCCGAGATCCACGCCAGCGCCGTCCAGGCCGCGATCGATGCATCGATCCAGCAGCTCGGCGCCGCGGAGACGGCAGACATGGCCCGGGTGAGCGAGGAGACGCGTAGGGGGTGGATCGCGGTCGCGATCGTGGTCGTCACGGGCGCGGTGCTCGCGGGCGTCGTCTCGACCGCCCTCGCGCGCCGGATCCTCGGCCCCATCAACAGCCTGCGGACGACGGTTCGCGCGTTCGCGGAGCGGCAGGACGCGCGCGCGGCCATGACGGGCGATGACGAGATCGCCGAGCTCGGGCGGGCGTTCAACGAGATGGTGCAGCGGGTGAACGCCGCGGAGGTGCGCCTCGTGGAGCGTGAGCGCGTACAGGCCCTGGGTGAGATCGCCGGCGCCGTGGCCCACGAGCTGATGAGCCCGATCATGGCGATCCTCGGGGAAACGCGTGAAGACTCCATCGACCCCGCCCGCATCCGCGCCGAGGCAGACCACGCCCGACGCGTCATCCAGGGCCTCTTGGGGTACGCAAGGCCGGGGGAGTCGGAGCCTACGGCGGTCCGCCTGGACGAGGCCGCGTGCGCCGCCGCGGATCGCGCCATCCCGTTCGGGGACGCCCGAAGCGTGGGTGTGCGCTGGATTGGAGGGGCCCCATGCACGCTTCAGGCCGCGCCAACCGCTGTGCGCCAGGTGCTCGACAACCTCGTCCGAAATGCCGTCGAGGCGTCCATGGCCGGCGACGAGGTGGAAGTCGAAGTGGTCCATGACGCAGTCGAGGTCCGCGACCGCGGGCCCGGCCTTCCGCCAAAGGTCCGGAGCCGCCTCTACGAGCCGTTCGTGACCGGCCGGGCCGAGGGCACGGGGCTCGGACTGGCGGTCTCGCAGCGCATCGCTTGCGCTCTCGGAGGACGCATCCTTCATCTGGATCGACCGGGCGGCGGCACCGTCGCGCGGTGGGAGGTACGGCATGGCTGATCGGGTGTTGCTCGCGGAGGACCGCGAGAACCTGCGCGACGTGCTCCTCCGCGCGCTGCGGCGGGAGTTCGACGCCGAAGGTGTCGCGGACGGCGACCAGGCCATTGAGCGGCTCCAAGAGGGGGGCTGGTCCGTCGTCGTCTCGGACGTACGGATGCCCGGTACCAACGGCACCGACGTGCTCGCTGCGGCGCGTGCAGCTGAGCGCCCGCCGGAGGTCGTCCTGATGACCGCCTACGCCGACGTGCCGTCGGCGGTCGCTGCGCTGAAGGCTGGCGCGTACGACTACCTCGCCAAGCCCTTCGAGCCCGACGAGCTCCTACGGGTCGTCCGGCGCGCCGCAGAACGCCACCGTCTCGTGCTCCGCGCTCAGGACCTGGAGGACGCGCTCGGGGCCTCAGAGAGCGGCTTCGTGGGCACGTCCTCGGCCGCCCAGCAGGTCCGCCGCTTGATCGAGCGCCTCGGCCCAATGCCCGTGCCGGTGCTCATCACGGGCGAGACGGGGGCGGGGAAAGAGGTCGTGGCGCGCGAGCTGCACCGGCTCCGCGATAGGGGCGATTTCATCGCCGTGAACTGCGCGGCCATCCCCGAAACGCCGCTCGATAGCGAGCTGTTCGGCGTGGCTGGGGGCGCCTTCGGACCCGGGAGTCCCGAACGCCCAGGTCTCCTCGACCTCGCCGACGGCGGCACACTGTTCCTCGATGAGATCGGAGACCTCGCCCCCAACCTCCAGGTGAAGCTCAACCGCGTGCTGGAAGAGGGCGAGTTCCGCCGCGTCGGTGACGCGAAGGCGCGGCGGGTTGACACCCGGCTCGTCTCCGCGACGCACCACAACCTCGAAGCGCTGATCACCTCCGGGCAGTTCCGCCAGGATCTCTACTACAGACTGCGCCTCGCGGCCATCCAGGTGCCGCCCTTGCGCGACCGTCGCGACGACATCCCGCAGCTCGCCGCACGCTTCCTGCATCTCTCGATGGCCCGCTACGGTACGGCCGCCCGCCGGCTCTCGCCGGACGCCGTGGGGCTCCTGGAGGCCGCGACCTGGCCCGGCAACGTGCGGGAATTCCGGCACGTCGTTGAAGAGGCCGCGGTGCTCTGCGACGGGGAGACCATCGACGCCAGCCAGCTCCCGCGCGCGCTCTCCGACACGCCGACGGTCGCCCCAGCCGGGACCTGGAGGTCGGCCCAGGAGCGCGCGATCGATCTCGCCGCCCGCGAGTATTTCCCCGCGCTGATGCGTCGGCTGGGCGGCAACGTCACCAAGGCGGCCATCGAGGCCGGCATGGAGCGGGAGACGCTCCATCGGCTGCTGCGACGCTACAACGTGGACGCCGGGCGGTTCCGGCCGTGACCTATTGCCCTCCGGGTGATGGCGGGTGTCACACTCGTCGGAAGGGAGGGCAGCCCCTACATTGGGTCGTAACCAGGAGCTCTGATGCGAACCTTCCTCGCCCTCTCCGTCCTCCTCGTGGCCTGCAACGGCCAGGCCACCCCGGCCGCGCCCGCCCCGCCGCCCACCGACTCCCGGCCTGCACGTGCAGGCACCGACCAACCGCAAGATGAGGCCAAAGTCGCCGCCAGCTTCACCTGCCCGATGCACCCGCAGGTTCACCAGGACGCACCGGGCGCATGTCCGATTTGCGGGATGAACCTCGTCCCGGAGTCGCAGGGCGCGCTGCCTGCGCACGACCACCGCGCACTCCACGGCGGCCAGGTTGGCATGTACGGCAACCACCACCTCGAATACCTCGCCGCGAACGGCGAGTACCGGGTGTGGGTCACCAACGCCAACCGTGAGCCAATCACGACCGGTGTGAAGGGCATCCTAAAGGACGGGGACGCCACCGTGGCGCTCACCGCCGACGACGCGCAGGGTCTCCTCGTCGGGCGCGGTGACGGCGCGGGCACCCGCGCGGTGGTGGTGGAAGTCACCGCGGACGGAGTGACCTTCTCGCTGAGCTTCAATCCGGTTCCTGTCGGCGGAGCCGCGGCCGACGACGACCACGACCATGACCATGACCACGCCCAGTGACGCGACCGGGGATGACCGTGCGAGCGCGCCCGCACCCCTGGGCGCGCCCGCACAGGGATTCGGCCTGAAACGCTGTGATTTTCAGGGTCACGCCCGCGCTTGCCCGGCGTTGCATCGCCGCTCCGTGGCCCCTGCTTCCGTTCATTCGCCGACAAGGAACGCCCGCGAACGTGGCACGGCGCTTGCTCTTCACCTGGGTGCCTACCAGGAGGCGACCATGCTGATCACCCTGCTCCTCACCGCCTGCACACCCGACTCCACGCTCGGCGTCGACATGCTCACGCGCATGGACGACGTGCGGGCCGAGGTCGCCGACCACCGGGAGAAGGTCGACGCCGCCACGACGATGGACGAGGTCAACCAGATGGAGTCCGACCACCACGAGGCCCTCGCCACGATGATGGACGACATGTCCAGCATGATGTCCGAGATGATGGGCTGTGGCATGGGCGACGGGATGATGGGCGACATGACCGACGCGGACGACCACATGGGCGCGATGACCGACGAGATGGACGGCCACGAGGACACCCAGACCGTCCACACGGACATGGCCGACTGCATGACCGAAGAGGACACCTACTCCGAGGCCATGAACGAGCACATGGACGCGATGAGCGCGGACATGGGCGAGTTCGACCAGTCGGCGACCTGCTCGGGAAGCTCGGGCGGGATGGGGATGATGTAGGCTGGGGGCTGCCGGGTGGACTGAAGCGGTGTCACGTCCCACTCCCACCGCCCACTGACGTTCCGCGAGACGCCACCGGTGGCGGCCGCGAGATCGGCCCTCATGTCGTGTCCCAATCCCTGGCCGCAGTTTGCCCGCGGTCTGTGTCCTGCGGGCAGTCAGTAGGGCAGATCGTCGTCGAGGTCGTGATCGTCGACCCGCTCGTCGTCCAGGTCGACGAGATCCCCGATGTTCCAGCGGTCGGGGTCTTCGGCGATGGTGTCGACCATGGCCTGGCCGTGGACGTTCCAGATGGCGTCGATGGCGGAGCGGAGGAGAGTGACGGCGGCGAGGGCCTGTTCGGCGGTCCACAGGCGGGGGACGAGGGGGACGAAGGGGTTCATGCAGCGGAGCCGTGGTCGAAGAGGGGGTGGTCTGCGAGGGTGTCGGAGAGGAAGCGCGCATCGACGTGCTCGCGCCCATGGACGGCGGCGGCGACGAGGGCTTGCAGGGCGAGCTGGTTGATGCGGCGGGGCCTGCCGCCCGATGCCTGGAAGAGGATGCGGACGGCCTCGTCGGAGAAGAGGCTCTTGTGGGCCTCGGCCTTCTGGAGCTGCCAGGTGACGTAGGCGTGAGCGTCCTCGACCTGGAAGGGTCGGAGGACCTGGGCATAGGAGACGCGGGAGCGCAGCGGTTCGAGGCCGGGGGCGCGGAGGGTGAGCAGGAGGTCGTCGGTGCCGGAGACGAGGATGGAGAAGCGGTCCTCGCCGTCGAGGCCATGGGCGGTGAGTCGGCGGAGCAGGTCGAGGAGCTCGGGCTTGCACCCCTCCGCGTCGTCGAGGACCAGCAGGGGGTGGGGTCCCTGGTCGGCGCAGAGGTGCTGCTGGGCCTGCGCGAACAGGTCGGCGGCGTGGGCGCGCATGGGTAGGCCCAGGGCGCGGTTGAGGGTGCGCAGGAAGCCGATGGGGGTGGTGGGGGCGATGGGCAGGTGGACGGGGTGGAAGCGGTCCTCGTCCAGCTCCTGGACGAAGCGGCGCAGGGTGATGGACTTGCCCACGCCGCTGGGGCCGGTGATCAAGGCGATGCTGCGGATGTCGAGGAAGTAGCCGAGGCCGTGCAGCAAGGTGAGCTGGGCGCGGGACTGGAACATGTCGGCGGAGCTGACGTTCTTGCGGAAGGGCAGCTTGGACAGCCCGAAGTGGGCCAGGTAGTCGACCGTCGCGACCTCTCCCTCGGGGACCGGCGGGAGCACGCGGGGGCGCCGATGCTCCGTCACCGTCATCGGCTGCAGGCGCTCGATCAGGCGCCCCTCGGCGTCGAGGACCTCGATCTCCCGGAGATCCTCTGGGTCGAAGCGCACCTTCACCTTGCCTCGGACAGGGGCGCTGCTGACCTGGTAGTGGACGCCGAAGAGGGAGAACCACCCGGTCTTGTCCGGCGTGCGCTGCTCCTCCCAGCGAAAGGCCTGGTACAGCTTCTCCTCGTCCACCCACTGCCGTGTCTCGATGCCCACCAGCCAGCGGTCGGGCGGCTTCATGCCGGTCTCGCCGTGGATCACGTCGTGGTAGTGGCGGTGCAGCCAGGGCTTCCACGCCTCGTTGAGCTCGTCGATCGTGCGGATGGAGGAGGCCTTCACCTCGGCGCTGAAGGGGTTGACCGCCGTCTTCCAGTAGCGCTCGATCTTGCCCTTGCCTTCGGGTCTGTCCTCCGTGCAGAAGACCGGTACGATGTCCAGCGAGCTGCAGATCCGGGCCATGTGGCGTGCCCGGTAGACCGAGCCGTTGTCGGTGTAGATCCGACCTGGCTTTCCGCAGCGCTGCAAGGCGCGGCGCAGCACGAGCTCCATGGTGGGCTGGTCCTGCTTGAAGCTCCAGCGGCTGGCCAGGATGAGGCGGCTGTGGTCGTCGAGGAAGGCGAAGATCCAGGCCTGCCGCAGCTTGCCCCCGCGCTCGGGATCGGGCAGCCAGGGGCCGGCCTTGGCGTCGCTCTGCCAGGTGTGGTTGGGGGCGGGCGCCTCGTAGCGGTCGAGGTCTTCGGTGGAGCGGCGGGTCTTGGGCTGGCCGGAGAGTCCGCGGCGGGCCAGGGCGCGATGCAGGGTGCTGCGGCGGACGAGCCCCTGGGGGACCTGGCCGGTGTCCTCGGCGATGTGGATGAGCATGTCCAGGGTGCGCTCGGGGACCTGGCGCTTGAGCGCGGCCAGGATCTCGATGGTCTCGGGGGGCAAGGCGACCTCGCCGCGGCGGGGTCGGGCTGCGTCCTCGAGGGCCGGCAGGCCGCCCTTGCGGAAGCGGCGAACCCAGCCGCGGATGGTCTCGGGGGCGAAGTGCAACAGCGTGCCGTCTGGCCCCGGCCAGGGGCGGGAGGCGAGCTGGCGCAGCAGCGGGCCGCGATCCCCCCGGGCTGGCTCGAGGGCCAGGTAGGCGGAGACGATCTGGAAGCGGAGGAGGGCGAGGTCGGTGGGCATGGGCCCAGCACAGCCCAGGACCGGCGAGACCACGACGACAGGTCCTGTGGGGTGCGCGAAGTCGAAGATCGGGGTGCTGTCCCGCAGACAGACGGGTAGGATCCCCCGCAGGAGGAAGGTTCAGATCAGCGCCTGGTTCGTCGGGTCGATCCACCTCCCGCGAGCCCTGGCCAGCAGGCAGGGGATGGAACTCTGCAAGCGGACGGCGCCGCCGATCAGCCAGAGGAGAGCCCGGTACAGTCTGGCAACTTCTTCGGGCTGTCCGAAGCGTCGACGACGCAGTCCCTCCGGCGGGGGCAACCCTCCGGGGAACAGCTTCTCTGCCGGCCAGGGCTCGCTTCCTTTCTCGAGGATGGTGTCGCGCACGGCCTGCTCGCTCCAGGCGGCGCCGCGGCGGGCGCGAGCGAGCCAGCGCTGGGCGGTCCTGGCGGAGGGCGCCAGGAGCAGGTCCTCGTGGACCTCCTCGGCACGCAGCAGGCCGGCCTCCGCGGAGAGCCAGGCCCACAGCTTGAGCACCACCACGACCACGCTGAAGGCCAGGCGCGGGCGCTCATCCGGGCACCGCGCGATCAAGGTGCGGCCCGTCGCCACCTCGATGTAGCGGTGGCGCCAGACCCGGCGTCGGACCAGGCGGTCGCCGACGACGACCCACAGCCACCGCGGCAGCCAGCCGTGGCCGTGCCAACCGGGGCCGGGGCCTGTGCCGGGCCAGACCAGCCGGCCATCGACCTGGACGTAGCCCTCGGCCATGCCGTCGCGCACGGCGAGGAGGATCGGGGCGGGGCTCGCGGTCCAGGCGATGCCCGGATCATGGATCCAGAGAGGTCAGCCCAGGGGCCCCCCGGGGGGCCCCTGGGCTGCGGAGCCGTCCCGCGACCGCCACCGGTGGGCCGAGGTGGGCGAGGGGGGCGATCAGCGGGATCGGTGGGGGGCGAGGTGGTGGGGATGGGTGGGCTGGGACAGGTGAGCCGGGCGCCTCGGTCCGAAAGGCGGGTCCCCCGCCCATGGCGCCCCGCCGCCGCCGAGACCCTTCGCCGCAGGCGCTGGCCGCCGATCGGTGGCGTGCGCAGCGCGATGCCGGGAGGTGCCCGATGCGGTGCTGGTGGCTGGCCCTGGTGCTCGCGTGTGACAAGGACGCCGACGACAGCGGCCCCACCGGCGACGGCGGGGCGGATGGCGGCGGGCTGGACGGCGGCGGGCTGGACGGCGGCGGCGACGGAGGTGGGACCGACGGGGGCAGCGACGGCGGGGGCGGCGACGGGGGCGAGGACCCCCGCGGCCCCTACTGGCCGACCATGGGCTTCATCCAGGTGGAACCGGGCACCTTCACGATGGGCACGCCGGCCACCGATCCATGGGTCGAGACCGACGAGCTGGCCCACGAGGTCACCCTGACCAGCGGCTTCGAGGTGTCCCCCTTCGAGGTGTCTCGCGGCGAGTTCGAGATCCTGGTCGGCTGGCAGCCCGCGACCTGGAACGACGGCTGCGCCACCTGCCCGGTGGAGAGCGTCACCTGGTACGACGCCATCGCCTTCCTCAACGCCTACAGCCGCCAGAACGGCCTGGCCACCTGCTACGCGCTGGACGACGTCACCTGCCAGGACGGGACCACGGGGGACGAGGAGGGAGCCTGCGCCGCCAACGGCGGCATCGCCGCGGCGACGGTGGGGCTGGTGGGCATCTCGCGGCCCCAGGACTGCGCCGGCTACCGGCTGCCCACCGAGGCCGAGTGGGAGCGGGCCGCGCGCGCCGGGGCGACCGGCAACCTGCACACGGGGCAGCTCACGGTGCCGGGCTGCGATCCCGACCCGCTGCTGGCGGTGCTGGGCTGGACCTGCGCCACCACCGGGAGCCTGGCCCCCCGGGACCGCGCCGACCTGGACGCAAACGCCTGGGGCATGTACGACACGCTGGGGAACGTCTACGAGTGGTGCGGCGACGGCTACCTGGCGGTCCTGGGCGAGGACCCCGTCGTCGACCCCCTGGGAGACGAGGGGGGCGACCACCGGGTCGTCCGTGGGGGGAGCTGGATCAACGTGAACGAACACGCCCGGCTCGGCAACCGCAGCGCCTACGCGCCCGGTTCGAGGGATCACAGCGTCGGGCTGCGCGTCTTCCGGTCCGCCTGGTGAGGTCCCGCCCCGGTGCTACCCTGCGCCCCGTGCCTGCGACCCTGCTCCTCTCGCTCCTGCTCGCCTGCAAGGCGGACCCCTCGCCCGACACGGGGGACCCCTCGCCCGTCGACCCCCGCGCGCTGTCGGCCCTCTCCGTCTCCTCCGACCACCGCATCGTGGACGCGCTCGACCGCGAGGTGCTGCTGCGCGGCGTGAACCTCACCTCGCTGGGCGAGTACTGGCAGGGGCACCCCGAGCTGCCGCCGACCCAGCCGACGACCGAGGAGGACTGGGCGGCCCTGCAGGCCCACGGGGTGCGGGTGGTGCGCCTGGTGGTGCACTGGTCGCGGCTGGAGCCGACCCGCGGCGAGGTGGACGGCGCCTACCTCGACGAGATCGACGCCCACGTCCAGGCGGCCGCGGCGCACGGGATCTACACCGTCATCGACATGCACCAGGACGCCTTCTCGGCCTTCATCTGGACCCCGCTGGGAGAGGAGGAGTGCCCGAAGGGCAGCAGCCCGGCCAAGGGCTGGGACGGGGCGCCGCAGTGGGCGACCCTGACCGACGGGCTCAGCACCTGCATCACGGGCGACCGCAACAGCTCGCCGGCGGTGATCGCGGCCTGGGACCACTTCTACGACGACACCGACGGGATCCGCGGGCGCTTCGTCGCCACCTGGCTCGCGGTGGCCGAGCGCTTCGCCGGGCGGTCCGAGGTGGCGGGCTTCGACCTGCTCAACGAGCCGGAGACCTCGCGGCCATCGAGCGAGCTGACCCCCCTCTACGACGCGCTGCTGGTCGAGCTGATCACGGGGATCCGCGCGACCGGCGCCGAGCAGCTCCTCATCCTGGAGCCCGCGATCCCGGCCGGGGACCGCAGCAACGGGCTGGTGTTCGCCGATCCCAGCCGCCTTCCGGTAGATCCGACCAACCTGGTGAACGGCACCCACAACTACGCCGAGTCCATCGACGCCACCGGGCTGTCGCTGGAGACGACCAACGATCTCATGTGGGCCCAGGCCGAGAGCCAGGGCACCGGCTACTGGGTGGGCGAGTACGGCTTCTGGAGCACGGACCCGGCGGTGCTGGAGGTGGCCACCCGCTACGCCCTGGACGAGGACGAGCACGCCCAGGGCGGGGCCTGGTGGCAGTGGCGCCAGCCCTGCGGGGACCCGCACAGCCTGGAGCTGGTGGACGGTGCCTGGCAGCCGACGGACACGGTGGTCCACCTGAACACGCTGGACTGCGTGAACGGTGTGGACCTGGGCCCGACCGATCCCTTCCTGGCGATCCTGGGCCGCGGCTACCCGCACGCCGCGCCCGGCCGGATCCGCCGGCTGGAGAGCGACCCGGCCACCGGGCGCCTGCGGGTGGAGGGAGAGGTCGAGGAGGCAGGAGGGACGCTGGTGGTGTGGACCCCGACCTCGGGCGAGGCGCACGAGACCTGGACAGAGGGGCTGGAGGGGCTGGCCGAGGAGGTGGTGGGGCAGGGGCGGATCCTGACGGCCACCGTGGCGGCGGCGGGGGACTACGCGCTGGGGGTGGATCCCCGCTGAGGTGGCGTCGACTCCCCGGTCCCTTCGGCCCGGCCCCCCCTACCAGGCCCCGGGCGTGCCCTCGGGCACGGGCACGATCACGACGTCCGGCCGCGCCACGCGCAGCGGCCAGGTGAGCTCCCCCTCGCGGCCGTCGCGGCGGCGCACGACCTGGACGGTGGCGCCGGGCGGCAGGGTGGCGGCCAGCTCGCCGGCGACGCGGCGCAGGGCGGTGGCACCGTCGGTGCTGCACTGCTCGAAGAGGGCGGCGGCGCCGACCTGGGGCCAGGGCAGGACGGGCAGGGCGGGCACCCGGGCCTCGGGGTCTCGGCGGGCGCGCTCGGCGGCGAGCTGGCCCACCAGGGCCGCGGACAGGGGCAGGAAGAGCAGGGCCAGCCAGGCGCGGCGGCCGGGCAGCCGGGCGCCGATCAGCGGCAGGGCGGCGACGACGGCGGCCTGGAGGTAGCGGGGCTCCAGGCGCTCGCCGAGCAGGCAGGCGACGGCGAGGCCGGCCAGCAGCGGGCCGGGGGCGACCAGGCGCAGGCGGGGCCAGGCGGCGAGGGCCAGGGGCAGGAGCCAGGCGCTGGCCCAGGCGGGGGCGGCCAGCAGGGCGCGGGCGCCGCCGAGCAGCCAGGCGGCCCCGTCGGCCAGGCTGGCTGGGGGGCGGCCGCCGCTGGCCAGCCACCAGGTGCCGAGCAGGCCGCCGCCGGGCATGGGGCGCAGCAGCGGCGACAGCCAGGGCGCCACCAGGGGCAGGGCCAGGCCGGCGCCGAGCAGGGCGCGCGGGGTGGCCAGCAGGAGCACCAGGGCGGGCGCCGCCGAGGGCTTGACGGTGAGGCTGGCGACGGCCAGGGCACCGCCCAGCGCCGGCAGCACCCAGCCGGGCGCGGTGGCCAGCAGGGCGCCGGCGGCGACGACGCAGAGCGCGGGCGCGTCCCCGCCGGCCAGGGCGCCGGTCAGCACGGCCACGGGCAGGGTGGCGTGCAGCCAGCCACCGGCCCCACCCAGGCCCAGGCGGCGGCCCCACGCCCAGAGCAGCGCGGAGGTCAGCGCGCCGCTCAGCAGGCTCACGGTGCGCGCCTGGTCCAGCAGGCGCACCAGCAGCACGTGCCCCGGGTAGGCGTGCCCGGGGAGGTGGACGGCGGCCTGCACCCCGGTGCCGTCGGGCCCGAAGGGCGCCCCCTCTCCCAGCGCCCACGCCGCCAGCAGGCGCAGCCCGAGGCTGGCCAGCAGGAGCAGGGCGAGCGGGTGCCAGGGCTTCACGGGGGGATGGTACCGCGCGCTTCGCCGGCGGGGCGGAGCCCCCGCGCCGAGGCCGGGCCGGGGGGCACCTGGCTGGGACTGGGGAGAGCAGCGGCCGGAGAGCTTGCTTTCTGGGGACCGTGCGATCATGCGTCGCAGGACTGCGCCGACCCCGAATGGCCGGCCTCGGCTATGGTCGCGCCCCTCTGGAGGGACGGCCCTCCCTACTCGACCAGGAGTCGACGACACGCTGTACAGAACGAACCTCACGGTGGCGCTGGCCCTGTCCCTGGGCGCCTTCGGCTGCGCGGGCAAGGACGGCGCGGATGGCGCCAACGGCGCGGATGGCGCCAACGGCGCGGATGGCGTGGACGGCGTCGACGGTGAGGACGGCGAGGATGGCGAGGACACCACGATCGCGCCGGCCGACGCCAGCGGCCTGGACCTCGTGCTGGAGAGCGTCGAGAGCACCCTGGTCGGCAAGACCTACGACGTGGTCCTGACCTTCTCGATCTACAAGAACGCGGTCCCCTACGTCGACTTCGACGGCGTGCCCGGCGCGTCCAACGGCCTGCCCAACCTCGACCAGTCGCGCTTCTACGCGGTCGAGTACGACGCCGCGACCCAGACCTTCGACCACTCGATCGGCTTCGACCGCCAGACCATCACGGGCGTCCTGGGCTCGCCCGGACAGTACACGATCTCCTTCTCGGGCTCGGCCTACGCTCCCGAGCTGTCGAACGCCGTGGTCTACGGCTACGTGGCCGACGAGGAACTGGACACCGAGGCCGGCGGCTCGATCCACCTCTACGACTTCGCCGACAACGCCGCGCTGGCCTTCGGCACCGCCGAGACCGACCCCTACGAGTCGCCCGCCAACGTGTCCGGCTGCGAGAGCTGCCACGGCGCGCCCTACATGAAGCACGGCTACCGGGCGGCACAGGTCGAGGGGCTGGGTGACTTCGCCGCGTGCAAGGCCTGCCACTACGACACCAAGGAAGGTGGCCACGTCGACTGGCAGATCCTGGTCGACGACCCGCTGCGCTACAGCGAGATCCACAACGGCAGCGACGTGACCGAGGAAGAGGAGATCTACTACGCCTACACGGCGAACGTGATGAACGACGTGCACATGACGCACGCCATGGAGTTCCCCTACCCGCAGCGCATGTCCAACTGCGTGACCTGCCACGAGGGCAAGCTGGACGAGGTCCTGGTCGACGAGAACTTCACCATCGAGACCTGTCGGAGCTGCCACGCGGTGACCGGCAGCGAGGACTACGGCACGGCGGAGCACTCCCTTTCCACCATCTGGGACAACGCGGGTGTGTCCGGCTACCACAGCCTCACCTCGGACTGCGCGGCCTGTCACGTCTCGGGCGGCGCGGCCTCGGGCGTCCTGCTGAGCACGCTGCACAACGGCGGCTACGACCCGATGATCTACAGCTCCGACGGGGTCCGCTACTCCGACGCGATCGTGGTCACCATCGACGACACCAGCTTCGACAGCGACACCTCGGTGCTCACGGTGGACGTCTCGGTGACCGAGCCCATCGACGTCGACGGCATCGACGCGACCGACGTCGAGCCGGACGTCCGGGCGGGTCTGTACGCCTACGACGCCAAGGACTTCTTCGCCTACGTCAGCGGCGACGAGGTCGACAACGGCGACGGCACCTGGACGGCGACCATCGACCTGAGCTCCTACGCCGCGGACATCTCCGCGGACGGAAAGGTCCGGCGGGTCGAGATCGTCGTGCGGCCGAGCGCGACCATCGTCATCGGTGACCTGGACGAGGACGACGAGAGCGACTGCGGAGAGGGCGCGGGCGAGGGCTGCGCCGAGGACGACACCTACTGCGACTCGGGCACCTGCGTCCCCGAGGACGACCAGAGCATCGCCCCGACGGCGCCGTCGCGGACCTTCGAGCTGGCGGACAACGCCTTCGCCGACGGCTACCACCCCGACATCGTCGACGTCGAGAAGTGCAACGCCTGCCACGACACGCTCGCGACCACCTTCCACTCGCCCAACCGCAGCGGGAACATCGCGGTCTGCAAGATGTGCCACAAGCCCAACGACGCCGGCTCGCACCTGGAGATGCAGTCGCGCTCGCTGGACTCGTACATCCACGCGCTGCACTCGTTCCAGGCCTACGACCCCGGTGACATCGACTTCGACGACCCGGTCGAGGCGATGCGCTACGAGATGCACGTCGAGCACGGCTTCCCGAACTTCACGATCAAGAACTGTGAGGCCTGCCACAACGAGGGCATGTACGAAGTGCCCGACCAGGCGGTGACCCTGGCCGGCAAGCTGTCCGCCGCCGATGACGTGCCCTACCGCGACATCACCGGCGTGGAGAGCACCATCGTGGCCCCGGGGCCCGGGCCTGCGGCGGCTGCCACCGGGCGCACTACATCAACGAGGACGACTTCAACGGCCTCGTGTCCTTCAACGCGCACACCAAGCTCAACGGCTACGGCGTCGCGGCGGCGGACGTGGAGTGGGACAGCGTGGTGGCGACCATCATGTCCTTCTTCGGCGAGGAGACCGAAGAGGGCGCCGACGTCGGCCCCGAGACCTGCGCGGTCTGCCACGACAACGCCGGTGCCGAGCACCAGGCCGTCTACGACGACTACGCCGACACCGAGTGAGCGGATGACGCGGTCCGCCCCCTCCGGGGCGGGCCGGGTCCGGCCACGGATGCGGTGAGCCCCGCCTGCCGCCCCCCTCGACGATGGATCGAGGGGGGCGGTCGCACGTCGGGGGTGCCGTGCCCCGACCGGGCGTCAAGGTCCGAGGGGCCGATCCACCCGCCGCCACCGCTCCAGGCCGCCCCCTCGCCGGTCCACGGCGAGCCCCTCGGCCTCGAGCAGCCCGCGCCAGGCCTCGAGCTCCTCGGGGCGCACGCCCTCCAGCCCCTCGTCGGCGCTGCCCAGGCGGTCGGGCAGCAGGGCCCAGTCCACCGCGCGGGCGACCCGCTGGCGCGCGGCCGGGTCCTTGTCGACGTGGCCGGGGACCCACAGGCCGGCCCGGCAGGCCAACGGCGGCACCACCGGGGAGACCGCGAGCACGCCGCCGTCGTCGTCGTCGCGGGGGGCGTCGAGCAGCTCCTGGCGCGCCGCCAGGCGCAGGTCGCCGCCCAGGCGGTCGGCGGCCCAGCCGGCGACCTGGGACCAGCCGGGGGCTGCGGCGGCGCCGGCCAGCGCCAGCAGGGTGAGCGGGACGGCGACGGCGGGTGCCCGCCCCCGCGCGCAGAGCCGCCCGGCCCCGGTCGCGGCGGCGGCCAGCAGCAGGGGGCAGGCGAGCGCGAGGTAGTGCATGCCGGCGCCGGTCGGGTGGGCGGGCTCGCGCTGCGACAGGCTGATGAGGGCCAGCCAGCCGAGCAGGCCGGGCAGCAGCAGGCGCGGGGCGAACAGGGCCGCCGGCGCGGCCAGCAGGCAGAGGAGCAGGAAGCGCGCCTCGCCGGGGTCTCGCAGCAGGGGGCGTGCGCCCGCGAGGATGGCGCGGAGGGCGCCGCCGGGGTCGTCGTGCAGGGAGGTGGAGCCGCTGTGCCCCCAGGTGAGCAGGGGAAGCGCCAGGGCGAGGAGGACCAGGCCGACCAGGGTGAGCTGGGAGGCGCGGGAGCGGCCCGCGGCCCAGGGCAGGAGGCCGGCGAGCGCCAGGGGGGCCTCCTCGCGGGCGCCGATGGTCAGCAGGCCGGCCAGGGCCAGCGGCAGGGGGCGCCCGGCCTGCAGCGCCCAGGCGGCCCACAGCACGCCGGGCACCATGAAGGTGATCGGCCGGGCGTCGGCGGTCGCCAGGGCCAGCGTGAGCGGGTGCGCGGCGGCGGCGAGCACCAGGATCGCGGCCGCCCGGGGCGTCGCGCCGGCCCGCTGCGCCAGGGCCGCGACCGCGCCCAGGCCCAGGCCGACGGCCGCGCCCTGCAGGCCGGCCAGGCCGGTGGCCCCGGCCAGGGCGGCAGCGGGCACCTGCAGCAGCCGGTCCGGGCTGAGGTGCACGCTGGTCCCCAGGGTGGAGCCGTCGAAGCTGAGCACCGTCTGCGCGAAGCCCCGCCCCCGCGCGGCCATGCAGGCCGACTGGGTGAAGAAGGCCAGGTCCAGGGGCGAGAGGGCGGCGAGGGCCTGCTGGCGGGCCATTGCGGCCAGCGACAGCAGCAGCGCGGCGGCCGCGGTCGCCAGGCCGGGCGCGCGGGAGGGAGGGGGACCGGTCACTTGACGATCCTGCCACGAAGGTCGCCGCCGCGTGGCGGCCCGGCGCCAGGGAGGTAGCCTGGCAAAGGTCTCTTCGCTCCCGGGTCGCTCGATGCGTGCGCTGCTGTCGGTCCTCCTCTGCGCCTGGTCGCTGGTGGCGCCCGCCGCCCACGCCGCCTGCGAGTCCGCGCCGGCGCGGATCCAGGCCACGGTCCCCCCCGACCGCGCGACCGGCGTGCCGACCGACGCGCGCATCGGCCTGTGGTGGACCAACTACGACCAGGATCCCGCCTTCCTGGCGGTGACGGCCGACGGCGTGCCCGTCACCGGGTCCGTCGAGACCCTGGTCCACGAGGAGTCGGCCGCGCGCTGGACCGGCGTGAGCCTGTTCACGCCCGACGCCGACCTGCCCGCGGGCGCGCGGGTGGCGGTGGAGGTGACGGCCCCCGACGGCACGGGCAGCCACCGCTTCGGCTTCGTGGTCGGGGAGACGCCGGCCGAGGAGGCCATCGCCGCGCCCGGGCTGCTGAGCCTGACGGTGGGCGAGCTGCCCGAGAAGGCGGAGGCGCCCTGCGGCGAGGCACGGCGCAGCTTCTCGGGCAGGATCGGCGTGCCCGCCCACGCCGACCCGCTGTCCTGGCTCTACCTCCACCGCACCACCCCCGACGGCACCCTGGACGACTGGTTCACCGTCGTGGGCACGGCGGCGGACGCGCCGCTGAGCTTCACCGCCACCAGCACGGACCTGGAGCGGGATCTCGACATCGAGTGCTTCACGGTGGTCCAGGTCGATCCGGCCGGGGGGCGCGTGTCCTCGGCCGAGCCGGTCTGCGCCACGCTCCAGGGGCGGGGCGCCGAGGACCTGGCGCCGGCTGGCTGCGCGCAGGCCCCCGCGGTGGCCGGCCTGCTGGGCCTGCTGGTCGCGCCGCTGGTGGCCCGTCGCCGCCGCTGAGGGTCGGGCCGCCTGCGCTACCGTCGCGCGATGGACCGCCTGCTCCCGCGCCTGCGCCGCCTCCGCACCGCCCTGGTGGGCGACCTGCCGCCGCCGGCCCACCCGGCCGGCCCAGACCTGGCCTGGCTGGTGGCGCTGGTCTTCGGCGGGGTCTTCTTCGTCGAGCTGACCCATGACCTGAAGGGGGACCCGCTGCTGCGCGGCGCCTGGCGAGGGTCGCTCTTCGGCGCGATCCCGCTGGCGGCGGGGCTCTTGTGGGCCCTGCGCGGCCGGGCCCGGGCCCTGGCGGCCGCGGGGGCCTTGCTGGTCTGCGTGCCCACGGCGATGCGCCTGGTCGGGCCCCCCAAGGCCTCGCTGCTGGCCGCGCAGCCCGGCCCGGCCTTCGCGGCGCTGGGGCTGGGGCTGGCGATGCTCTTGCTGGCCGCGCGGCAGGGCGGCGAGCCCCTGGCGCGGTGGGGCCTGTCCCCTGGGGACTGGCGCTGGTGGCTGCCCCGCACGGCGGCGGCGGCGGTGCTGGTGCTGCTGGGGGTCAGCGTGGCGATGCACCTGTCGGCCGAGATGCGCGAGTTCTACCCCTGGTATCGACCGGCCCGCAGCCACCTCGACCAGCTCCTCCGGCAGCAGGCGGGGCTGGCGCTCGACTTCATCGGCTGGGAGTTCCTCTTTCGGGGCTTCCTGCTCTTCGCCCTGGCCCGGCGGGGCGACGTGGTCGCCGCGATCCTCTTCCAGGCCTGCGCCTTCTTCCTGCTGCACAAGGGCAAGCCCGACCTCGAGCTGTTCCTGTCGCTGCCCGGCGGGATCCTGGCGGGCTGGTTCTGCTGGCGGGCCGGCAGCTTCCTTCCCCTGTGGCTGCTGCACACCCTGCAGATCGTCAGCGTGAACCTGCTGGGGTTCTGGCTGCGGAACGGGTAGGGGGGCGCGGCCCCAGGGAGCCCTCATGCCCGCCCTCACCGTCCACGGCATCTCACCGGTCTTCGGCCTCTGCAGCGCCAGCCCCTTCGTGGTGAAGCTCTGTACCTGGCTGCGGATGGTGGAGATCCCGTACCACTACGACCTGCTCCACGGGCTGCCGAAGTCCAAGACGGGCAAGGTGCCCTACGTGACGCTGCCCGACGGGCGCACCCTGGAGGACAGCCAGGTGATCCTGGCCACCCTGGCGGCAGAGCACGGCATCGACCCGTGGGCGGGCCTGTCCGCGGGCGAGCGCGCCCGGGGCCACGCGCTGCGGCGGCTGGCCGAGGACAGCCTGTACTGGGCGCTGGTGTGGGATCGGTGGATCGACGCGGGCTGGCCCGTGGTGAAGGAGCAGTACTTCCGCGGCGTCCCGGCGCCGGTGCGCCCCCTGGTGGCCGCCTACGCCCAGCGCGGGGTGCGGACGATGCTGCACGGCCAGGGCCTGGGTCGGCGGCCGCGGGCCGACCTGCTGGACCAGGCCCGCCAGGATCTCCAGTGCCTGGCGGACAGCCTGGGCGCCCAGGACTGGTTGCTGGGGGTGCCGACCCTGGTGGACGCGGCCGTGTACGGTCCGCTGGCCCAGATCCACGGCGGCACCTACGGCGGGGACCTCCGGCCCCTGCTGGAGCAGCACGACAACCTGGTGGCCTTCGTCGACCGGGTGCGGGACCGGTGGTGGGCGGACGGCAAGCCGCACCGGGGCACGGCCGACCCGCGTCAGGACTGACGCCGACGGCGCAGCGTGAGCAGCAGGCCGGGCAGCAGGCCGGGCAGCAGGCCGCCGGTGGGCGCTCCGCCGCCGCAGGCGCAGCCGCCCTGGGGATCGTAGGACTGTCCGCGGTTCCCCTCGCCCGGGGTGGCGCCGCCTCCGTCGGACGCGCCGCCCTGTCCTCCGTCCGCGCCGCCGTCGCCCCCCCCTCCGTCGGTCGCGCCTCCGTCCGCCGCCCCTCCGTCCGCCGCCCCTCCGTCCGCCCCTCCGTCGCCGCCGCCGGCCTCGACGCAGCCCTCCTCTCCGTGCGCGTCCTCCCCGCACACCAGGCCGAAGGCCGCGCAGTCCCCCTCGCCGTACACGCCGTCGGTGCACGTGGCGACCCGGGTGGCGTCCAGGCAGGCCGAGCCCATGCCGTCGCCGCCGGGGCAGCGGTAGTCCACGCAGAAGGCCCAGCCTTCGTCCTCCTGGCAGGTGGCGCCGTAGTACGCACAGTCACCCTGGCCGACCAGCCGGCCGCCGGTGCACCAGCCCAGCACGGTGCCCTCGCACCACCCGCCGCTGTGCACGGCGCAGGTGGGGTCGGGCCGCTCGGTGTAGACGACGCCCAGGTGGTTGGCGACCGTGCGCGGGCTGCCGTCGCTGGGCTCGTTGCGCACCAGGCCGTCGATCACCATGGTCGAGGAGCCGCCTCCGTCCAGCATCACGGCGTCCCAGCAGCCCAGGTCCTGGGCCAGGTCCCGCACCTCGCCGCAGGTCATGCCCAGCGCGTCCGAGCGGCGTCCGTCCACGACGATGAGCCACAGGTACTGCCCGGTGGCGTCGACGCAGGCGGCGCTGCGCGGGTGCCGGCAGGTGTCGCCGTCGCAGCCGTCGTAGCAGCCCTCCCAGCGGACCCCGTCCTCCAGCAGCAGCACCCCGTTGGCGCCCACGGCGTTGAAGTAGCGGTAGGGGTACCGGGTGGGGGTGAACCACCAGGCCTCGGACAACAGCGGCAGGCTGGTCAGGTCGCACTGGTTGAAGGCGTCGCAGGCCAGGTAGCCCCACGAGGCGCCGATGCTGCCGTCGTCGAGGTGGTCGTGCCACAGCCAGCCGTCCCCGATCGCCAGGCCGACCGGCGTGCTGCCGTCCGACCAGTCGCCGTTGACGGCGACGACGGCGCCGACGTTGGCGGCGAAGGTCGGCGTCGTCACCTGCCGCTCGCTGCCGGTGGCGTCGCGGCTGGCCCGCAGCGAGACCTCGCCCCGCCCGAGATCGATCCGCACGGCGTGGATGTCCTGCGGCGCCGAGGTCGTGCGGTGCAGCCAGTCCACGCCCGGCCGCACCTCGGTCCAGGTGTCGGCGGCCCGGGCCGGGGACAGCAGCAGCAGGGCCAGCGAGGGGAGCGGCAGCGGCAGGGGGCACCTCCGGCGCCAGCCTACAGCGCGGCGGGGACCACTCGCGGTAGGCTGCCGCCCCGCCCCGAGGTGCCCCGTGCGCGTCGCCTACGTCCAGCCCGCCTACCCCCAGGAGATGCCCCGCTTCCTCCGCGGCCTCGTCGAGGTCGGCGCCGAGGTGATCGGCGCGGGCGAGGGGCCCCCGCCCGACGCGATCCGGCCGATGCTCAGCGGCTGGGTCGAGATCCCCGGCTACACCCGCGAGGACGAGAGCGTGGACATCCTGGCCCGGGCGCTCGACGGCCGGGGCGTGGACCGGGTGGAGAGCCTGTGGGAGCCGACCGTCATCCTGGCCGCCCGGGTCCGCGAACGCCTGGAGCTTCCCGGCATGTCGGCCGACACGGTGCTGGGCTTCCGCGACAAGCAGCTCATGAAGGAGCGGGCCCTGGCCGCCGGCGCCCGCGTGCCCCGGTCGCGCCGGGCCACGACCGCCGCCCAGCTCCGCGCCGCCGCCCAGGAGCTGGGCTTCCCCGTGGTCGTCAAGCCCATCGCCGGCGCCGGCACCGCCACGACCTGGCGGGTCGACGACCTGGCCGGGCTGGACGCGCGCCTGCCGGCCCTGGCCCAGGTGGCCGAGGTCAGCGTCGAGGAGTTCGTCGTCGGCGACGAGCACACCTACGACGCCCTGTGCATCGACGGCGTCGCGGTCCTGGAGAGCGTCACCCGCTACTACCCGCCGCCGCTCATCGCCCGGAACGAGGAGTGGATCAGCCCCGCCCAGATGACCTACCGCAACCCCTACGTGGCGCCCCTGATGCCGGGGATCGCGCTGGGTCGGCGGGTCAGCCAGGGCCTGGGCATGCAGACGGGCATCGTCCACATGGAGTGGTTCCGCACCGCCCGCGGCGAGGCCGTCCTGGGCGAGATCGCCTGCCGCCCCGGCGGCAGCAAGCTGATGGACATGTGGAACCTGGCCCAGGACATGGACATCTACCGGGAGTGGGCGCGCGCGGCCTGCTGGCGCTCCTTCGAGGGGGTGCCGCAGCGGGCCCACCACGTCGGCGTGGTCTTCAAGCGTGCGCGCGGGCAGGGGCGGATCCGCGCCGTCCACGGCCTCGAGCGCCTGCGCGCCGAGCTGGGCGCCTCCATCGTGGAGGAGGCGCTGCTGCCCGTCGGCGCCCCGCGCCGCGACTGGAAGCAGACCCTGCTGTCGGACGGCTGGATCACCGTCCGCGATCCCGACCACGACCGCTGCCGGTGGATGATGGAGCGGGTGGTGCGCGAGCTTCAGCTCGACGCGGGCTGATTCGTCCGGCCGGGGACCAGGTCTTCGAGCACCCGCGCGGCGGCCTGTGCCCCACCCGCCGCGGCGAAGCTGGCCGCGACGGTGGCGGCGGCCTGGCGGAAGGCGGGCTCGCGCAGCACGCGCCAGACGGCGGTCCGCAGCTCGTCGGGGCCGACCCGGCCGAAGCGCACCCGCAGGCCGGCGCCCGCGGCGACCACCTGCTCGGCCACGACGGGCTGGTCGTCGCGGATGGGCGCCAGCACCAGGGGCAGGCCGGCGGCCAGCGCCTCGCAGGTGGTGTTGTGGCCGCCGTGTCCGATCACCGCCTGGACCTGGGGCAGCAGGCGGACCTGGGGCACCCAGGGCTGGACGATCCAGGACGGAGGCACGGGGCCGACCACCTCGGGCGGCGCCGCCAGGATGACCTGGACGGGCTCCTCCGCCAGGGCCTGCACGACGACCTGGTAGAAGCGCGCGCCGCGCTCGGCGTTGACCGTGCCCAGCGAGACGAGCAGGCGCGGGTGTGCGGTGGACAGTCGATCCCAGGGGAAGCCGCTGCGATCGGGGCGGTCGACGAAGGCCGGCCCGACCAGGTGCACGGTCGGTGGCAGGGGCACGGCTCCCACCAGGGCCGCGGTGCTGAAGACCACGACGGCCTGTGGCGAGAGGTCGGGCGCGGGCAGGGGGGGCAGGCCGTGGGACTGTTGCAGGTCGAGGAGCTGTTGATCCAGCCAGTCCTGGACCTTGGGCAGGCCGGCGAGGGGGGCGGTGACGCCCGCGGAGGTGGTGGCGAAGGTGGCCCAGGGCAGGCCCCGCCGGCGCGCGACGATGCCGCCGGCCAGGGCCTGCTGGTCGACCACGAGCAGGTCGGGGCGCCACTGCTCCACCGCCGCCTCGACCCCGGGCACCATCGCCCGCGCCAGCGGCAGCAGGAAGTCCTCCCACAGGAACTTGAGCGCCGCCAGGCCGCGGGTGGCGCGGGCCTTCTCCACCATCTCGGCCTGCAGGGCCTGGGGCACCCGGTCGTCCAGGGGCAGCAGCGTCGCGTCGGCGGGCAACAGCGGCCGCACGGCGCCCGGGTGGGCGACCCACGCGACCTGGTGCCCGCGGGCGGACAGCGCCTGGGCGACCGAGACGGTCGGGTTGACGTGACCGGTGAGGGGGGGGACGACGAAGAGCGCGCGCATGGTCAGGTCCGCTCCGCCTCCCGGGCCTGGATCCACTGCACGATCGCCTCTCGCACCTGGACGGTCGCCTCCCAGATGACGCTGTGCGAGCAGCCGGGCAGCAGGCGCAGGGTGCAGCAGGGCAGGGTGGCGGCCAGGGCCTCGCCGCGGTCGCGGATGTCGGACTGTTCACCGTACAGGGCCAGCACCGGCACGGACAGGGCCGCGAGCGCGGCCGGGTCGAAGGGCGGCGAGGCGCGCAGGTCGGCGACCAGGCTGGTGCCCTGGACCAGGGCGCGGGCGTTCTCGGCCAGCTTGTTGCGCTTGCGCTCGCTGTGGCGGCCCAGCCAGTCGGCGAAGTGGGTCGCAATGGCGGCGTCGCGCGCCGGCCCCTCCAGCAGCAGGGTGCCGGCCATCTGCTCGCCGAAGCCGCCGTCGCTGACGTGGGCGTCGACCAGCGCCAGCGAGGCCACCCGATCCGGGTGGGCCAGCGCGAAGGCCAGCGCGACCAGGCCGCCCATGCTGTTGCCGACCAGGTGGACCCGGGGCCGGGCGCCCGCGGCGTCGAGCAAGGCCGCCAGGTCCGCCACCATGTCGGCGACGGTGTAGCCGGTGGCGGGCCGCTCGCTGCGGCCGTGCCCCCGCAGGTCGTAGAGCAGCACCGGCGTCACCTGCGCCACCGCGGGCGCCACCGAGAAGTACCAGCTCGACAGGTTGTCCATCACCACGCCGTGCAGGAAGACGACGGCGGGCGGGCCCTGGCCCAGGAGCTGGGCGTGGAAGGCCAGGCCGTTGGCGCGCAGGTCAGGCATGCAGCCACCCCGCCAGCAGGCTGCCCACGTCGGCCGCCGCCTCCAGCGGCAGGTAGTGGCCGCCCTCGACCTCGACGACGGTGGCCGTGGGCAGGACCCGGCGCAGCCGGTCGGCCTCGGGCCGGCAGGCGCTCCGCGTGCCGTAGATCGCCAGCACGGGGCAGGACAGGCGGCGCAGCTCCTCGTCGGACAGGCCGGGGAAGGCGGCGACGTCGTCCAGCACGCTGGTCCCCGTGACCAGCGCGGCCAGCCCCTGGAGCAGGCGGCGGGCGCGGCGGCCACCTCTGTCCAGGTCGGCCTGGAGCGCGGCCGGCAGGGCGGCGGCGAGCTGGTCGGCGGGCACGCTCGCCCAGCCGGTCAGGGCGGCGACGTCGGCACGGGAGAGGGGCGCCTCGACCAGGGCCAGGCTGCGCACCCGCCGGGGCGCGGAGAGGGCCAGGCGCAAGGCCACCAGGGCGCCGTAGCTGTGGCCGACCAGGTCGGCGGAGCCGTCGGGGCTCACCAGGTCGAGCACAGTGGACAGATCCCCGGCCATGGTCGGCAGGTCGTAGCCGGTGGGTGGACGGTCGCTCATGCCGTGCCCCCGCAGGTCCCAGGTGACGACCCGGCGGCTGCGGGCCACCGCGGGCGCGCAGGTCAGGTACCAGGTGGCCAGGTTGCCCACCAGCAGGCCGTGCGACATGACGACGGGAGGCCGGGCGTCCTCGGGCCCAAGCAGCGCCAGGTGGAGCCCGACCTCTCCGTTCAGCGCTCGAGGCATCCCGCCACGTGGTCGACGAGCTGCCCCACCCGCAGGCCGATGATCTCGTCGAGCTCCATGCCCGAGAGCCAGCCGACGAAGTCGATGCGGTCGCCCCAGACCTGCTGCAGGTGCTCGGCGAGGGCGACGAACTCGATGCTCTCCAGCTCCAGGTCGTCGGAGAAGGAGGTGTCCATGCCGATGTCGACGTCGGCGATCCAGTCCTCGCCCACGACCTGCCGGATCAGCCCGGCGATGGTGTCGAGGATCTCTGCCTTGTCGCTCATGTCGTCGTCCAGGCCAGGATGTGGTCGCCGCGCCGGAGGGTGTCCACCCAGACCCCGTCCAGGCACAGGCGGTCGCCGGCCACCTCTACCACCTCGGCCGGGGGGCGGCCGGGCTCCACCGGGCCGCGGGCACGGGAGAGGGCCGCGCGCGCGGCGTGCAGGCGGGCGGCCTGCTCGGGCAGCTCGCCGGTGACGGGCACGATGGCGACCCCGGGCTCGTGGCCGCGCACGGCGAGCGCGACGGCCAGGCTGCCCAGGGTGGCCACGTCCAGGCGCAGGTCGGCCGCCTGGGGCCCCTCGACCTCGCACCGGCCGTCGGTGCCCTCGGCCACGGTCAGCTCGACGGGGAAGAGGGGGGGGCCTCCCTGCTGGCGCAGCAGGCCGCGCACGGCGTCCTTGGCGGCGATGCGCCCCAGCAGCCAGGGGACCTGCTCGCGGGGCGGCAGGGCGGCCAGGGCGGCCCGCTCGGGGGCGCCGAGGAAGCGGCGGGCCAGGTAGTCGCGGGAGGAGGTGGAGCGGCCGGGATCGTCCACGATGGCCAGGCCGTCGCCCCGGGACTCGGCGAAGAGGTGCTCCTCGGTGCGCTGCATCACGGGCCACAGCCGGCCGTCGGTCTCGAAGCGCCAGTCCGTCCAGCCGGTGATGCGGCACCAGGTGACGCCCCCACGGGCCAGCTCCAGGTCGGCCCGCACCTCGCGGGCGGCGAGCTGGCGGATGCGCACGACGCAGCGCAGCAGCTCGCCGGGGGCGGGCTCGGGGCCGAACAGCTCGATCCGCTCCAGCTTGACGGGCATGGCCAGCTTGTCCCGCTCGACCCGCAGCATCACCCACAGGCCGAAGAGCTGGCCGGCGGCGTCCAGCAGGGCGCCCTCGGCCGGCAGCGCGCGGAGCAGCCCCGTGATGCCGTCGGCGCCGACCTGGTCGAGGCGCTCGACGGCCTGGTAGGCCGGTCCGTGGAACATCCAGCGCTGGTCGTACATCTCGCGCGCGCTGATGCCGACGGGCTGCGCGTCGGAGAGGGTGTCGGGGCCGGCGGCCGGGGGGGCGGGCCAGGTGGGGGCCAGGCGGACGACGCCCTCGGAGTAGCCCTCGACGGTGACCTTCACCCGGTCGGCCGCCAGGGGCTCGGCGCGCACGGTGACCTCGACGGGGGGCTCGACGGCCAGCCAGCGGTGGGCGCGCACCTGCTCCAGGCCCACCGCGACGGCGCCGGGCACGGCGGCGGCGGCGGCCTCCAGCATCATGCGCAGCGTCATCGTCATCGGCACGACCGGGTTCCAGTCGGAGATCACGGGCCAGCCCGGCGGCTGGGGGATCAGGCTGTGGTCGGCCAGGAAGGGGCAGGTCGACAGGCTGAGCTGGCGGGTGTGGGTCCGCGGCGGCGGCGGGGCTGGCGCGGCGCTGCGCCGCCAGGCCTGGGCGACGGCGTCGCGGCTGTGCTCGACCTCGCGGGCCAGGGCCTCGAAGCGGGCGAGGACCGGATCGCCGGGGAGGTGGGGCGGCGCCGACGGCGCGGGCGCGGCGGCGAGCTGCAGCGGGGTCGACAGGCGCACCAGGGGCACGCCGAGGTCGAGCTTCAGCGGGGCGCGGGGCGCGGCCGGGCGAGGGGGATCCAGGCGGCCCAGGTCGACGGGCGCGCCCTCGACGAAGAGGGCGGCGGCGGCGCGGCGGAGCTGGGCCAGGCCGGGGCGCTGGGGCTCCTGGGCGCTGATCGCCAGGTGGGGCCGACCGTGCAGGGTGTCGGAGACGAAGCCGACCAGGCTGCCCATGCCGAGCTGGACGAAGACCCGCGCGCCGGCGTCGTACAGGCGCTCGGTCAGCGCGCGGAAGCGCACCGGCTGGACCAGGTGGTCGGCGGCCAGGCGCCGCACCTCGTCCAGGTCCTGGGGGTAGGGGGCGCAGGTGGTGGCCGACCACAGCGGGGTGGTGGCGGGGCCCAGGGGCATGGTCGCCAGGCGCTGGCGGTGCGGCGCCAGGAAGGGGGCGAAGAAGGGGGCGTGGAAGCCCGAGCGGAAGGGCAGCTCGTGGTGCAGCACCCGCGCCTGCTGCAGGCGCACGCGGGCCTGGGCGACGGCGCCCTCGGCCCCGCAGAGCACGACCTGGTGCGGACAGTTGTCGTGGCTGACGACCAGGTCGTCGATGCCGGCGACGAGCGGCTCCACGCGGTCCAGGCCGGCGCCGACCGACAGGAAGACCACGCCGGGCACCTCCAGGCTGCCGGGGTCGAGCGTCGCCAGGAAGGCGTCCAGCTCGCCCTTGGGGATGAGCCCGGCGGCCATCATGCCGGTCCACTCGCCGGTGCTGTGGCCGGCCAGCAGGTCGGGGCGCACGCCCAGGCCGGCCAGGGCCTCGGCCAGCAGGCGGCCGTTCTCGACGACGGTGGCGCCGTGGCGCTCGAGCGCGGTGAGCGCGTCGTCGGGGGGCAGGACGCGGCCCAGGTGGCGGGCCACGTCGGGCAGCCGCGGCGGTACCTGGGCCTCGACGCCGGGGAAGAGGAAGCAGAGCCGTCCGGGCTGCCCCTCGCCCGTGGGGTGCAGCAGGCCGCGCTCGGCCAGCCACAGCCCGTCGCGGCCGCGGCGGTCCCCGCCCTTGTCCAGGGCGGCCAGGGCCTTCTGCCGGCGGGCGGGCGTCGGGTCGACCAGCGCCAGGCGGCAGGGCCCCTCGCCGCCGCTCTCGGCCCCCTCCTCCAGCGCCCGGCGCAGGGCGGCCCGGTCGGGGCGGGCCAGCCACAGCAGCCCCTCGTCGCCACGGGGGCGCGGGCGGGCGCGGCGGGCCTCCTCCTCGTTGGCGAGCACGACGTGGCCGTTGATGCCGCCGAAGCCGAAGGCGTTGACCGCGGCGACCCGCCGGTGGTCGGCCCAGGGCGCGGCGTGCGGCAGGACCTGGAAGCGGGTGTCGGCCAGGGCGGGCAGCGGCTCCTCGCAGTGCAGCGAGGGCAGGCGCAGGCCGTGGTGCACGGCGAGCGCGGCCTTGATGAGCCCCGCGGCGCCCGCGGCGGGCATGGTGTGGCCGATCATCGACTTGACGGAGCCCAGGGTGGCGCGCTCGGCGCCCGGGGCCGCGGGGCCGAAGAAGTCGCGCAGCGTGGCCACCTCGGCGGCGTCGCCGACGGGGGTGCCCGTGCCGTGGGCCTCGACCAGGCCGATGCTCGCCGGGTCCAGGCCGCAGCCGGACCAGGCGCGCTCCAGGGCCAGGCGCTGGCCGCCCAGGCTGGGGGTCATGATGGTGGCGCCGCGGCCGTCGCTGGCCACGCCAGCGCCGTGCAGCACGGCGTAGATCCGGTCGTCGTCGCGGCGGGCGTCCGCCAGGCGCTTGAGCACCAGCAGCCCCAGCCCCTCGCCGATGAGCAGGCCGTCGGCGCGGCGGTCGAAGGGTCGGATCTGCTGGCCGCGGGACAGCGCGCCGAGCTGGGTGAAGACGGACCAGAAGGCGACGTCGTGGGAGAGGTGCACGCCGCCGGCCAGGCACAGGTCCAGGCGCCCGCTCTGCAGGCCGGTCATGGCCTGCTCGACGGCGAGCAGGGCCGAGGCGCAGGCGGCGTCGACGGTGTAGGCCGGGCCGCCCAGGTCCAGGCGGTTGGCGATGCGCGAGGCCGTCAGGTTGGGCACCAGGCCGATGGCCGTGTCGGGGCCGTAGGCGGACAGCCGCGACTGGAACTCGGCCTTGACCTGGGAGAGGCGCTTGTCGTCGATGCCGGGCACCAGGTCGCGCAGGGCGCTGACGAGCTGCTCGGCGGTGCGGACGTGCTGCTCCAGGCGCGTCATGCCGGCGCCGATGTAGTTGCCGCGGCCCAGGATGACGCCGGTCCGGTCGGCGGGCAGGGCCCGGTCGCCCCGCTCTCCGTAGCCGGCGTCGGCCAGGGCCCGGGAGGCGAGCTGCAGGGCGGCGAGCTGGTCGGGCTCGGCCCCCCGGGCGGCGACCGGCATGATGCCGAAGCCCAGGGCGTCGACCTCGACCAGGCCGTCGACGAAGCCGCCGCGCCGGCAGTAGAAGCGGTCGGCCGCGGCGCTGTCGGGGTCGAAGTAGACGGGGTCCCAGCGCGCGGGCGGGACCGTGGTGATCGCGTCGACGCCCTCGCGCAGGTTGTGCCAGTAGGCGTCGAGGTCGGGCGCCCCGGGGAAGACGCAGGCCATCCCGACGATGGCGACGGGCGGCGCGGCCGGCTGCGGGCTCAAGACAGGCTCTCGGGCGCCCCGCACATCCACAGCACCTGCGCCTCCGAGGGGTCGCCGTGCAGCAGCTCCTCGACGAAGGCGCGGGCGCCGTCGGCGGGATCGATGAGCCCGATGCCGCGCCGGGCGTACTCGCGCTCCAGCTCGGCGGAGACCATGCCGCCGCCGCCCCAGGGGCCCCAGTCCATCGCCACCACGCGGCGGGCCAGCCGCCCGTTGAGCGTGCGGGCCAGCTTGTCGAGCGCGTCGTTGGCGGCGGCGTAGTCGATCTGGCCCTTGTTGCCGAGCACGCCGGAGACGCTGCCGAAGAAGACGACGAAGGCGGCGCCCGGCCGCAGCTTGCGGGCGATGACCCGGGCGGCCTTGACCTTGGTGTCGAAGACCCGGTCGAAGGACTCCGGCGTCTTGTGGACCAGCAGGCGGTCCTCGAGCACCCCGGCGGCGTGCACCACGCCGTCCAGGCGCCCGTGCTCCTGGTACAGGGCGTCGATCAGGCCGCCGAAGGCCTCCTCGTCGCGCACGTCGAGGGCGTGGTAGCGCACCTGTGCCCCGGCGGCGCGCAGGGCCTCCAGGTTGGCCGCGATCTCGCGCTCGGCGAGCAGGCGGTCGCAGGTGGCCTCGATCTCTCGGGGGCCCAGGCCACCGCGGGCGACCAGCAGGGCACGCAGGGCCTTGCGGTCCGGCGCGGCCGCGAGGGCCGGGTCGGCGGGGGCGGCGGGCAGGGGGCTGCGGCCGACCAGCTCCAGGTGGCAGGGGCCCCGCTGCATCAGGGCCAGGGCGGCGCGGGCGGCGATGCCGCGGGCCCCGCCGGTGATGAGCACGACCGCCTCGGGCGGCAGCTCGAGCAGCGGCTTGCCGGAGGGCAGCGGGCGCGCGCGCAGCACCTGGCGCAGGCGGCGGCCCTCGGACCAGCCGACCTCGACCTCGCCGGCGGCGCTGGCCGTGGCGCCGGCCAGCTCGTCGGCGACCAGGCCGGCCAGGGTGCCCGGGTCCTGCGCCGGGTCGAGGTCGACCACGCGGACCCGCAGCTCGGGGCGCTCGCGGGCGACGGTCTTGAGCAGGCCGGCCGGGCCGCCCACGCCGGCCAGGGCCGAGGGGGCGCCGAGCGCGCCGCCCAGGCCGGTGACGGCCAGCAGGCGGCGCGCGGGGCCGCCGGCGGCGGCGCGGGCCCAGGTGAAGAGGTGGCGGGCGGGCTCGGGCCCGTCGCTGGCCACGGGCGCCAGCGCCGTCAGGTCGACCAGGTCCTCGCCGTTGCCGGGGACCTCGTCGGGGCCGACGAT